>JAFGPB010000050.1 GCA_016926205.1 Bacteroidales bacterium
AATTATATCGACACAACGATATATGATAAAACATTTGAGCGTTTGTTCCAGCAATCTCTGGATATTGCTATGCAGATAAAGCAAAGTTGGGGATCAGCAAACTTTTCCCTAAATGCATCAAACTATCTTCATGACTGGAGCAAGAATTTTGTTCAGATTGAAGGAAGTCTGGAATGGCGTCTGTTTAGAGGTCTTTCGCTCACCATCCGGGGAAGTGCAGCTTTTATTCACAACCAGATTGAACTTGCCAAAGGTGGCCGGTCGGTTGAAGATATATACCTGAGTCTCCGGGAACTTGAGACCAACTACAGCTACACAGGAAGAATTGGAATTACATATACTTTCGGATCCATTTACAACAACATTGTAAATCCGCGGTTTGGAAGCGGCAGAGGCGATTATCATTAGAGTATGTGCTCCTCGACCTTTCTTAATCGGCATGTCTCTTATAGGTAATTCCCATACCGCTGCTCCTGTTGTCAACTGTAGTTTCAGACTTGGGAAGGATTTTTACGCAAACAAGATATTTCTGCATGCATCAGGAAACAAATAACAAGAGTACGATTGCATGATATTGAAAGAAATCCGGGAAATTTTTCATGATGCCCTTAATATTTGTTGTCAATTGAAAGCCATCAGAATTGCACCGTATTCCTTAATCGATAACCTTCTGCGTGCAGGAATTGACAAAGAGGAGGTCCCCAAGTTCATCATAACCGGTAAAAAGTCTTTCTCCCTCGTGGTTCAGGGTTTCTTCCCGGAAACCGATGATGGTTAAACCGGCTTCTGCGGAAAAGGTATTAACCAGCTTTTTAGAGGATACATCGTCTTTCTGGACAATGATCTCTACATTCTTGGATGTAATGGGAAGACGACCGCTCTGGATCAGCTCATCCATCAGGTTCCTGGTCTCCTCATAATCATCCTGCCGGCAAATATCAAAGATCCTTATGTTCCCCTGCTGCCAGTCGGGATGCCCCAGTATGATAAAACTCATCAGGATCATAAGATTTGCATTTTCCGAATCGGTCGACTTGATCCATACGTGAATGCCATTCTTGTAGTACTTGGGTTTGCGGCTTGCTGCGAGAATGCACACGTCAAAACTGCCGGCATTCACAAGGTTGAAATTGTCAATAATGGCAGGCAGTTCATCCGGTCTTTCCTTGTCAAATTCAAAAATGACCATATTGTTTTCCATGCCGGCAATGCCCGGTATCTGAATAGCCTGGGCGACAGCCGTTGTATAGGAAGGTGAGATGATGGTGTCGATGTACACGTAACTGTCCGTGTCAATGTTCTTTAGCAGTTTTTGCAATTCCTCGCGTGCCCGCTGGTATGTGCTTTTTGAATAATATCCCTCAATGCGGTGCAGGTAGGTCCCGAATCCATACCTGTAAGAGATCCAGCTGAGCAGTCTCAGTGCGTTGTTGCGTTCGAACGAGCACTTGGAAATGCATATAGCACTCGGGCGCCATTCGGTATAGGTCTTGTGACTGCTCCTTTTTTGCAGATATACCTGAAGGTTCCGGTTGATCTGGAAGATCGTGTTTGCAAAGATGGATACCAGTCCTTTCCTTTTTGCATGATATGCATTTATGGAAATATACAGGGCGGTCATCAGGGTAAATGCAACCACGGCATAAGCTGTATTGATCTTGAACATGATCCACACAGAGACGATAAACCCGGACAGCGAAAGATACCATCTTGATTTGAATGAGGGCCGGTATGCGGGGGATGACCCGAAATGGTTCAGGAATGAGATCAGGCAAAGGGAACCGTATGTGACCATAAAGAACATGGAAATGATCTGGGCAACAGCATTTACATTTCCAAGGGCAACAAACAACAACGCGATGCAGCACGTGACAAGAGAAGCATTCACAGGTTCCTGGTCTGTTTTTCTGGAGCGCGCCAGCCACCGGTTTACAATGGGTACCGGAAAGGAATGGTCATATGCAAGTGCCTGAAGTGTGCGGGGTGCCACCATTACGGAACCGAGCGCCGAAGATATGGTTGAGGCAGCAAGTCCGAGGGGTATCATGATCATTCCGGCTACTGCAATCTCACTCATGATCAGTTGTTTGCCAACAAGGTCTTCCGGACTGGCAGACAGGGCAAGTTTGTAGATCACAAAGAAATAGAGGATCATTCCCGTAACGGTTGCCAGTGTTGTGCCAAGGGGTATGGAACGGGACGGGTTTTTCAGGTCCCCCGACAGACCAACACCTGCCGTCATTCCGGTAAATGCAGGAAAAACAATGGCAAAGACCTTGAAAAAATCGAGTGTGTTGCGAAACTGGGCATTCGCAAGGTTAAAGGAGGACTGGCCGGCATGTACAGTTTTACCGATAAAAAACAAAAACAAAGAGATGAACAATATGGCAACCACCAGATACAGTGCCTTAACACCGAGATTTGCCCCTTTCTTCAGGATCATCATAGCCAGAAGCAGCATTATTGGTATGCTGATGACCTGCCTGGGAAGGTCGATTCCGACCCGGTCTCTCATGAAATTGAAGAAAAACTCGAAGGATTCGGTAAATGCAATGACATAAAAAGCCACACTGATGGCCTGAGACAGGAACAGGGCTATGCCTATGGTGGCCCCGATGTTCAGGCCGAATGACCTTGAAATGATAAAATATTCACCTCCGCCTTCCACCCTTTTGTTGGTGGCGATCTCAGAAATGGCGAGGGCAGTGGGAATGGTGACAGCATGACCGAGCATGATGAGCAGGACAACACCCCAGAAGCCCAGCGTACCCACGGCATAGCCGAACCTCAGGAACAATATGGCTCCAAGTATGGTTGATATTGCCGTGAAGAAAACAGGTGCCGTGCCAAATTTCCTGATGTTGTCCATGTCGGGTTATCAAGTTTCAATCAACCATACAAATATGATGGAATTTTGATTAGGATCTCATTTGTTTTTCTCTTTTTTTGAAAACAGGTTAATGATCCAGCTCTCCCTGATAGCATCTGCCGTTTCGATCACCTCCCCAATACCTGTGTTTACATTCTTCAGGGTGGTGTCGATGCCCTGTATGAAAATGGTATCATAGATCAGTCTGTGGATGGTCCCGTTGCCGTAATTGATCTCTTCAGCAGCCTTGTTCAGTTCCTTTGTGGTTCTGTGCGCATCAATGGCGGCACTGTCAAGATTATCTGCAATACCTGCAAATCTTTCTGTTATATCCCTGCTGTTCAGCAGCCTTCCCATATCATTTTCAGTGGTATTGAATTTACCGGCCACCTGTCTGAGTTCCTGCACCAGGAGATGGATCTCCCGGGTCGACCGGTCCAGTTCATTTTTCAGCGAGTTATCATTGATCAGCCTTCCCAGGTCGCCTTCGCCCTGGTTGATTTTTCTCGTAATTTCATCAAGATTGGAAGCTACACGTGTCGTGTATCCTGTAGTTCTTTCCAGTTCTGACAGAATATCCTCCACATTGACTGTTTCAATGGAATGCAGTGTATCGTTATCATGAACGATACGGGCGGACATTGTTCCTGGAAAAATGGTGATGATTTTGCTTCCCATAAGTCCCTCACTGTCAATCTCGACCTTTGAGTCTTTCTTGATAAATTGTTTTACATCCTCATCAATTGTCATCCTGACCCTGATCAGTGAATCATTAATGATCGTGATGGCTGATACGGTTCCGACATCTATCCCCAGAAACCTCACATTGTTCCCTGTCTTTAGTCCCTTAACCGTGGTAAAATCGGTATAAATGACAAAATTTGTCCTGAAAAGGTGCTGCTTGCTTCCCAGGTAATAGATGGCCAGCACGAATATGAGGATTGCGGATACAACGAAAATTCCCAGCTTGACAGTATTCAATGTTTTGTTTTGCATGACAGGAGTTTTTAAGAAAAATACGATTTAATTTCTTTGTCCTTGCTTTCCATAAATTCGCTCAATGTTCCTTCCGCGTATATGATGCCGTTTTTGATCAGCAGGATATGGTTTGCAGTCGATCTGATACAATGGATGTCATGTGTGATGATGATTGAAGAAGTATTGTATTTCTTCTGAATTTCAAGGATGAGCTCAATGATCTCCTTTGAAGTGATCGGATCAAGTCCCGTTGTGGGTTCATCGTACAGAATGATCTCCGGATTCAGGATCAGTGTTCTGGCAAGTCCCACACGCTTGCGCATGCCGCCTGAAAGCTCGGAGGGCATTTTGTCGATTGCATCAAGCAGACCAACATTTTCAAGCGCTTTGTGAACTATATTGTCGATCTCATCTTTGTTCTTTTTGATCTTGAGATTCCTTTTGATCGGAAACTCAAGGTTCTCCCGGACCGTCATGGAATCGTACACAGCTCCGCCCTGGAATAAAAAACCGACTTTTTTCCGCAGCGTATTGAGTCCCTCATCGTTAAGATCCTCAATGTTTTCGCCAAATACCCTGATGATGCCTGAATCCGGTAGGATCAAACCAACGATACATTTGATCAGCACCGTTTTTCCGATACCTGACCGGCCGAGCAGCACCACGTTTTCTCCCCGGTTCAGGGTAAGGTCAATTCCTTTCAGTACATCCCTGCCTGTGAATGATTTTTGTAGGTCCTGTATTTCAATCAGTTTTTCCATGGTTTACAGAATGGAGATCAGGTCTGTGATCTGCACGGCAAGAAGATCGATCACGAATATGGCCAGTGAAGCTGTGACAACGGCAGAATTGGCTGCAAATCCGACGGATTCTGTACCCCTTTCCGCATGATAGCCCTTATAACTGCCTACGATTCCTATGATGAAGCCAAAAACAACAGTTTTTATCGTGGCCGGGATCACATCCAGAAAGGTCAGATCATCAAAGGAAAGTGAAAGATAAAGCGACAGGGATATTTTGCTGTGAATGTTCATGGCGGTGTAAGATCCGATCAGTGAAATAAAGTCGGCCACAATGACAAGCAGGGGAACCATGAAGGTGGTTGATAAAACACGCGTCGCCACCAGGAATTTCATGGGATTCGTCCCCGAAACCTCCATGGCATCAATTTGTTCAGTGACACGCATGGACCCCAGTTCCGCCCCTATTCCTGAAGCGATCTTCCCTGCACATATCAAAGCGATAATCACGGGTCCGATCTCACGGACTATAGAAATGGTGACCAGTCCGGGCAATTCGGATTCAGCGCCGAAATCCACCAGCAGGGGCCTCATCTGTATGGTGAGTACCATTCCCAGAATGAATCCTGTGATCAGTACAAGAGGAAGAGCTTTATATCCAAGGGTATAGGACTGTCTTAAAAATTCAGGCAGTTCGGCAGGTCTTTTAAAGATCTGTTTGGATACAAGAACAGAAAAGGCTGCAATGGCACCAATCTCATTAAAGATTTCACGAACCGGCTGATTTGGCAGAAAATCCCTATGACTGGTGTCATTCATATGTTAAATACTATATTTCAACAGGGTCAAAGCAATGTGCAAACGTTATATTTTACTAATTTTGCAGTTCGCTTTCATGTAAATGTAAATTTACAAATTCAAAATGGTGAAAAAAAGACCAGGGGATGGAAATAATAAGCAATTCGTACCTGAAAACGCCAAACACCTGAGAAAATCCGGTACGTCATTTACGTAGAGGAAATACGTAAACTTGATCACCCTTTTAATTGTTTAATAAAGATACATTATTTTCATACGAAAATGAGCATGCATAAGGTGGTTGCGAAGCAGAATCTTGGAAAGAATGTTGTGAGGATTGAGATTGAAGCGCCTCTGATTTCCAGGAAAAGAAAACCCGGGCATTTTGTTATTGTGAAGATAGGACGGGAGGGAGAGCGTATCCCGTTGACGATAACCAAATCGGATACGGAACGTGGCACCATTTCGCTGATCATACAGATCGTTGGCGTCAGCAGCCACAAAGTTGCAGGATTGAATGTCGGGGATGAGGTCACAGATGTTGTTGGTCCCCTGGGCCGACCCACACACATTGAAAAAGTAGGAACAGTGCTGTGCGCCGGGGGTGGGGTTGGAATAGCACCACTTTTGCCCATAGCTGAAGCATTTCACCAGGCCGGTAATCGCATTGTGACGGTACTGGCGGCCCGTACAAAAGAACTGGTAATACTGGAAAAAGAAATGCGGGCCTTTTCTGATGAGTTGCTCGTAATGACGGATGACGGCAGCTATGGTATGAAAGGATTGATTACGGAAGGAATGGAACATGTCATACAACAGGAAAAGATTCATAAAGCTGTTACCATTGGTCCGGCCATCATGATGAAATACACCAGTCTGCTTACGAAAAAATACAGTATTCCCACAATTGCCAGCCTGAATACAATCATGGTAGATGGTACGGGCATGTGCGGGGCATGCAGGGTCACTGTGGCCGGACAAAAGAAATTCGCCTGCATTGACGGACCTGAATTCGATGCCCATGAAGTTGATTTTGATGAATTGCTGATACGTCTTGCCGGATACAAACGTGAAGAGAAATACAATTACAAGGAGTTTCTGAGAGGAGGGGCTCCCAATTGATATCAATATGAAGGAATTTAGCATTGAGCCTGTGATGTTAAAAGATGACTGGCGCAGGGAGTTGCGCAAATCGATGCCAGCAAAGGAAAGAATGACGATCAAACGCGTCGTCATGCCCATGGAGGACCCGGTTGAAAGGCTTAAAGGAAATTTCGAGGTGAATAAAGGACTGTCGGTTTTTGAGGCCTTACAGGAAGCCCGGCGATGTCTGGATTGTGCCAACCCGACATGCATACAGGGTTGCCCGGTCGGGGTGGATATCCCGACATTCATCAAATACATTGAAGCGGGTGATTTCATGAAATCTGCACAGGTCATCAAGCAAAGCAATCTTTTTCCTGCCATTTGCGGCCGTGTTTGCCCCCAGGAGGTTCAATGTGAAAAGACCTGCATTTATTATGACAAGTTGAAAAAGGAACCCGTTGCGATCGGGTATCTTGAAAGATTTGTGGCAGATTACGAACGCGAATCTGGTGTTCCTTACATTCCTGAAACAGGGAGAAAGACCCGTATAAAAGTGGCCGTGATCGGATCTGGACCGGCAGGTCTTGCGGCGGCGGGTGATCTTGCACGTTACGGATACAGTGTATCCGTCTATGAAGCGTTGCATGAACTTGGAGGTGTGTTGCGCTATGGTATACCTGAATTCAGGCTGCCGAATGACATCATAGAATTTGAGATAGAAAATCTGAAAAAGATAGGAGTACAGTTTTACACCAATATCATCATCGGTAAGACGCTGACGCACAATGATCTGAAAGATATAGGTTATAAGGCTTTCTTTATTGGCAGTGGTGCAGGACTGCCCAGGTTTATGAACATCCCGGGGGAGAATCATGTCGGCATCATGTCTGCCAATGAATACCTGACCAGGGTCAATTTGATGGGCGCGGCAAAACAGAATTATGACACCCCTGTGTTTTATGGGAGGAATGTCGCTGTGATCGGTGGTGGCAATACAGCCATGGATTCTGTTCGAACGGCAAAACGGCTTGGTGCTGAGAGGGCGATGATCATTTACCGGAGGTCATTCAATGAAATGCCTGCAAGAAAGGAAGAGATCATGCATGCCAGGGAAGAGGGTGTTGAATTTCTGAACCTGAATGAACCTGTTGAATATCTTGCAGATGAGAACGGAAGGGTGAACCGGATCAAACTTCACAGAATGGAACTGGGTGAACCCGATGCATCCGGAAGGCGCAGACCGTTTCCGGTCAGGGATTCTGAGTATTTTCTCGAGGCAGATCTGGTCATTGTCAGTATTGGCGTATCCCCCAATCCTTTAATATCAATGCATATGCCAGAACTTAAGGTCACCCCTTACGGAACCATTGAAGTCTGCGGAGAACTGATGAAGTCGAATGTTGAGGGGTTTTATGCCGGCGGGGACATCGTCAGAGGCGGTGCTACGGTCATTGCAGCCATGGGAGACGGAAGAAAAGCCGCACATGCAATCCATAAATACTTGTCCGGAAGCTGACAACAGCGGGATCTTTTTCGGTTGTTCGCAGGTTTTGTAAAGATTATACGGCTGAACAACGCTACCAGACTTTAATCCTGGAATTGCCTGCCCCGGTTCTTAATCCGGGAAGAATTCCGCATTCCTTCAACATGACACAATTTATCCCGCAGTTTTGTAATTTTGGATATTGATCAAAAAACATTACAATGGCGGAACAATTGGATTATGAGGTTACAAGCCGCAGGTTATCAGCCATTACGAAGACGGCGAAACTGCTGAATGAAACCGGATCGATTGAGCTTGCTCTGCAGCAGATCTGTGATATCATAAAGGAAGCGGATGTAGAACCCGGAAATCTTTCAGTATATATTTCTTATGACCATCATGAGTTCAGAAGTGCGGATTTCAGACCATCACGCTGGCTCGAAAGGCATTTGTTTGACATCACCGATAAGATCAAGGGCGTAATTGAGATTCACCACTCCGGAAAACTTAATGAAATTTCGGCCAGGGAGCTTCTGAAGCAGGATAACAGTTTTATTGCCAGTATAGGTGATCTGATTTCGGGCAAAATTTCAAACTATCTTCTGGCGGGTATACTGTATGAAAACACCGAGAGGATCAAAGAGTTGACAAGCATCCACAAAACTGCAGAGATCCTCAAACGGGGCACTTCATTTGAAGAGTCCCTGCAGGACATCTGTATGTTGCTTCCCGAGGCTTTTCAATATCCGGAATATACAGCTGCCAGAATTACTTTCAGCAGTATGGTCTTTACAAGCAGGAAGTTTAAGGAAACGCCATGGGTACTCAGTAAAACATTCGAAACTCCCAAACTGAAAACCGGCACCATTGAAATCTATTATCTGAAAGAATTTCCTTCGGCCTATGAAGGTCCTTTCCTTAAGGAAGAGCTGATGCTCATCAACACCTTGTCCTCCCTGATTTCAAATTCAGGTTCCCAGAATGAACTGGAGGAGCTGATCAAGAAAAATACTGAAAGGCTGAAGGAATTGAGAGGTCTGAACCAGACCTCACTGATACTCAGCCAGAGCAAGCCGGTGGATGAATCACTGCAGAACATCTGTGCCATTCTGCCTGAAGCCTATCAGTATCCCGAACATACAGCTGTCAGGATCAAATATGATTCCCGTGTATTTACCAGCAGTAATTTTACTGAAACACCATGGGTTCAGCGGCAAAGTTTTGAAAGTCCCAGAAAGCTGAAAGGCATTATTGAAGTTTTTTACCTGAGGGAATTTCCTGAAGCTGATGAAGGCCCCTTTTTAAAGGAAGAAAGGGATCTGCTGATCAATATCTCAAACCTGATTGCAGGTTCGGCAATCCGCAATGTCTTCAACAACCTGTTGTATGAAAACCGCGAGCGGCTGAAAGAACTGAAACTTATCAATCAGACAACCCGGATCATTTCGATGAGCAAACCTGTTGATGAAACGTTGCAAAAGATTGTCAACATCATACCGAAATCATGGCAATATCCCAATTATACTGCAGCAAGGATACGTTTTGAAGGAAAGACTTACTTAAGCAGGAATTTTTCAGAGACCATATGGATGCAAAAAGAGAATTTCATCACGGTTGACAATAAAAAGGGAATCATTGAGGTGGTTTATCTTAAAAAGTTTCCTGAAGCTGATGAAGGCCCTTTTCTGAAAGAAGAGCGGAACCTGATCTTCAACCTGGGGAAACTTATAAGTGGGTATCTGAACAATTATAAGGGAAGGGAAATCATCAACAAGATCAAGTTCAGTGCGGTACCGGTCTTTAAACCCGATGAATACAGGCAATCCCTGATCAAGAACAAGCGTCCCCTGCAGCTTTTCTTCAATCAGCAAACCATAGAGAAATACATTTATCTTGACATGATGAAGTTTAAGGTGAAAGAGATCCTTTTTGTCGCCACCTTATACGATGCTTTTACCCTTGAAAACGAAAGCAGTTTCTTTGAGCAGTTCATGGGAATCATTTATCAGTACAGCCTGTTTTCCCTGCCGAGGATCACAGGTGTGACCACAACCGAAGAAGCAATGGGCCTGCTTGACAGTACACGTTTCGACCTTGTGATCATCATGGTGGGAATGGATCGGGAAACTCCTGTCAGGCTGAGTGATCAGATCAGGGAAAAATGTCCGGACCTCCTGATCTATTTTTTGCTGAACCAGAAAAGAAACATGCAGTATTTTGAAGAGCTTGTCCCGACGATCAATTCAGTGAACAAACTGTTTAACTGGACCGGCGACTCACAGATTTTCTTTGCCATGGTCAAATCGATAGAGGACCAGGTAAATGTGGAAAACGATACCAAGATCGGTCTTGTAAGAATTATCCTCCTGATCGAGGATTCTGCCCAGTACTATTCGAAATACCTGCCCATCTTATATTCTATTGTTTTTGGCCAGGTTCAGCAGGTATTGCCCGAAGTGGAAAAAAACGAACTGGACAAGATATGCAAGATGAGATCGAGGCCAAAAATTTTGCATGCCACGAATTATGAGGACGCAATGAGCATCTTTGAAAAGTATAAGGATTTC
>JAFGPB010000051.1 GCA_016926205.1 Bacteroidales bacterium
CCGGTCCTCCGGAGAAAACTGCCAGGGTGCACCGTTGTTTTCGATATTAGAGAAAACCGCTTTAAGTTCCCCCGGGACCGATCCTTCCTCCATGGCAAGATACCTTCGCATACCTACAATCAGTTCGGGATGGTTTATGTTGATCGGGCATTCCTGTGCACAGGCATTACAAGTAGTGCAGGCCCAAAGTTCCTCCTCTGTGATATAATTCCGTAAAAGAGATCTTTGATCGGTGTATTCTTTTCCGTTTTTTATGATACCCGGACCCTTTTCTTTCATTCGCTCCCTGACATCCATAATGACTTTGCGGGGCGACAGAAGCTTTCCCGTAATGTTGGCCGGACAGACGGCTGTACATCTGCCACACTGCGTACATGACAATGCATCCAGATAGTTCTTCCATGTCACGTCTTCCACATCCATCACACCGAACCTGCCGGCAGGAAGTTCGCCGGTTGCTCCCTCATCCGCTGTGCCGGGATTGAGCATGATCCTGACTTCACGGGTGATATCGTCCATATTGGGCAGCTTACCAAGAGGCTCCAGTCGCGATAAAAACACATTGGGAACCGACATGAAAACATGAAAATGCTTGGAATACGGGAGAATATTTGCAAAGATAAATACGAGCAGGATATGCGACCACCAGAAGATCTCATGAGCCACATGAAGGGATTTTGCAGGTACATCTGCAATCAAACCTGCAATCAGTCGGCCTGCCGGAAAAACACCGTGTATCCCGGCATGCGTGGTTTTGCCGTATTGCACATAAGTTGCATTCATGCCCAGCAGTGAAACCATCAGCAACAGGATCATTGTCAGTGCGATTAATGCATCAAGATGGTTGATCTTCTTCATTTCATTTCCTTCAAAACGCCTTATATGGAAGAATAATCTTCTGGAAAGGAATATGAGTATAGAAACTGCGACGAGAACTGCAAAAACGTCACCTGCGGCCATGATGACGTCGTAAACCGGTCCGAGTAACTTTAAAATCCTTTCGGAACCTGCCAGTCCGTCGATCACCATCTCGATACTCCCGATCAGAATGATACAAAATCCCCAGAAAACCAAAGCATGGGCCAAACCCATTACAGGTCTCCTGAATATCTTGGTCTGTCCGAAGGCCACTTCAAACATCAGCAACATGCGCCTGCCCATGTCTCTGACCGGAAACGCAGGTTTTGTGATGCGGAAGAATCTGATGATCCTGCTCGCGGTAAAGGAAAATACACCCAGTGTGACCAGCAGGATTACAGCAAAAAGGATTTGTTTTGTCATGTTGATTTCATTTCTTTCACGGCTTCCACGAGTCGGGGAAGAATCTTCATTGCATCACCCACAATACCGTATTGTGCTGCCTCGAATATCGGAGCATCCTTATCGGTATTGATCGCCACAATGTATTTGGAAGTGCTCACTCCTGCTAGATGCTGGGTGGCTCCTGATATTCCGATGGCGAAATAAAGGTTGGGTGCAATGATCTTGCCGGTCTGTCCCGTATGTTCTTCATGTCCGCGCCAGCCTTCATCGGATACCGGACGGGAGCATGCTGTGGCTGCACCGAGCAGGTCAGCCAGTTCCAACAGCGGCCCCCAGTTATCAGGTGATTTCATGCCGCGACCACCGGAGACAACAATTTCCGCATCAGTAAGCAATATTTTTCCGGTTTGTTTCTGTAAGTCAACAACACTGGTTTTGACTGTCGCCGGATCAATCCCGACTTCCTGATTTTCCATGGTCACACTGTGTTTATTTTCAATGACCTCAAAGGAATTCTGAGCCAGGGTCAGGATTTTAACGTCCGTTTTGATCCGGACATGGGTATATGCATTTCCGGAATATGCCCGCTTATAAACCACAAAAGGATTTATGCTGATCGGCAACCTGCTCACACCTGAACCGATTCCGGCTTTCAGCCTGACGGATAGCCTGGGTGCAAGAGCTTTACCCGTATTGTTATTTGAAAGAATCACAACACCTGCGTTTTCTTTATCGGAAACATCGGCAATTACCCGTGTAAACAGTTGATTGTCCAACACTGTAAATACATCACTCCGCATATTTATGATCTTATCCGCTCCATATTTCCCCAGTTCCGACAATTCGTCATTTTCAACATTGCCGAGTGACAGCACCGTTGTGGTGGTATTGAGCATTTCTGCCAACTTTGAAGCGTAAGAAACAAGCTCAAAGGACAATTTTTTGAATTTCCCTTCCCAATTTTCGGTATATACTAAAACTGACATATACTTTTTAATAATTTGTTTTATGGTTAAATGACTTTTGCCTCGTTCTGAAGCAGGCTGATCAGTTGCTTCGGGTCTTCCGGATCGATAAACTTACATGCTGCACGAGGTTCGGGCATCTCATATTCAAGAACCTCCGTGTAGGTTTCAGCAGGCACAGGATCTGAAACTTTAACCGGTTTTGATCTGGCCAGCATAATACCGCGCATGGCGGCAATTCTCGGTTCTTTGGCAATGCCTTTCTGGACAATGCCCACAAAAGGAAGGGGTACGTTGAGTGTTTCCTTACCTCCGTCAATTTCCCTGGTTATTTTTACCTGGCCGTCCCTGATCTGAAGTGATGAAATTGCTGAAACGGAAGGATAATCCAGTAATTCTGCAAGCATCCCGCCGGTATTTGATCCGTTATGGTCACTGGACTCTATTCCGCAAAGTATGAGTTCGAAATGATTTGCCCTGATCACCTCAGCCAACTGGTATGCTACATAATAAGCATCGTGCGGATCAGTATTGACCCTGAGGGCATCATCGGCACCGATAGCAAGTGCCTTCCTGAGGGTTGGCTCCGCTGTGGCCGGTCCGACATGTGCAACGGTTACGGAAGTAACACCTGCTGCAGGATCATCTTTCAGCTCAAGCGCCCGAGTAAGGCTCAGCTCATCCCATGGATTAATGACCCATTGAATTCCTGTTGTATCTAACTTCTTATTCTGATCAACAAACCTGACTTTGGTGGTCGTATCAGGAACATTACTAATGCAAACGAGGATTTTCATAAAATTTCAGATTTATGTTATGACTCTTGTTCAGGTTTAATAGAGTGTTGTTATGTCGTAATCATTACCGGATTGTTTCATTTCCGGCCTACAAATATAAAATAAAATAAAAAAATACAACAATCAAACAAAATCAAC
>JAFGPB010000007.1 GCA_016926205.1 Bacteroidales bacterium
ATATTTCTTTTATTCGTTGATTTAAGATCGGGCAGGTATGCGGATATCTTTTCCCTGATATCAAGAATACCCTCATCATACAACTTCATGATGGCAGGTACAGTTGCTCCTGCTTTCGTAACTGATGCCAGATCATAAAGATCCGTGGTTTTCACTTTACGGACACCGTTATACTCATGATGACCATAAGCTTTGTTCATAATGACAATGCCATTCCTGACCACCATCACCTGGCATCCGGGCATTGCCTGGCACGCTATGGATACCGAAATCGTATCATCGATCTGTTCGAGTATCTTCCGGTTCATTCCTGCCTCAAGCGGTATTGAATATTTAAGCCGGTTTATGCCCTGCACTTCCTGACCAGACAGCAATGCATTCCAACGTCCGACTGACACCGGAAGCATTCCACTGGCACCAAAAGCACCGAACATCATCTGGGCTGAAAGATCCTGAACAATATCGGAATTCTCATAGGAGACGACGATCGCAGAAAACCTGTCCGGATCTTCGAACCTGTCCAGTATATAAGGATTCGCAAATACATTCAATACAACGTTCCTAAACTTCGAAAGAAGGTCAATCAATTCAATCATGTCATTCGCGATGCCATACTGAGTTCCCGCCCTGCGATCATTTGAATGCAGATTGGCAATCACAATGTTGCAATTGCTGATCTCATTCAGGATGCTATCCCAAACATATTTCGCACCCTCCTGAATATGATATTGTCTTACCGTTGTGTACAGATTCAGGGATTTCTGGAAAGTGCTGTCTCCCGGATCACCAAAAGATACAGAAGCGATTGAAAGCGTATCCAGTCTCCGGAAAGGCAGCAGTCCGTTTTTATTCGAAAGAACTGTCAGTGAGGACTCAATAAGTTTTCTTTCAAGCAAACGGTATTCATCTTTGTTGAGGTCGTTGTTTATATTCTGTAGATCAACCGGTTTATATTCACTTAATCCCATCCAGAATTTTGCCAGCAGGATTTTCTGGCAACGGGAATTTATTTCTCCCTCGCTGATGATGCCGTCTCTGATCATCCCGGAGATGGTCTTTATGGCAAGCCTGACATCTCCGGGCATGACCAGTATATCATTTCCGGCCAGTACTGCTTTTTCCACTGCCTCCTCAGGAAGGAAATAGTTTGTGATTCCTTTCATGCTCATTGCATCGGTAAATACAAGCCCGTTAAACCCCAGCTCACCTTTCAGCAGAGAATCGATGACAATACGCGACAGGGAAGAAGGTATTCCATCCAGCGAATCAATTGCAGGAATTTGCAAATGAGCTGTCATGATCCCTGAAATGCCGCTGTTGATCAACTCCTTGAACGGAAACAATTCCAGACTGTCCAGCCTGCTGAAGGAATGACTGATCACCGGAAGGTCTGCATGCGAATCAATATCGGTGTCTCCGTGTCCCGGAAAATGTTTGGCTACTGCCATAATCCCGTTATCCTGCATTCCGCGCATGTACAGTAATGATTTTGAAGTGACATTTGCACGGTCCTCTCCGAATGAACGGCTGTTGATGACGGGATTCTCCGGATTGTTATTCACATCAGCCACAGGTGCAAAATTAATGTGAACACCGATTCGGGAAAGCTGTTCTGCAATCTGACTTCCCATTTCGTAAATGAACTTTTCATTCCTGCTCGCTCCGAGCATCATCTGTCTCGGATAACTGATCGTGCTGTCAAGTCGCATACCTATTCCCCATTCAGCATCCATGGCAATACACAGCGGAGTTTTCGCAATCGACTGGTAAATATTGGTGAGTCCTGCCTGATGATAAGGTGAACCGTGAAAAAAGATCAGTCCTCCGATATTATAAGTTTGTATCAGTTCCTTCACTTCCTGTTCATTTTCCTTATTGTGATCGGAATAAGCAGCTACCATGATCATCTGGGCAATACGTTCCTCCATTGAAAGGGACATGAGTACAGAGTCCGCCCAGTAATCAGGTGCCTTTAGAAACCCGGGTGATTCCGCCACTTTTCGCAACCTGAATTCGGAATAATCCTTACCGGTGTCCGGTGTAAAATGATAAAACGAGCTTGATATGGCCGTGACCAAAAGTATCAGAACACATCTACCTGTTTTTCGCTTCATAAGAAAAGGTAATTTTCCGGCTGTAATCCTTTTACTGGAAACAAATGGAATAAGTTGCGAAATAAGTTGTCAACAGGAGATGAAAGTAAGAGAATTTTTTTAAATGTCATTGCCATGGTCCCCGTTTCTGATAAATACGGATAAAATTCTCAATGCTTCTGTCGTATGTCTGTTCAATGTCATCAGGGAAATAACATGCGGGCAACTCATTCAGCATGCGATGATAATGCAGGCAATCACAGCAAATGCCTTTCTTACCACAAGGATAGGAACAGTTGCAATAATCAGTGTTGCGGTTTTGTTTACATTCCATACCAGAGAAAATTATTGAAGTTTCAAAAGTTTTGATATATCATGGTCCAGTGCATTCAGGTTGATCATGATGGATATGGTCTTGTACCTGAAATAGTCCTCAGAAACAAAGAAATGGCCATCATAGGGATTGTCCGTACCCCAGGAGTTTTTTACATAATAATAATGTTTTGAATCTGAATCTTTGGCTGTTCCTATAATGTGCATGGCATGATCATCCTGAGTTGCATAATTATCGAATCCTCTTTGTCGTTTTTCCTGTGTTATGAAGCTGTTTCCGCATAATGAAGAATTCTCAGCCTCCCTGTCATGTGTCCCTTCCGGCTGTCTGCAGGAATCCTGAAAATTCTCTTTCCTGCATTCTTCCTGGATGTCTTGTTCACGGACTACTGCCAGTCCCTCCTCAAATGAAAAGCCCTCTTCTGAGATATCAGTCGCCCAAACAGCCGTATAGCCTTTTAGAACTGACTGGTCCAGTATTTCAACAAGCTCATCCAGCGGCACGTTGTATACATATTCCCATGACCAGTTATCCGGTATTTCCAGGATAAACTTATCATAAAACGGATGGTGTGTGTAGGATCCGATCAATATGTAATCATCCATGTTTAAACCCAGACTCGAAGCAAAAGACAACGGAGTGTATGTTTCATCCTCCCAGATAAAGGTATCCGGTACAGGACCCAGCAGGGAATCGAGCATTGACTCAAAAGCCTTTCCCCATGAAAGATCCGGAATGTGATCATGTGAATTTACAATTCCGTTAACAAAATCTTTCAGCATTTTATCCATTTTATCAAAATTAAAGTCTTCCATGCTGAAATGACTTCCGGGATATATGGCATCCGGCACGATTCCGGCAGACCGGATGGATGAAGTCACATCATTTGCCTCTCCGCCACTGCCGAAATTCATGTTCCCATGCATTCTGATATATTTTTCCGCTTTTTCCAGATAGGTATTTCTGAACACATACATTTCGGACAGATCAAAATACCCCCTGCCGGTCCGCAACAGCTCAGACTCAATAAATGAGACGGCAGCAAAACTCCAGCAGGTACCTGATCTTGACTGATCCTTAACGGGCGTGGAATGCAATAGTTTGTCAATAATGAATCCGGATCCGGTTGCCAGGTTTTCCTGAGCTCTCGAGCCCGCAATAAACAATTGCGACAACATGCAGAAAACGATGAAATGTCTGCACAAACTGCAGGATTTAAGGTGCACTACATACATTTGTGAATCCACTTTTTCACAAAAATGTTACAAAAAATTGTAAATTCAAAAAAGAGAAGAAGTTATCAAACAGGATTGCCCCCGATAAACCTGCGTATGATATTGGCTGTGTCAAAAAGGAGCAACAGGTAAAACAGGAATGTGAATATCCAGATCACTGAAATATTAAACCAAATCGTACTCGTAAACTGTCCATTGATAAATTTTGTGGCACTGAAAAAACCTGCCCTGCCAAATTCCGATTCCGGTGCCATAAAGATTGGATCCACCCTGGGGACAATTTCACGGTCCAGAATGACAAAGGATCCATTCTGACCGGTTCGTCTTACCGTTTCCTCGATCTCCTGGTTATGATAATCGTTTCTAAGCTGCTCCAATCCTCCAGTCCCCATGGACTTTTCAAGCTGTACCATCAGGCTGTCCTTTTTGTAAACAGACCTTTCACAGGCATCGTAAAAATAAATGGACAAATATGTGAGATAATCACTGACTTCCTGAATGACCATTTCATTATCCTTTAAATCAGAAATACTGTTCAGGTATTCAAAGGGGAAAATATCCGGAAGCGCTTCAACCTTGGAAAGCTCATGATATAACATATCACAATAGATTTTACTGCTGTCTACCGGTTCGTTCGTTGAGATGCATTTGTTAAGCATCTCCTCAAGTGCAGGAACAAGCTGTTCTGAATAAAAGGAAGCATAACTGAGCTCCTTCTCAACATCAAAGAACAGTGTTCCGTATTTGTTGTTTTTATATTGTGTCACGACCAGCGCCTCATATCCCCAACGCGACACCATCAAATCAGCAAGTACCGGGGAATATTTACCGCTGCCTAGATTCAGTCTGTCATACGGGATAATTCCACCGCCCAGAATGATCTGCAAGGCGATCACGACGGGAATGATCTTTTCATAAATAATGCCTGATTTTCTAACGCTCATAGAGAAGAATAAACCTGCCACCACACCAAAACATCCTGCACTGAAAAGCACGAACCAGTAATACCATGTCATCTCTTTGATTTCGAGGATATAATTGCTGACGATCACATACAAGAAAGTCTGTATGGCAATCAGGGGAAACAGAAACAGGATCTTTGAGTTAATATAGCTGAACCTGCTCAGTTCAAGATATTCTTCTTTCTTCAGGATGTTCCTTTCCCTGATGAATTCATCAGCACTGGTGATCATTCCCATAACCATAACGGTCAAAACGCTTAAAAACTGGAAAATGGGTATGTTGGCATTGGAAGAATATGAATAATCTCCCTGATGACTCATTCGCAACAGTATTGCGATGGCTGCACCAAGAATCGGACCGGAAAGAAAAGCAATCAGGATATCCCGTAAACGACTGAATTTACATTTGAAATTTCGTATTGAAAAAATCAGCAATTGAACCTCGAGATTCGGGATCTTCAGGATTCTGGCCGGCAAAATCGCTTTCTCAGGCAGGGAACCCGCATCCGGAACATTTTCCTCAAAATACAGTGAGTGCCATCGCTGTGGTTCAATAAACCGCTTCCATCCGGCACCTTCCGGTTCCGGCAATTTGTAATTGATCAGGTCAAGCAATATTGAAGGATCGATATCCCGGATTTCACGTGTAACCAAATTCAGATGCCTGTATAAATATGCAGTTGCAGCTTGAATTGACCCGTTGTAGACCATTCGCCCACCCTCATCAAGGATCCAAATCTTGTCAAAATATTTGAAAGTATGGCTGCCGGCCTGGCTGATTGTAGTGATCACCAGATTGCCTTCAAAAGTATAATCATGCAGGATCCTGATGACCTTTGAAGCATCTGCCATTCCCAGTCCGTAGAGCGCATCATCAACCAGCAAAATCTGTGGTTCACGCAACAATTCCAGTGCTATATTCAGCATTCTGCGCTGTCCCGGCTGGAGTCGTTTGCTGAAGATGTCACCCACGATTTCATGTTTCAGTTCAAGAAGATCGAGTTTCTTTAATAATGCATCCACCTTATTTTCAATATCCTTTTTGCTCAGATTGCTGTAGTGCAAACGTGCAGTAAGGATAAGATTCTCATAAACCGTAAGCTCCTCAAATAATAGATCTTCTTCGGGAACATATCCAATGATCCCTTTCAGCAAATATTTGTACCTCCATAAATCATAACCGTTGATGATTACTTTGCCTTCATCCGGCTTGAAATGACCGGCAAGCAATTTCAGCAATGTGCTTTTACCCACTCCTTCCTTACCTACAACACCTATCAATCGTCCCGAAACCTCACTGACGGTGAACCTGCTGATCGATCTGGTTCCGCCTTTCGGGGACGAGAATCTGATATCCCGGGCAACCAGGGATATGGATCCTTTCGGCTGCAATTGCAGGTATTGTTCCTTGATCTGTGTATATGTAAGGACAATGCCGCCCTTGAGATGGAATTCTGATCCCGGCTGTAAAATCCGGAACCTGTAATTGTGATCATGATCTTTATGCGGCTTTATTGAAGAACCGTTCAGGCCACGGATCAGAAAAGATTTGATCTGATCCACAAAGGTGATGATCAGGTGCTCATGCACCCCGTCCATTTCAAGAATGTTAAACACTTTCTGATCTTTCGGAGCGATATCTTCAATCCATGAACCTTCCAGCTTTTCATCCTTTCTTTCCCTGGGCGGCGAAAGTATCAGGCAATCCCCCTCGAGAAATGCATCAGGTTCATCACTGCCGACAAATTCACTGAATTTTTCGATGAGTGTTCCGTCAATCCCGGTATTGTTGCATATGTTTTCCAGCATATCCTGATAACCTGACATTTCCGAAAAGTTTACAAGATAGTCCTGTACAAGCAACAATAAAAAAATCTTTTCATCATCCCCGAGTGTCCTGTTGATCTCAGCGCAGATCATTTCCGTGACCAGTCCGGTTGTCTGGCTTTCCTGCAGCTTCTGGACATCCGCCGGAAATATAATCTGGGTGTCATGAATGCACTTTTTGATTTCCCCGGCGGAGAGTCCCATTTCCCCGAAGTATTCTGAAATATTCAGAAATAAGCTCCTATGGGCATCGAACTTAAAAAACAAGTGTATCAGAGATGCAGTCCTGATTGCCAGCCTGATTACTGAGGCATTCATGCTCTGGTCAGTTTGAAGTGCAAAAGTAATGATTTTGTATCTTCTTTAATAAACAAAAACCTGAAGGTTTGGTGCTAAAATTAGGACAAAAAAATGTAATAGGTGATCAATATCACCTTTATATGGTAATTAGTATCATATATTAAGCGAAGATATCTATCCCCTATTGGTATACATTTGTTTTGTATTTAAAAGATACTTACATTTTTATGATGTTAAGTATGTTTTAA
>JAFGPB010000052.1 GCA_016926205.1 Bacteroidales bacterium
TTCTCAAGTGAGGAATAATTGATCACGGAGGCAACCTGTGCATTTACCCGCACTCCAGTCAGCAATATCAACGTCGCAAATAAAAATACGATTTTCTTCATGTTGATTATTTTTAATTTAATGAGTATAAATAATTTCTAATTGTATTTTATCAAAAATTTTGCCAAATATAAATTCTATTTGGAAATTGTCCAAAAAAAAAAGAATATAATCGGAAAAATTGACGATTGATCCGGAATGAATAAGTCATGAATCAATTGTCCTCCAAAGGACATGCCAGATTTTATGTCCATATATAATTCAATCCACTGACAATCTGTCTGTACATGACTATTCAACGAACTCATCTGCAGAACCGATGACGCCGGTCACGGCCGCAATGGAATCCCCGCTCCTGATATTGATCAGCTTTACACCCTGAGTTGCCCTGCCCGTTAATCTAAGACTTGATACTGCCAGTCTGATGGTCAGTCCGGATTTCGTAATGATCATAATGTCATCTTTGTCCGAAACATTTTTTATTGTGACCAGAGGTCCTGTTTTGGCAGTGATGTTAATGGTCTTCACACCCTTACCACCCCGGTTGGTTATGCGGTAATCTTCCAGTACTGTGCGCTTACCATAGCCATTGGCAGATACAACAAGAATTGTTGTGGAAACGTTCTGTATACAAATCATTCCAACGACTTCGTCATCCGGATCGGAAAACCTGATCCCGGTAACCCCCGAAGCATTACGACCCATAGGCCGTACAGTATTTTCATTGAAGCGAATCGCTTTCCCTGACCTGACGGCAATCAGTATTTCATTCTGTCCGTTGGTGAGTTGGGCTTCCAGAAGGCCGTCACCTTCCCTTATGCTGATGGCATTGATCCCGTTTTGTCTGGGACGTGCGTAAGCTGTAAGCGAGGTCTTCTTGATCAGTCCCTTCCGGGTGCAAAGCACAATATAATTGTTGTTAACATATTCCGTCTCGGTAAGGCTTACCACCTTAATAAACGCTTTTACTTTATCATCCGGTTCAATGTTGATGAGATTCTGAATGGCGCGTCCTTTTGAACTTTTGGTTCCTTCAGGTATTTCATATACCTTGAGCCAGAAACACCTTCCCTTTTCAGTGAAAAACAGCATTGTATTATGCATGGTGGCATAATAAAGATGTTCAAGATAATCCTCTTCCCTTGTTTCACTTCCCCGGGAACCCACTCCTCCCCTGGCCTGGGTCCTGAAGTCCGTTAACGGTGTGCGCTTGATATAGCCCAGGCGGGAGATTGTGATGATCATGTCGTCATCGGCATAAAAATCCTCAGGATTAAACTCACCCTCTTCAGGTACCAGGGTCGTTCTGCGGTTATCACCATGCCTTTCTGACATTTCTCTGAGCTCGTTTTTTATGAGATTCATTCTGAGTGACTCATCGGCCAGCAGACTCCTGAGATAGGTTATTAGTTTCTGCAAATCCTCATATTCCTGTCTGATCTTCTCCCTTTCCAAACCGGTCAGCCTCTGAAGCCTCATATCCAGAATGGCTTTGGCCTGGATTTCGCTCAGGTTAAAGCTATTTATAAGTCCTGTCTTCGCCTCTTCAGGTGTTTTTGAACCACGGATCAGACCAATCACAGCATCAAGGTTATCGAGCGCAATCAGAAGTCCTTCCAGAATGTGGGCTTTCTTTTCAGATTCATCCAGTTCATATTGTGTGCGGCGGATCACCACCTCATGCCGGTGTTCAACAAAGTATTTTATGCATTGTTTCAGTGAAAGGAGTCTTGGACGGCCGTGAACAAGTGCAATGTTGTTCACATTAAAGGATGTCTGTAAAGGAGTGTGTTTGTAAAGATTGTTTAAAACGATGCTGGCCTGTGCATCCTTTTTGCAAATAATGACCACCCGTATCCCGTTCCTGTCAGATTCATCATTGATGTAGGAAATTCCTTCAAGTTTTTTATCATTGATCAGTTCAGCAATTTTCCGGATCATTTCAGCTTTGTTCACCTGGTAAGGAACTTCTTTGATCACAATAACCTCCCGTCCGCTTGGAGTCAGCTCTATTTCCGTCCTGGCACGCATAACAATCCTGCCCCTGCCGGTCTCAAAAGCCTCACGTATGCCTTTATATCCATATATTATTGCACCGGTAGGAAAATCAGGTCCTTTGATGTAATCCATCAGTTCTTCGGTGGTGATCTCATGGTTTTCTATATATGCTATGGTAGCATTGCAAACTTCGGTCAGGTTGTGAGGCGGGATATTTGTGGCCATCCCTACTGCAATACCCGATGCTCCGTTTATCAGTAAATTAGGTATTCTGGAAGGAAGAACAACAGGTTCCTGAAGGGTATCATCAAAATTCAACTGGTAGTCAACTGTGTTTTTGTCAATATCCGCCAGCATTTCTTCAGCGATCTTCTGCAGGCGGGCTTCCGTATATCTCATTGCTGCAGGGTTGTCACCGTCCATGGATCCGAAATTACCCTGTCCCTCAATCAATGGATAGCGTAAAGACCATTCCTGTGCCATTCTCACCATGGCATCATATACTGAAGTATCTCCGTGAGGATGGTACTTTCCCAATACCTCACCGACAATACGGGCAGATTTCTTAAAGGGTCTGTTGGCCAAAACACCCAGTTCCTGCATACCAAAAAGAACTCTGCGGTGTACTGGTTTTAAACCGTCCCTTACATCGGGCAATGCACGTGAAACGATAACTGACATCGAATAATCGATGTAGGCAGATTTCATTTCTTCCTCAATGTTGACCGGTATGACTTTTTCTTCCTGATCCATCACTTTCCAATGAAAATAAATAGGTGATCAATAAACAAATACATGAGATCATAAGCCTGCTAAAATAGATATTTCTGCTCTTTATATTGATTTTTTTTTGATGATTATATTAACAAATCCTGTTAAAAAAACGTTATAATATAATTCTTATATTTGCATTGGAATTGTGTACATCCGACAGGGTAAATAATTGTATATGGATGCCAAATTTTCACAAAGGATTAAAGATGTATTGTCCTACAGTAAAGAGGAAGCTATCAGGTTGGGAAATAAGGAGATAGCTCCTGAACATTTGCTGTTGGGTATTTTACGCGAAGGGGAAGGAGTTGCCATAGATGTGCTTGTTTCTCTGGGAACAAATTTATATCAGTTGAAAAAGGATTTGGAATCAGTTGTTGCACCCGATGGTCCGATTAAAATTACAGATATTGATAATATCCCATTGCTGAAGACTTCGGAAAGAATTCTGAAGCTCGTTTATCTTGAAGCCAAATCGTTTAAAAAGACAACTATTGATACTGGTCATCTTCTGCTTGCCCTGATGAAGGATGAAAACTCTCGTGTGACGCGCATTCTTGATGAACACAGCGTAGATTATGGCAAGGTTAGAAGGGAACTTCAGAATGAACATTTGGTTGATTCGGAGGATAATGAACCCAGAGCTGACTATTCGCAGGAAGATGATGAGCCCATATCCTCATTCGGTCCGCAGGGAAGTAAAAAACCCAGTCCGGAATCCACACCTAAAACCAATTCCGATACCCCTGTACTTGACAATTTTGGCATCGACTTGACACGCGCTGCCGAAGAGGACAGAATGGACCCGATCGTCGGAAGGGAAAAGGAAATAGAAAGGCTGGCACAGATCCTGAGCCGGCGTAAAAAGAACAATCCCATACTTATAGGAGAACCCGGTGTGGGTAAATCAGCCATAGTTGAAGGTCTTGCTTTGCGTATCATACAGAAGAAAGTATCGAGGGTGCTGTTTGGAAAGCGCGTCGTAACCCTCGATCTTGCAGCCATTGTTGCAGGAACCAAATATCGTGGTCAGTTTGAGGAACGCATGAAAGCCATTCTGAACGAACTCTCAAAAACCACCAATGTAGTTCTTTTTATTGATGAAATTCACACGATTGTTGGTGCCGGAGGCGCTACGGGTTCACTGGATGCAGCAAACATGCTCAAACCTGCTCTTGCACGCGGCGATATTCAGTGCATCGGAGCGACCACCCTGGATGAATACCGGCAGCATATTGAAAAAGACGGCGCACTCGAGAGGCGTTTTCAGAAAGTCATGATTGAACCCACATCCCCTGAGGAAACCATTGAGATCCTGAACAACATCAAAGAACGGTATGAGGACCATCACAATGTGATTTATACGGAGGAAGCGATTGAAGCCTGTGTAAAACTGACCAACCGTTATATTTCAGACAGGCATTTGCCTGACAAGGCAATAGATGCGCTGGATGAATCGGGATCAAGAGTGCACATTTCCAACATACATGTTCCTGAAAAAATCCTGGAGCTGGAAAAAGAGATCGAAGAAATAAAAAAGGAAAAGATAAAGGCAGTCAAGAACCAGAATTTTGAAAAAGCTGCCAGTTTCAGGGATAAGGAAAAGGAACATCTGGAAATGCTCGAAGATGAAAAGCTCAAATGGGAAAAGGAACTTACCAGGAACCGTCAGGAGGTGAATGCAGAAAAGGTGGCTGAAGTCGTGGCAATGATGACCGGTGTTCCGGTTCAGAGAATTGCACTTGAAGAAGGGCAGCGTTTGCTGCGAATGGCGGATGAACTCAAAGGCAGTGTCGTCGGTCAGGATGAGGCAATTGCAAAGATTGTCAAATCAATACAACGAAACAGGGCAGGACTGAAAGATCCGAACAAACCCATCGGCACATTCATTTTTCTGGGTCCCACCGGTGTCGGAAAAACCCAGCTGGCAAAAGTACTTGCACGCTATCTTTTTGATTCATACAACAACCTGATCCGGATTGACATGAGCGAATATATGGAAAAGTTTTCCGTATCCCGGCTTGTCGGTGCTCCTCCTGGCTATATCGGTTATGAAGAAGGCGGTCAGCTCACTGAAAAAGTCAGAAGAAGGCCATACAGCGTTGTGCTGTTGGATGAAATTGAAAAAGCGCATCCTGACGTTTATAACATCCTTCTTCAGGTGCTTGATGAAGGTCAGCTTACCGACAGTCTGGGCCGGCAGGTAGACTTCCGGAATACCATACTGATCATGACATCAAACATAGGAACAAGGCAGTTGAAGGATTTCGGGCAGGGAGTAGGTTTTTCGACCGGCTCAAAACAGGCTTCAAGTCATGAATATGCGAAAAGTGTAATCCAGAATGCTTTGAAGAAGGCTTTCTCCCCTGAGTTTTTGAACCGGCTCGATGATGTTGTGATCTTTAATGCACTGGACCGTGAACATATTCATTTGATCATCGATATTGAGCTTCAGGGATTATACCAGCGTATTCACAGCATGGGTTACAAGATCATCATCTCGGATGCTGCAAAGGATTACATCGCAGAAAAAGGCTATGATGTTCAGTTTGGCGCAAGACCCTTAAAAAGAGCCCTTCAAAAATATCTGGAAGATCCTATGGCGGAAGTAATTATCAAGTCTGATCTGAAACAGGGTGATACCATTGCGGTTAGCTTCAACAATCAAAAGGAAAAAATCCTAATAAAGGTCTTTCACGCAGAGGAACAAGCTGCTGCAATAGATGAAACAGAAACCAGTGAAGAGCAGAAAGAAAACTGATCAGCAAAGCCTCATTGCAATCATTTTCAGTTTCGTCTGAAAGGAACACCGAACAAATCGTATTCTTCTGCATCAGTTATGGTGATGTCATAGAAATTACCCGTTTTAAATTCACCGCATGATACAGGGATCAGCACTTCCTGGTCCACTTCAGGGGAATCCGCTTCTGTCCTTCCAATGTAATACTCCCCTCCCCTGCTATCAATAAGAACTTTAAATGAATTATTTATTTTATTATAATTCAATTTTTTATATATAGAAGCTTGAAGATTCATAATTTCATTTACACGTTCGGATTTTTCTTTTTCGGAGACCAGATCCGGGTAATGATCCCGTCCATAGGTACCTTCTTCTTCAGAGTATTTGAATACACCAAGTCTTTCAAACTTCATACGCTCTATAAATTCAAGCAGTTCAAGGAATTCTTTCTCTCCTTCACCCGGATGGCCCGTCAGTATGGTAGTACGAATTGTAACATCAGGAATTTCAGAACGGATGTGTGAGATCAGTTCAGTGAACTGTTCCAGGCTGTAACCCCTGCGCATAAGCTTAAGCAACTTGTTGCTTGCATGTTGAACAGGGACGTCAATATACCGGCAAACATTGTTTTTGGTTTTTATGACCGGAATGATTTCTTTCGGAAATCCTGCAGGATAAGCATAATGCAGTCTGATCCATTGAAAACTTTCGAATTCAGAAAGTTTTGAAAGCAGATCAGTCAGTGCCGGCCGCTTGTAAAGATCCAGTCCGTAACTGGTAAGGTCCTGTGCGATAAGAATGAGTTCCTTGACACCCCGGTCGGCAAAATATTCGGCTTCACGCATCAGTACATCCATGGATTTTGAACGGTGCCGGCCACGGATCATTGGAATTGCGCAAAAGGCACATTTGCGGTCGCATCCCTCTGAAATTTTCAGATAGGCATAATGTGACGGTGTTGTGCAATAACGTTCTGTTGTCAGATCTTTGATGAAATTTAAATTAAGATATTTAATAATATCTTTTAGATCATTGACACCAAAATATTTATCGACATCCGGAATTTCTTTTTCCAGGTCTTTTTTATAACGTTCTGAGAGGCATCCGATCACCAGAACCCGCTTGATCAGGCCCTTTTCCTTTGCTTTTAAGAACTGCAGAATTGTGTCTATTGATTCCTGTTTGGCATCGCTGATAAAGCCACATGTATTGATGATTACTGTTTTTGCTGCGAAGGAATCTTCATTATGCAGGACTTTTAAGTTGTTGGCTTCGAGCTGCCGCATCAGGACCTCTGAATCAACTGTGTTTTTTGAACAGCCGAGTGTGACTACATTGATGAAGTCTTTCTTTTTGTCAGAATTGACCTGCATCTGTTTGCAAAAATTTAGATTATCGCAGTACCAAACAATGCTTCAACGAATTCATGCTTTTCAAAAATCTGTAGGTCGCTTATTTTTTCACCGATTCCTATGTATTTCACAGGTATTCTGAATTGATCAGAAATGCCGATTACGACACCTCCCTTTGCTGTACCGTCGAGTTTGGTCACTGCAATCGCATTGACCTGTGTGACATCGGTGAACTGCCGTGCCTGCTCGAATGCATTTTGTCCCGTTGATCCGTCAAGGATCAGCAGCACTTCGTGAGGAGCTTCAGGAATAACTTTCTGAATAACGCGTTTTATTTTTGCCAGCTCGTTCATCAGATTTGCCTTGTTGTGAAGCCTTCCCGCCGTGTCGATGATAACAACGTCGGTACCGCCGGACTTTGCTGAAAACACTGTATCGTAAGCCACCGAAGCAGGATCTGATCCCATTTGCTGTTTGACAAGGGGAACACCTGCCCGCTGGGCCCAGATGGTCAGTTGATCCACTGCAGCAGCCCGGAATGTGTCTGCAGCACCAAGCAGCACGCTTTTGTTTTGCATTTTATACTTGTAGGCCAGTTTTCCGATGGTTGTTGTTTTTCCCACTCCGTTCACACCGACCACCATAATGACATAGGGCCTGGGTATATCGGAAACATCCGTCGCGGTTATGTCCGAAGCTTTATTCTCTTCCAGCAATGATGCGATTTCCTCTGTCAGTATGATTTTCAGTTCATCAATATTCAGGTATTTGTCTCTTGAGACCCTGTTCTCCAGTCTTTCAATGATCTTAATGGTCGTATTGACACCGACATCGGATGATATCAAAGCCTCTTCAAGATTGTCGAGTACTTCATCATCAATCCTTGATTTACCCATTACCGCACGTGACAACCTCTTTACAACACTTTCCTTTGTCTTCTCCAGACCCCTGTTCAGATCCTCTTTGTTCTCACGGGAAAACAATCCGAATAATGCCATACTATCTATTTAACGAATGAGGTTTCTGGAAAAAAAAAGCTTTCTCTGTTTCAAAGAAAGCTTCATTATACAATTAAAGCCTGATCACTTTTCAGTAAAAAAGTCCTTAATATGATCATTGTGCACAATTTCTTCCTTGAAAATATAAGCACCGGTCTTCGGGGATTTGACCATTTTTATACATTTACTGAAACTTCTGCCTTTGCCCGTTTTTAAAGTTGCTATTACTTTCTTGGCCATAATCTGTATTATTTAATTTCGCGATGCACAGTGACTTTCTTCAATACCGGATTGTACTTTTTCAGTTCAAGCCGGTCCGGTGTATTTTTCCTGTTTTTGGTCGTAATATATCTTGACATGCCAGGCATTCCGCTGTTCTTATGCTCGGTACATTCAAGTATGACCTGATTCCTGTTGCCTTTCTTTGCCATATCCTGCTCTTGTTATAATTAATAACCTTTAATAAATCCTTTACTCATGGCGGTTTCAAGCGCTTTCTTCAATCCTACCTTATTGATATATCTGAGTCCTGCAGCTGAAACCCGCAGATTCACCCAACGGTTTTCCTCCTGCAGAAAAAGCTTCTTGTTCAGCAGGTTTACTTCAAATGTTCTTTTCGTCCTTCTTTTGGAGTGTGATACATTGTTGCCAACCTGTGCAGTCTTGCCTGTTATTTGACAAATCTTCGACATTTCCGTGTGTGTTTTGTGTTTTTAAAAACAGCTGGCAAAGTACGTCAATTTTTTCCAAATTTTCAAATTTGATTCAAAATAATTACAGATTGTCCTCAAGTTCCTTTTTCAGCATAAAGAGCGCAGCAATGGAAGCTTTCTGTATGTTTCTTCCCCGGTGTTCCCCAAAATGGTAAATCCGGGATGTAATTCTTTTTCCGGATGCAACCGCAATCCAGGTTGTACCGACCGGTTTCCTGTCAGTTCCGCCTGCAGGTCCGGCAATACCCGTAACGGCAATGGAATAATCACTTCCAAGTCTTTTCAGTACACCGGTTGCCATTTCATGTGCCACCTCACGGCTCACAGCACCATATGTGCGCAGGGTATCAGGTGAGACACCCAGCTGGTCTGTCTTGATTTCATTGGCATATGCAATAATGCTTCCGATGAAATAATCTGACGCACCCGGAACTGAAGTGATAAGTTCGCTGATCTTACCCCCCGTGCAGCTTTCTGCAAGTGCAAGGGTGTATCCTTTATGACGCAGCAGATCACCTGTGATCTCTTCCAGCCGTTCTTCATTGTAGCCAAAAATATAGGATCCGATGATGGCTTCCAGACTTCTAAGTGCGGTCTGCATGTCATCCGTCAGTTTTTCAGGATTGTTGTCCGTACCGCTGAGTCTCAACCGCAATATCCCCGGAGAAGGAAGGTAAGCAAGGCGGATATTTGAGGGAAGTCCGGCTTCCCAGGCCCCGATTTGCATTGCCATGGCAGATTCAGAAATACCTGAAGTAAGTACCATTTCGTGATGTATAAAGGGAAGTATGTAACGTTCCTTCAGTCTGGGTGCGAGTTCGTTCAGGAAGATTTCGCTCATTTCGTAAGGCACGCCAGGTAAAGCGACATAGTTGACGTTGTTTTTACTGAACCACATTCCCTGTGCTGTGCCTGACCGGTTGGGCAATACCTCGCAGTTTTCCGGAAGCATGGCCTGTCCCTTATTTTTATCGTTCACATTACCTCCTCTTGCACGGATGAATATCTTGATTTGCTCCAGTACTTCCGGATTGATTGACATCTTTGAATGAAAATATTCTGCCATGCTGTATTTTGTGACGTCATCGGTGGTCGGACCCAGACCTCCCGTTGTAATGACCAGATCCGCCCTGGATGAGGCTTCCTCAAGCGATGACAGGATGCTATGTGATGTGTCAGAAACTGTTGTAATGCGCACAACAGTAATGCCAAGCTTGTCCAGCTCCTGGGATAAGAAAGCGGCATTTGTATTGATTACCTTTCCGGTCAGTATCTCATCACCTATCGTGATGATTTCTGCATTCATGGTTCGGTCAATGGTCTCCTTTTTTATCTAGCGGAACTCATCAGGTGCTTAATGTCCTGAGTGTTTCATTGTAATGTTCAATTTACATCCGTAAGCAAACAGCCCTTTATTGCCTTGAATGAAGCGTATGCCTTGCATGCCGAATAGTTGAGCGGGAAACGGGACTCGAACCCGCGACCTAAAGCTTGGGAAGCTTTCGCTCTGCCAGCTGAGCTATTCCCGCGTGAGCCTCTCAGGGGATTTGAACCCCCGACCTGCGGTTTACGAAACCGCCGCTCTAACCAGCTGAGCTAAA
>JAFGPB010000053.1 GCA_016926205.1 Bacteroidales bacterium
ACCCATATTTACAACAAAAAATCACTCTTTTAGCTATAAATCAGATAGTTGGTATTTTGGAGGCCTAAAAACCGCACAAAACAGGAAGAAAGTCTTATTTCTTCAGAAGATCCCGTATTTCGGTTAAAAGCAGTTCTTCTTTTGTCGGTGCCGGTGGAGGAGCCGGTGCGGCTTCCTCTTTTTTCTTCAGTGAGTTTATGCCCTTGACCATCATGAAGACGATCAGTGCAATGATCAGAAAGTCAATAGCCGTCTGAACAAATGTTCCATAGTTTAGCGTTACTGCTTCAACTGCATTCCCTGCCTCGTCAATACCTGCGGCCTTAAGCATAACTTTAAGATCGGTGAAGTCCACACCGCCGATCAACATTCCGAGCGGTGGCATGATTACATCGTTGACGAGCGAGCTCACTATTTTCCCGAAAGCCATGCCTATGATGATGCCCACAGCCATGTCAATCATATTGCCCTTGACGGCAAATTCCTTGAATTCCTTGATAAACTTCATGATTTGTGTATTAAAAGATTAAAAAATTATGGATAGCCCGACTGCAAGTACTTCCTTGAACTGCAACCTGGGGCCCGTCTCATCGATAATTCCGTCATCATTTTTATCAACCGCAATATCGATATCATCATCATAGATCAAGTGAGTGGACAATGATGCTGAAATATATTTATTTACCTTCATAGACAACAAGGTCTCCCAGTTCACATCGATATTCTGTGGTTTATTCAGATAATTCGAAAACAGGTCAAGTTTGGTCTGCAACATGATATTCTCCATGACTGCCTTTTTCAAGGAAAATCTCATATATCCCCCGAATTCACCGTAGGTCTTTTTGCCGGGTTCAACCCCGAATGCGCCGGCATCTGAAAGATCTTTGTCGTTTACGAAAGTGGTTTTCAAAGTCAGGGGTGCAATGAATGCTGCAAAGTACTCAGATGGTTTGTAGTCGATACCAAGGCCACCCAGCAGATACCCGGGTGCAAGAAATTTTGAAATCACCGTTGAATCGTCAGGATAGTTGTATCCGGAAGCCATCTGTGTCTTAAAGTTCAGCAGAGCAGCATAGTATAGGTTTTCTGTTGCCCTGAAACCGATCTTTGATGTAAAATCTATCTTATCGTCCGTTTTCCTCCATCCCGTTTTTTTGCTTTGTCTCATGTTGCCATAACCGAGATCAAGTGTATTTTCCCACAACGCCTTATTTTTTTGATAATCCGAATAGACACTGAGCAATCCGTTTACGGATACTGAACTCTGCCCTCCCGCAGCCCAGTTTGTCAATGATGTCTGCGATGTGCTGATATTGATGGTGCCTCCCTTTTTCCAGCCGGCAAGACTGTCAGCGTTCTGCTCAGTCAGTTGTTTTTCCGCTTCGGTGGTCTGTGTGTGAGCGGCCGGTATTGCGATGAATGCCGCAGTAATGATAAATAGCCCTTTTAAAATGTTCATGATGAAGTGTTTTTTTTGAGTACAGCTTAATGGACATATCCTTTGTGTTGCCGGTGATTGAAAATTCTGATTTGTGACTGGATTGCCTAAAATACAGACATGCTGTCTGATGATTAAAAATGCCCTGCAACAATTCGCCAACGAAAATAAGAATTATTTTAATCATTTCAGCATTTAACCGTTACGTCATCACGGTATGAGAATGTGCTCACCATGAACCTTTTCAGGTGAAGATCCCGTACATCAGCCTGCCCAGAGCAAGATAAATTGACAGTCCGATAATATCGTTGATCGTGGTAATGAACGGTCCTGTTGCCAGTGCAGGGTCAATTTTCAGACGTTGCAGGATAAGCGGAACAAATGTGCCGAACAGCGAAGCAAAAAGGATAACGGAAAACAGAGCAACGCTCACTGTTATGGTGAGCTCAAAGGAATCACTGAAAAACAGGCTGTATACAAATATCAGAGCGGAAAGGATGATTCCATTGATCATTGCAACGTATAGCTCCTTAAATAACTTTCCTGTAATACCTTGAAGATCAATTATGCCTGCGGCAATACCCTGAACAACTATCGATGAAGACTGGACACCGGCATTTCCGGCCATGGCTCCTATTAACGGTATAAATAATGCCATTTCAGGAGCTATACGTATTTCGCTTTCATGCATGCTGATCACCCAGGATCCAAGTATTCCCCCGATCAGTCCGATGATCAGCCAGGGCAGTCTTGCCCGTGTTAGCAGAATAACCTTGTCAGTTGGCTCAACATCTTCCGTTATTCCTGAGATCAGCTGATAGTCCTTTTCAGCTTCTTCCTGGATCACATCCACGATGTCATCAATTGTGATCCGGCCAACCAAACGTCCGATCGCATCAACAACAGGAAGTGAAACGATGTCGTACTTTTTCATGATGATGGCGACCTCTTCAGAGGATGTGTCCGTTTTTGCTGATATGATGTCACTTTTCAGAATGTTCCTGATCAGCGTGGAGGCTCTCCCGGTCAGCAGTTTTTTAAAGGAAACGATTCCCTTCAGCATGTTATCATCGTCAACAACGTAGATCTGGTAAAATTCATGAACCTCTTTTGCCTGTTTTCGGATTTCCCGGATACATTTGGCAATGTCCCATTCCTCATTTACTTTGATGAGCTCTTTTGCCATCAGACCACCAGCAGTATGCTCATCATAACTCAACAGGTCGGCGATGTCACCGGCCTGTTCAATATCCTGTATTTTTTGCAGTACTTCCTCCTGTTTTTCAGCAGACAGTTCCCCCAGAAAATCTGCCGCATCATCCGATTCCATGTTGTCGATAACTTTCTGGACAAGGATTTCCACTGGCATTTCTTCAATGAATCTTTCCCGTTCGTCTTCTTCCATTTCGACCAACACATCAGCTGATGTTTCATTGTCGAGCAGGTTATAAAGGTATCTCGATTCCTGAGGGTCGAGTTCACGGACAATTTCTGCTATATCTGCAGGATGCAGATTCTTTACTTTCTTCAGGGTTTCTTTGTTATCCTCCCGGCTGATCAGTTCTTTCAGCTCATCGATATAGTCTTTTGTAAGTTCAAATTGCATAGTATTGATTATAGAATTAACAATTCGAAATTTTCTGCATATGCCCGGAGTTACCGATCAGAGATGTGAGTCCGATGAAATCCCGGACACCAAGTTGTTCAGGTCTGTAATGCCATATGTCTTCAGTACTTATATTATTATTGATCATAGTTTTAAGAGAGTTCTTAAGGATTTTTCGCCTTTGGTTGAATGCTGTTTTTACCACCCTGAAAAACAGGGATTCATCGCAACCCAGAGTTTCATGTTCATTTCTTTTCAATCTGATAACAGACGAAACGACACCGGGAGGGGGTATGAATACTCCCGGATTTACATTGAAGAGGTGTTCTATATGATAATAAGCCTGCAGCAAAACGCTCAGTATTCCGTATTCCCTGGAACCGGGAGGTGAAATGATCCGGGTTGCAACTTCCTTTTGTATCATGCAGACGACTTCACGTACAATATGCCTGCATTCCAGTATTTTGAAGAATATCTGGCTCGAAATGTTATAGGGCAGGTTACCGATTATGGCAAAAGGAATGGTAAAAATATCAGTCAGTTTCGTTTTAAGAATATCCCCGGCGATGATTTTATGCTGTATTCCAGGAAATTTGTTCGAAAGGTATTCAATGGCTGATCTGTCAATTTCAATATATCTGATTTCACAGTCTGACATCGAAGCGAGAAATTCAGTAAGAATGCCCATTCCCGGACCGATTTCAAGAACTGCCTGATAGTCCTGAAAGGTGAGTGTGCCAACAATTTTCCGTGCAATGTTTTTGTCAGACAGGAAATGTTGTCCCAGAGCTCTTTTGGGTGTAACGGCATTCACATGAAAATCCTTTTTGGCTTACCAAAAGTAACCGATAATCTTTGAATTGCAAAAAGCAATTCAAAACTCTTGCATTGTGCGGGTCGGACTGTAAAAAATATCATGATTGCAGTTTATCATTTGCAAATTGAAAGGACAATTGCCTAATTTAGGATCCAAAAGAGGCAGTGATATGGATTATAATTTTGATGAAATCGTCGACCGGGAAAACACATGTAGTGTAAAATATGATCTGCGGAAGAATATTTTCAATACTCCCGATGTCATTCCTATGTGGGTGGCAGATATGGATTTTCGCACACCGGATTTTATCATGGATGCTTTGCGCAGGAGGCTCGATCATGAAATACTTGGCTATTCATACATGCCGGAGTCATGCAGTGAAGCCATAACCGGATGGCTGTTCCGGCAGCACGGGTGGGAGACACATCCCTCATGGATCGGATTCTCGCCGGGAATAGTTTCTGCCCTGAATCTGCTGGTACTGGCCTTCACTGAACCGGGTGATAAAATTATCGTTCAGCCTCCGGTCTATTTCCCTTTCTTTTCGGCTATACGGAACCACGGAAGGGTACAGGTCAGCAATCCCCTGCTTTATGAGAACAATGCCTATTCTATGGATTTTGATGATCTTGAATTAAAAATTGACAGCAGGACAAAGATGCTGCTTCTTTGCAGTCCTCACAATCCGACCGGTAATGTCTGGCCGCTGGATGTTCTGGAAAAACTTGCTGAAATCTGTCTGAGAAACAACATCATCATTGTTTCTGACGAAATTCATGCTGACCTGGTCTATCAGCCTTTCAGACACATTCCCACCGCCAGTATTTCGGATGAAGTGGCCGCCAATACGATCACCTGCCTGTCCCCAAGCAAAACATTCAATCTTGCCGGCCTGTCCACTTCGTATCTTGTTATCCGGAACCCGGTTCTGCGCCGGAGGTATCTTGAAGTGCTGGATCACATACATGTCGGAGCGGGTAATATTTTTGGCTTTGTTGCCACTGAAGCCGCTTACACATCAGGTGACAAATGGCTAAACCAGTTACTGCGCTACCTGAAGGAAAACATCATGCTGATCGATGAATTCATTCAGAAGCACATGCCCCGGATACAGGTCATCCGGCCGCAGGCAACCTATCTTGTCTGGCTCGACTGTAAAGACCTTGGATTGAACCATAATGATCTGAATGAATTGTTGATCCAAAATGCCGGACTGGGACTGAGTGACGGTTTGTTGTTCGGCGAGGAAGGCAGGGGTTTTCAACGCATCAATGCAGGCTGCTCCAGGATTTTGTTATATGAAGCCATGCTGAAGCTGGGAAAGGCGGCAAAAGGTTTTATGAGCAGCCAATAGAACCAATTTACGGAAATGCAGTATGATTGCTGTTGGATATTACAATTAAATTTTGCTAAATTGGCTTCCGTTTTTCAATCATGTATCCAGCATAACAGACCATGCAGAAAGTACAGAGAAGCATCAGAAAATACATTGCATAAGTCATGATTCAACCATCATTATTAATTCTGGCTGCCGGTATGGGCAGCCGCTACGGAGGACTGAAACAGATCAGCCGTTTTGGACCGTCGGGGGAAACGATCATTGAATATTCCATCTTCGATGCTGTGCGGGCAGGATTTGATAAGGTGGTCATTGTACTGCGGAAGAGTTTTGCGGATGAATTCATGAAAACTGTTATCAGCCGGGCACTGAAAAAAGTCAATATATCATTTGTATATCAGGAGCTTGAAAATCTTCCGGAAGGATATGTGGCGCCACCTGACAGGGTTAAGCCCTGGGGAACGGGACACGCAATACTGATGGCAGAAAATGAGATCAATACGCCCTTTGTGGTAATCAATGCGGATGATTTTTACGGGACTGATTCCTACCGTGTAATTTTTGACTTTCTTTCCAGGCCGCAAACAGGAAATGTTGTTGAGGAATATTGTCTCGTCGATTATCTTCTGAAGAATACATTGTCCAGATCGGGTTCAGTCGCCCGGGGTATTTGTCAGGTTGATAAGAACGGATATTTAACAGAAATCATTGAACATAAAAACATTTTTGAGAGCGGCAATGTATATTACAGTATTATGCCCGACAAATCAAAAGTGGTACTTACGGGTCATGAGCATGTCTCAATGAACATGATGGGCTTCCTACCTTCTTTTTTTCTGCACCTGAAGCGTTTTTTTACGGATTTCCTGCAGCAGCATGTCAACAATCCCGCTGCGGAATTCTATCTTCCCGAGGCGCTGAACAGGGTGATCCACGAAGGTCTTGCCAGGGTGCGCGTGCTCCCGACGGATGCGCGTTGGTTTGGCGTTACTTATGCCGATGACCGCACCATGGTTTCAGATAATCTCAGAGATCTTGTTATTAAAGGGATGTATCCGCGGAATCTCTGGGATCAGACATGATAGTCTTTGAGTACTTGACTGGCTTTCCTGCTTTTCTCAGCAAAATATATATCAACAAAGGACGGTTATTTGACGCAGGTTATTAATTTTATTCCCCGATTGTAAAATGCCGGGATTGAAAGATAACGGCCTCGTAAATAAAAAATAATTTAATCCTGTTTGAAATGAAAAGAATCATACCTGTATTTTTCATTTGTTTTTATGGCATGTTGGTATTTGCGCAGTCACAGCTTGAAAATTCAGGTTTTGAAGAATGGGAGAATGTAGGACTTCCCCAACCTGAACCGGTAAACTGGAGCTCCATCAAAACAACACGATCCTCCTATTACAACAGTGTAGCTCCGGTTGTATGGTTCAGGAGCGATGATGCCCACAGCGGCAATTACTCTGTAATGCTTAAAAATATTGCCACCATTGGTGATATCATCGCAACCGGTACGATTACCAGCGGAAGAATACACAGCCATATTGTGGTGGACAGTCAGTATGTTTATACGGATGTTTCGGATGACCGGTGGCATTCAACGTTTACAACAAGGCCTGACAGTCTGGCAGGATGGTACAAGTATTACCCTGTGAATGATGACAGTGTCCAGATCAAGGTATTGTTGCACAGAGGCATCGCCAGGATTCCCGAAGAGGGTATTCCTGAAGACTGGATCGGCATCGCTTTTTACAGGAGTGAACCGGATACAGTTGATCAGTGGAGCCGTTTTTCTGTTCCTTTTGAATATTTCAGCGATGAATATCCTGAATATGCACTTGCCGTTTTGAGTTCAGGCAACGGTTTTTATGCAAAGGAGAACAGCATCTTGTATATTGACGATCTGGAAATGATCTATAAAGTCCCGGTGGGTTTTTCCGAAACACATACCACATCATTTTCGGTTTATATTGACCGCTTCAGGAATTTGCAGATAACCGGTGCTTCCGTGACGGACTTCGAACTCATGAGGATCATTGACATGACCGGAAGAACCGTATGGGTAAACTGTATTGATTCCGAAACAGTAAAGCTGCCTTATGCAAATCTGAATCGCGGCATCTATATGATATCGCTTGAAAACAAATCCGGCAGATTCATTCAAAAGATAATCATTCAATGAGATCTATGAAGGAATTTCTGAAAATATCAAGTCTGGTTGCCCTGTTGTTCCTGATCTTCTCAGTTCAGGTTTTGTACGGAAAACAGCAAAAAGGGTATATCAGCGGTGTGGTGCTCGACGGTAGTTCAAATGAAACCTTGATCGGTGCTTATATTCGGCTGAAAACAGATTTTTCTGTCGGCACCATATCTGATCGAGACGGCCGGTATGCACTTGCACTGGATCCAGGATCTTATACACTGATCATATCATTCATCGGAATGGAAACAGACAGTATTTCATTTGATATTCAGGCCGGCGAGAGTATTGACCGTACAATACTTCTGCAACCTTTAATCAGTGAACTGCAGGAAGTTGAAATACGTGTCGGGAAATTTGACAAGCGGGTTGAAGACATTACCGTATCCCTTGAAGTGATCAAACCGCGGATCATTGAAAATAAAAACACGCGCAATATCGAAACTGCTCTGGACTATACTCCCGGATTGAATATTCTTGACAACGAGCCCCAGATCAGGGGAGGCAGCGGATTTACGTTTGGAGTGGGCAGCAAGGTTGCCGTTCTGGTGGATGATATGCCCATGCTGTCGGGTGAAGCCGGAAGGCCATATTGGGATATGATACCGGTAGAGAATATTGAACATATTGAAGTGATCAAGGGTGCTTCCTCGGTTCTTTCAGGAACTTCAGCATTGAGCGGGGCGATCCATATCATGACGACCTCACCGAAAGAGCAACCCATGACCAGAATCAATGCCTATACCGGATTCTATTCCTCGCCGAAGGATCAATCACAAAAGTGGTGGAATGACTATCCCTATATCACGGGAATAAGTTTTTTGCATCAAAGGAAAATGAAGCTTCTTGATGTAACGGTAGGAGCAAACATCGACCTTGATCACGGCTACCTTGGAGCACCGAAACCCGGACCTTATGTGGTGGATACGATATCAGATTTCAGTGACAGGCAGATGCGGAGTGAAAAGTACAGGATGAATATTGGCCTGCGCAAATATGCCAATAAAATTAAGGGACTGAATTACGGACTCAACGGCAACTTCATGTATTTTTCAAGCAATATGGCACTTGCCTGGCTTGATGACAGCACGGGATTTTACAGGACATATCCGGGTGCTGTTTACCTGCAGGATCAATTCATGTTCTATCTCGATCCATATGTCAACCTTTATATCGGCGAAGGAATGAGGCACAGCCTGAAAACACGGGTCCTGCATAATAATTCTTTAATGACGAACAATCAGTCCGTTAACAGCACATCACTGTTTGGTGATTATCAGTTCCGGAGGATCTATGAATTCTGGCAGGGATTTCAGCTGATCGGCGGCATATCGGTGGAACATACCTATGTTGCTGCTGACATGTATGCTTCATCGGGTTCGGATGTTAACAGACAGCTTAATGTTTCTGTGTATACCCAATTGGAAAATACCATCATGGGCATTATCAACACTTCTCTGGGAGGGCGGGGTGAATATTACCGGCTGAATGACTCGATTACCATCATTAAACCTATCTTAAGATTTGGGGCCAATTTCAGACTGACGCCCGGGACTTACCTCCGCGTTTCATATGGACAGGGATTCCGGTTTCCGACCATTACGGAACGGTATATCAAGACCACAGCCGGGAGTTTTGCCGTCTTTAACAATCCTTCGCTGAAACCGGAAAACAGCTGGAATGCGGAAGTTGGCATCAAACAGGGATTTCGCTACAGAAATTTTGAGGGGTACATTGATCTGGCCGGATTTGTTCAGGATTATACCAATACGATAGAATATTTGTTCGGATTCTGGGATTCGACATATACTTTTGCACTGGCCGGATTCAGATTTTTAAATACCGGACATTCAAGAGTCAGCGGTATTGATCTGTCGGTCAGCGGAACATCCAGGTTTGCCCGGGATTACGGATTGAATATTGTGTTGGGATACAGCTACATCTTACCGAGGACTATGGATCCTGATTACGTTTTTGCAAGAGACTACAATCCGGGTCCAGGAGGGCAGTCCGATTTCAGTTACCGGTCTACCAGCGTGAATCCTGAAAGCAGGATCCTGAAATACAGATTCTTACATACACTCAAAGCTGATGTTGAGTTTACATGGACCCATCTTTGGATTGGTACCAGCATAAAGTATTACAGCAAGATCGAGAACCTGGATATGGCAATTATCGACTTTGAAAAGGCAACAGAAGCTACCGGAGGCACATTACAGCCAATACGCTATACAGACTATTTCAACAAACACAATAATGGAAATCACATTATCGACCTTCGTTTTGGTTATGAATTTGCTGAAAAGCACAGGTTGTCGATCATTATCAACAACATACTTAACCGTGCCTATTCATTGCGTCCCCTGAAAGCAGAAGAAATGAGATCGGTTGTACTGCAATACCTTATGAAGATTTAACTACCGGTGAACCATACGGGAACACATTACCTCATAAAGGTTCACACTGCCGGACACGGTTTATATTGTGGATCCCTTGTAGATCCGTGAACCTTCCAAAGGAAAAACATCTCCGTAATATATAAGTTTGCCACGGGTATTGCTTCCTATGGTTGCTGTTGCATAACCATCCTGTGAGATATAGATGAACACATCATAGCTTCCGATGCTCGTCATGGCATGAATCTGAATGGAGTATGAATCTTTGTTTCTACCGGTTTTGGATACGTCAAACCTGGTGATCGTACCCTCTGTGGTAATACCTCCGAGACCGTTATACCCGAGCATCGCATTATTCATTGACCCGTATTGAATGGTAATGTCAGTCGAATCCACCATAATGAAATTGATTTTTTCATCAACGATGATTCTCATGCCCGTCTGATCTCCCAGATAGTTGGCCTTGATGATAAAATTACGGTTATTTACCAATGAATCAACAAGCTGTGCTGTTGCTTCAGCATTGATTTCTTCAAGATGTTTACGTTGTTCCCTTTCCAGTTGTCTTGCCGTTTTGCGGTCCACGCTTTGCTCCTCCTGTGGATATGCCTGGATCGCAGTGATGACAGATATCAAAATGATTCCAAGCTTTTTCATGACTTATAAATATTTGGTTCATATTCTTAAAGGGCAAATAGCATGCCAATGATGCAAAAAACAAAGTCATTATGCCAATTTTAATTAAACCTGACAAATCTGCAAATTAGAGTTCTAACATAACGTATTTTCAAAAGGATTAATCGGGGAATATCTTTACTTTTGCATTATAGGATAAGTCTTTTATGTCATGACCAGCATATTCAGACAGAAAAAACCCAAACGTTTCAGCTATAAACCTGTTTTTTATGACCGGAGGAAAGAATACAGGGAAGAACTGATGAAAAAATATCAGGTTGATTCGCATAAGAGAGATGTCCTAAATTATACCCCTTCGATACAGAAGGGATCTTTCAGGCATTCCCACCTGACTGCACGCAGGAACGTCCATACAAAAAGTAACATTCGGTTGTTTATCATCATGATACTGCTGGGATTGTTGTTTTATATTTTATTTGTAAGGTAATTCGGGGAACTATGTCCGACATCATTCAATTGCTTTCCGAATCAGTTTCAAATCAGATCGCTGCCGGGGAAGTTATCCAGAGACCGGCTTCTGTGGTCAAGGAGTTGGTTGAAAACTCTATAGATGCGAACGCTACTGAAGTAAAGGTTCTGATCAAAGATGGAGGTAAAACGTATATCCAGGTAGTCGATAACGGATGCGGTATGTCTAAAACCGATGCCCGTATGTGTTTTGAGCGCTTTGCAACTTCAAAGATCAAAACTCCGGATGATCTGATGACGATCAGAACTCTGGGTTTCCGTGGAGAAGCGCTGGCCTCAATAGCCTCCATATCAAAGATTGTTCTGAGGACCAGAAAGCCGGATGAAGAAATTGGAAGTGAGCTGACGATAAGCGGATCTGTCGTTGAATCAGAGGTGCCTGTTGCCTGTCCGCAGGGCAGCAGTTTTACAGTGAAAAACCTGTTTTACAACATCCCGGCCAGGAGGAAGTTCCTCAAGACAAACAATGTGGAATTCAGGCATATACTTTATGATTTTCAGAGGATCGCCATTGCCCATCCGGATCTTGTCCTCGTCCTGACCCACAACAATACCGAAATATACAATCTTCCTGTCAGCAGTTACAAACAACGGATCGTTCACATTTTCGGGAAGGGGATCAATCAGAATCTGACACCTGTTGAACTGGATACAAACCTGATTAAGATCAGGGGATTCATCGGAAAACCCGAACGGGCAAGAAAAACTTCAGGCGAACAGTATTTTTTTATCAACAAACGGTTCATGAGACATCTTTTTTTTCACAAGGCTGTGATGACGGCTTATGAAAAACTTATCCCCCCTGAGACCATCCCGTCATATTTCATATTTCTCGAGGCTGAACCAGACAGCGTTGACGTTAACATCCACCCGACAAAGATTGAAGTGAAGTTTGAGAACGAAACAGCTGTTTATCAGATTATCAATGCAGCCATCCGGGAAGCACTCGGAAAATTCAACATGATACCTTCAATTGATTTCAATCGTGAAGGGGCATTTGAAATCCCTGTTCATCAGAAAGACAGGTCAGCAGAAGCACCATCCATATCGTATAATCCCGACTATGATCCTTTTAACGAGGAACAGCATCAAAGGAATTTTCCCACGAATTCCGGAATGTCCGGGTCTAACATCAGAAACTGGGAAAAGCTATATGAACAGGACGGATTTTATTCCGGTAAAGAAGACCGTCGCATAGATCAGAACAGTCAGTATGCCATAGATCTGGCAGCAGGTATTCATGATGCAAACTTTATTCAGCTTAAGAATAAGTACATTCTGACATCTGTCAGATCGGGACTGATGATCATCGACCAGAAACGGGCACACGAACGGATTCTTTTTGAATCCTATGTGAAATCTCTTGCATTGAATACACCGGTTGCACAACGAACCCTTTTTCCCGAGACCATAGAACTGGATCCGGCCAATTACCTGATCATGCGGGAAATTGCAGAGGATCTGCAGACCATTGGCTTTGATTTGTGTGATTTCGGCAGCAATACATTTGTCATCAACGGTTGTCCGGTGATTCAAAACAACCTTACTGCCAGGGAATTCATCGAGAGGTTTCTTGAGCTATATAAAAATACCGGTTCGGATATCAAAATCAGTGCACGTGAGAAACTGGCATCTTCTCTTGCACTAGCGAATGCGGTCGATTACGGTGAAAAGCTGACCCAACAGGCCATGCAGGAAATGGTAGACGGACTTTTTGCCTGTGAGAATCCAAATTATTCTCCCTCAGGGAAACCTGTTGTTTCAATCATTGCTATTGATGAACTGGAGAAGAAACTGAAGTAGTATGTTCTTCCGCATTCATTTTTGCAATATTTACAATGACTTCCACTGCTTTTTCCATGGATCTGACGGGGATGAATTCATAACGGCTGTGAAAGTTATGCCCCCCTCCAAAAAGATTGGGACAGGGCAGGTCCATATATGAAAGCTTTGAGCCATCGGTTCCTCCCCTGATGGGAATTGTTTTCGGTGTGATCCCGGCAGCCTGAATAGCCTTTAAGGCAAGGTCCACAACATGAAACACAGGCAATATTTTTTCTTTCATGTTGTAATACTGGTCCATCATTTCAAGGTCAACGGTCTGCTCACCATATTTCAGGTTCAGATAGTCAATGCTTTTTGCTAATAATTTTTTCCTCATTTCGAACCGCTCCCGGTCATGATCCCGGATGATATAATCAGTCGTTGTACGTTCGACACTTCCACTGATCCCCAAAAGGTGAAAAAAACCTTCGTAATTTTCAGTATGCTGCGGTATTTCAGAAGCAGGAAGCATATGGTTCAGTTCCATAGCAATCAGAATGGAATTCTTCATCTTATCCTTAGAGTAACCCGGATGTACATTCAGGCCGTTTATTGTGATTTTTGCTTTTGCTGCATTGAAATTTTCATATTCCAGCTCACCGATACCACTGCCATCCACAGTGTAAGCGAATTCCGCACCGAATGCCTGCACGTCAAAACGGTCTGCACCGCGACCGATTTCTTCATCGGGTGTAAACCCGATACGGATCTTTCCATGCGGGATCTCAGGATGTTCTTTGAGGAATTCCATTGCCGTGATGATCTCTGCAATGCCGGCCTTATCGTCAGCTCCGAGCAATGTATTGCCGTCTGTGGTGATAATCTGCTGTCCGGTATAGTTCTTTAACAGTGGAAAACGATCAGGTGAAAGGATGATGTTGTCCTTTTTGTTCAAAGTGATGTCTTTTCCAGTAAATTCAACAATCTGCGGATTCACTCCTTCACCCGTAAATTCGGGGGAAGTATCAAAATGTGCGATAAACCCGATGACTGGTACATTCGTTTTTATATTCCCGGGAAGCGTTGCAGTCAAGTATCCGTTTTTATCGACAGCTACATCGTCCAGTCCGATACGTTGCATCTCATCCATAACCCTGTGTGCCAATTCAAGCTGTCCCCTTGTTGTGGGACAGGTTTTGGAAGATTCGTCAGACTGTGTATTGATCTTTGCATAACTGATAAACCGCTCAACTATCTTTTCCATTATGTAATATTTTGAATTTATTATAATAACAATTGTGATGCCTGTCTGGTTTTCCGTTGATATGAATTACCATGCTTGAGATTCCTGTCCGGACGACCTGCAATTTCTGCATCAAATTACGAAAAAAATATCAATTGAAAGATTTTCCGGGTTTTCACGGGGAATCTTGCATAAATTATGCCGGCATATTACTTTTATCATATGTTATGCATCAGAAGCAATCATACTGATCCTTATTACAACCTGGCAGCGGAGGAATATCTGCTGAGGAATTCCGGCAGGGAAATATGCATGCTCTGGCAAAGCAAGCCTTCCGTGATCGTTGGCAAACATCAGAACACCTATGCTGAGATCAGTTATAGGTATGCTTTGAAAAACAACATCGTTATCGCCAGACGTTTGACTGGCGGGGGTGCAGTCTTTCACGACATGGGCAACGTGAACTTTTCGTTCATCACGACAGGCGAATCTGATAAATTAGTGGATTTTCAAAAACATATTAAGCCGATTCTGGAATTTCTGAGATCGTACGGTATAGATGCACATTCCGGAAGTAAAAATGAAATTCTCGCGGGAGGAAGGAAAATCTCCGGAAATGCCGAGCACATTTTTAAGGACAGGGTATTGCACCACGGGACATTGCTGTTCAGTACCGACCTGCATGCCTTGCATGAAGTAATCACCGGAAGCAGCGGGGTATACAAAGACAAAGCTGTAAAGTCGAACCGCAGTAACGTGATCAACCTGACTGAATTTCTTCCCGGGGAAACAACCATCGACAGTTTTGTTCATGATCTGAATAATTTTTTGTTGAATTTTTTTTCCGGCGAGCCTTATGCAATTCAGGAGGATGAGGATAAAGAAATACAGAACCTTTCCCGGTCAAAATATGAAGCATGGGAATGGATCTATGGCTGGTCACCCGATTATGAGTTCAGCAATCATATCGAAATCGGCAACTTCAAGGCTGTTGTCAGGATTCAAACGCAAAAAAGCATCATCATGGCATTCAGCGTTGAATCGGAATTCCTGCCAGCACGGAAAATTATGCATTTGGTCCGTGCATTTCAAAATGCACCCCATACATATGAAACTGTCGAAACCATATTGAAAGATCAAGGCATGCAGGATGTAATACCGAAAGAGAACTGGGACGACCTGGTATTTGGTTTTTTCTGATGCCAGGTATCATCTTTCCAAATGTTTTTTATCAGCAGATTTATTCATGATAGAGTAAGGATATAAAACATTGATGCAATGCGAACCGCCCGAAGATCCGGTTTCTTTCCTGTTTATTTATTGACTTTCTTTATCTTCACCGTACTTCCCATGTTATTCTTGCTTTGCGGTATGGATTCTGACAGTTGATTTTATCTCTGCCAGGGAAAACATAGTCCCTATTTCACCCGTTATTATTGAAGGTACATTAATGTACGGATTGACATGAACCACAAATTGACGAGCCGGGTACTCCGTAAAATGGGTTATTTTCATGACCGACGCGGTCTGGCCAACCGGTTTGCAAACCAGACCGAAGCATGGAGGGAACATTTGCAGCATTGCCGTAATTTCGTGAAGCACATTCTTAAAGACAGGTGTATTGAAAATCTTGTTATACTGGGCAGCGGATGGTTGATTGACCTCTCTCCGGAATTCATATCCTCGATGGCCAGGAACATTTGTTTGGTTGATATCGCACATCCTTCACAAATTGTTCATGCGATCCGCAAATACGGAAACATTAAGGCGATAGCTGCTGATGTGACAGGGGGATCAGTACTGGCTGCTTTTCAGACAGTAAAGGCATACAGGAAGAAAGGATTTAAAACGGAGATCGCAAGAATATGCAGATCCGGATTTCATCCGGATTTTCAAGCTGATTATATGATTTCTCTGAACCTGCTCAGTCAGCTCGGTTCTTTGATCAGTGAATACCTGGTCAGTAACCTGCCCTATAGCAACAATGAGATCGAAGAACTCAACCGTTTGATCGAGACTGAACACATACGGTTGCTGAAAAAGACACCTTCCTGTCTGATAACTGATTATGAAGAGATGTTGACCGATCTTCATTCAGGGCAGGAGGAAACCCGAAAATCCATTCATATCAACATACCGGTTGCAGGATACAATAAGAAGTGGGACTGGAATTTTGACATGGACGGAGGCTATTATCCGGGTAAGAAGGTGCTGCTCAAGGTACTGGCAACAGAGATACACTCCTGACACTCCCTGACAGGGTATTGCTATGCTGAGATTCAAAGAAACTCATAAATCTCTTTGAGGGGTTTCCGGATTTTAACTCCCTTCTTTTTGAATCCCGGTCCCGGATAGCCCAGCGGTGTAATCCCAAACACTACCTGATTGCTTTTGAGATACAGAGCTTTCCTCAGGATGTCAGGATCAAAGGCTGCTATCCAACAGGTTCCCACACCTTCATTTTCTGCAGCCAGAATGATGTGGGTCATTGCAATAGCCAGATCGGTCTCAACTGAATTGTATCCGTCATAACTCCTTACCCAGGCTTCGTCCTTGTTGCCAAGAACGACAAGGATGTGAGGTGCGTCATGGAACCAGTCACGCCGGTAACATAAATCCAGTTTCTCGCGCATTTCAGGTGATGAAACCACCAGGAACTTCCAGGGTTGCAGGTTTTTTGCGGAAGGAGCCAGGCGGCCTGCTTCAAGAATTTTCTCAAGGGTTTCCTGACTAAGTGGTTTGGCCGGATCATAATTGCGGATGCTTTCACGGGATCCGATCAATTCGGTATATTCCATGTTGATTATTTAGATTTGACTTTTTTTATAAAATCACCCAGTAATCCCTGCAGGTTGGGCTGACCAATCTCTTGGAGTTCGTATGTTACCCTGACGGTCGGTTTATTTATCTTGATGATCCGGTTCAGGTTGATGGGTGTTCCGATGATGACTACATCACAGGGTGTGCTGTTTATGGTTTGCTCGAGGTCCGTAATTTGCTGATTGCCATATCCCATTGCCGGAAGCAGAGTTCCGATATCCGGATAGGTTTCGAAAGTCTCTTTGATCTTTCCTACTGCATATGTCCGTGGGTCGACAAGTCTGGAGGCACCCCATTTCAGGGCAGCAACAGTACCTGCGCCGATCTTCATCTCACCGTGAGTGAGTGTCGGACCGTCTTCAATGATCAGACAGGATTTTCCTTTTATAAGTCCCGGCTTGTCGGCCGTGATCGGCGAGGCTGCATCCACGACTGTCGCATCGGGATTGACTTTTTTTATATTGTTACGAACAATTTGAATATTTTCCGGATTTGAAGTATCCATTTTGTTGATCACAACAATGTCTGCCAGACGAAGGGTAATCTCGCCAGGGTAGTATGACAGTTCATGTCCTGCCCGGTGCGGATCGGTCACCGTGATGGTCAGGTCGGGCTTATAAAAAGGAAAATCATTGTTCCCTCCATCCCACAGAATGATGTCACAACCAGCAGGGTCATTTTCTGCCGCGTTAAGGATAGCCTGATAATCGACACCTGCATAGATCACATTGCCCCGTATGATATGGGGTTCGTATTCTTCCATTTCCTCAATGGTACAATTGTGTTTTGCCATGTCATCCAGCGTGGCAAAACGCTGGACTTTTTGTGTGATGATGTCACCGTAAGGCATCGGGTGCCTGACTGCGACCACTTTTAGATCCATTTTCATCAGGATTTCGATCACACGCCGTGAAGTCTGTGATTTGCCGCAGCCTGTCCTTACTGCGCCTATAGCAATCACAGGTTTTGTGCTTTCAATCATGCTGGCAGCAGAGCCAAGCAGCTTAAAATCGGCACCTGCGGCATTAACCCTTGCAGCGATGTGCATTACTGTAGCATAGGGAATGTCACTGTAAGAGAAAACACATTCGTTCACTCTCAATTCAGCAATGATTTTTTCCAGGTCCTTTTCAGCATAAATGGGAATCCCTTCCGGATACATGTCCCCTGCAAGCTCGGCCGGATATTTTCTTCCTGCAATATCCGGTATCTGGGCGGCCGTAAATGCCACAACCCTGTATTCTTTATTGTCCCTGAAGGTGGTGTTAAAATTGTGAAAATCCCTGCCTGCTGCACCGATTATGATTACATTTTTAAATGACATATGATTTCATGAGGCTTTTAAACAATCAATTTTGAGTGAAAGATAGTCATTTTAGACCAACCGGTTTATGATATTTGGCAGGGGGACTTTTCAAAGGCTCAAATCTCCGGAACCAGCATGAAATTCATCGCAGATGCCGGTTTTACACCGGTACGAAAATTGCTGGATGCAGGAGCACCACTGGTGTTTGCTTTTGACTGGAATCCGGGATCCGCACCCATGGGAAAGCTTCTGATGCAGGCATCCGTACCGGGTGTTTATGAAAAGCTTACTGTGCCGGGAACGCTTGCTGCCATGACACGGTTGAATGCCTGCGACTCCTCAACCACAGGTTTCAGCATTTCCCGCCGGATTGCCATACCCTTCTCGGCCCGTTCTGAGAACGTCTTCCAATGTTTGTCCCATCCGGGCTTATGTGCGGAAACGTTACCGCCATTGTACCCGGCGATGCTGCCAGGGCTCCGGGACAGGCGGCAACAGAGCCACAAGCTGATGCCGGGGATTCTGAAACGGTCTATTATTTGAAATCATCCAGACTGCTGTCTGTAAGCTTCTACTTATTTTTATCCATGAGGATGTATTCAATTATTTTCTTATCCGGATCAAAGGGTGATAACTCATCGAGTCCGAGTGACCTGACCGCAATCCTTACGATTTCCCTTTTGGGTATTCCGGTCGGTCTCTTTTGTTTGTTCAGGAAATATCTGCCTGCATCAAGCATGGACTTTAAGGGTACCACACCGACCAGCTCGGAGCCCGTGACACGCAGACCTCTGGCTGCTGCCCGTTCGCAGGCTGTATCAAAGGCAACATGCATGGGAGTGGCTTCCAGGTCTGTAAGGTTCATGGAAACCTGTGCAATGCCGTATTCTTCAATATACCAGCCTATGGCTTTCACATGTTTCAGCAGACCCGGCTCGTAAACCGGTTTTCCTTCAGCATCCCTGATGATCTTTCCTGTAACCGGATCTCCTTCCCGCTTTACCCTTCCTAATTCGCGGATGTCAAAAGCAACGGAATTCGCTTTTCTTGCGGATGTTGTATTCAGGTTGATGTTATAGGCGATGAGGAAATTTCTTGCACCCACTGCCGTGGCTCCGGTTCGGGCAATGTGGTCGTCCCACAGATCCGGACCGAAATCGGGTTTCCAATTCCGTGATGAGATGCGGTCAGAGAGTCCTTCATATTCACCCTGTCGGCAACTGGCCAGATTCCTCCTTTGTTCATCCCTGGCAGCAAATTCATAACAGTATACCGGGATGTGCAGTTCCTTCCCGATACGCCGAGCCAGATTTCGGGCATAAATCACGACATCATCCATGGTGATGTTTGCGAGGGGCACAAGAGGACAAACGTCGGTTGCCCCAAAGCGCGGATGCGCTCCATGATGCCCGCGCATGTCAATCAGTTCCGCTGCTTTTTTAACCGCCCTGAAAGCTGCTTCACAAACCGCATCAGGAACGCCAACGAAGGTAACAACTGTCCTGTTTGTCGCTTTTCCCGGATCAACGTCCAGAAGCCTGACACCTGCAGTTCTTTCAATTTCACCGGTGATCCGGCCAATGTTCTTCATGTCACGACCTTCGCTGAAATTCGGAACGCATTCTATCAGCTGATTCATAATAAAGATTTTAATCTCCCGTCGGATTTGTGCCCTGCTGGGTTCATCAAAGAGTAAATATAGGATTTTCAAGCCTTAAACAAAACCATCAGGATCATGAATTATTCTGACAAGGATCATGACGGGTGCGGTTTCCAGTAAGCTTTCAGGCTCGCAGATCAGTCTGACCGGCATCTTGTTTGACGGCTAACGGTAAGTGTCCTGACTGTAATTTCCTCAACCTCTGCGCGGACGAATTTTCCCATAAAAGCCGGACCGGCCGTGCCGATCTGTAATAGCGACAATGTTCATGTCATGGACAGCTTTATGTTGACTTCAATCCGGATCGGATCTGATTTTGAAACAGGCAAATTTTCCAGTATGGCAGCACTTTCAGAAATCAGTGATTAGTAAGGATCAACGTCCGGAATGACCTGCAAGGATTTGAAAGGGCTTGATCGCAATAATGCCTGTATTTCTATGGACACAAGTGATTTGACTTCCTGCAGTTTACTGCTTTTTTCAAGCTTGATCAACAGGGTTTTCAGGTAAAAATTTTGTATCCGCTCCACAAGCGGGTATTCCGGTCCAGACACCCGTTCGCCCAGGTGGTGTTTCAGATTTTTTGCCAGCTTTTCCGCTGCCCCGTCAAGCAGTTCCCGGTTTTTGTGCTTCAGGGTTACTGAGATCAGTCTGCAAAAGGGCGGATAGTTAAAATTCCGGCGCTCGGTCATCTGATTGGAATACATGGCATGATAATCATGTTTCACCACAGCTTCAATAACAGTGTGGTCATCGCAGGTAGTTTGAATGATGACAAGGCCGCGTTCTTTTTTCCTGCCTGCACGACCGCTTACTTGTGCCATCAGCTGATAGCTCCTTTCGTGTGCCCTGAAATCGGGGAAATTCAGCATGGTATCGGCGTTCATGATTCCCACAACTTTAACGTTGTCAAAATCCAGTCCCTTGGATACCATTTGCGTGCCAACAAGAATGTCAATTTCTTTCTTGTCGAAATCATCAAGCAACTGTTCATAGGATTTCCTGGTCCGGGTGGTGTCGAGGTCCAGTCTGCCGACACGTGCTTCCGGAAACAACAATGCAATTTCCTCTTCGATTTTTTCTGTCCCGAAACCTTTCATCATGATGTTTTCGTTTTTACAGACCGGACATTTCAGGGGTATGGCTTCAGAATAGCCGCAGTAGTGACATTTCAGTCGACTTGTCTTTTTATGGTAAGTGAGGCTCACATCGCACCGCATGCACAAAGGCACATAACCACAGTCCTGACACTCAAGATATGAAGAAAATCCCCGCCTGTTCTGGAAAAGTATCACCTGGTCGCGGTTCTGAAGTGCACGACTTATGTATTCGGATAAAGTCAACGAAAAATGGGAATACATTGCTTCACGGCGACGGGCTTCACGGGTATTTACAACAAGAATCTCGGGCATTTTCATATCGAGATACCGTTCGGGAAGCTCAACCAGTCCGTATTTCCCGGTTATGCAATTGTAATATGATTCAAGTGAAGGAGTTGCGGTTCCCAGAACAACCTTTGCCCCATGCAATCCCGCAAGTATTATTGAAGTATCCCTTGCATGATACCTTGGTGCCGGATCAAACTGCTTGTAAGTGTTTTCATGTTCTTCATCCACAATCACCAGTCCCAGATTCATGAAGGGAAGAAATACAGAGGAACGCGCACCCAATATAATATGTATCTTCCTGTCCTTCTGGTCACCGCCCGGCAATAATGTCCTCCATGTCTGAAGTCGTTCCCGATCGGAATATTTCGAATGATAAACGGCAACTTTTTCTCCGAACACGAGTCTGAGCCGGTTTATCATCTGTGCGGTCAGTGCAATTTCCGGAAGCAGATACAGCACCTGCTTACCTTTGTTTAAAGTCTTGCGAATCAAATGTATATAAATTTCAGTCTTTCCGCTTGATGTCACTCCGTGGAGCAGGACAACGTTATGGTCCTTCAATTGTTTTCCGATTGCCTGAAAGGCCAGCTGCTGGGAATCATTGAGTCTTGCGGGCTGTTTATTTCCACGGAGCGGAATTTCCTGTGCATGGATTTCCCGAAGCGGGACTTTCTTTTCTAAAGCTTCAAAAATGCCCTGATTTATCATTTCTTTTAAAACGGAATGTCGGGTTGCGGCTTTACGAAGCAGAACGGTCTTCTCAATTTCCCCACCGTCTTTGACGTTTTTGTCCCCCTTGAGCTTCAGGTATGCCGAAAGCAGTCTCTTTTTCGCCTCCGACCGCTTCATTTTATTGAACAGCTCATCGATCTGTTTTGTATCTTCCCGTGTTCCCGGCAGTCGTATCATGACCAGTATCTTTTCCCGGACCTTTTCCCGGATCTTTTCTTCAATGGAAAGGAGTTCCTTATCCATCATGACTTTCAACAGGGACATGACATCCCTGTCGCGGTAAGCTTTTTGCAACTGTTTGATGCTCATTCCACCTGTTCGACTCACCGAATCGAGAACAGATCTTTCAGTCTCATTCAACAATTCATCCTGATCAGGCAGTCTATTCGGGATGATCCGGGTTTCACTTTCGAGTTTCAATCCGGAAGGGAGTGCGGCATTGCAGACTTCACCCAGGGTGCACATGTAATAATCGCTGATCCATTCCCAGAGTCTGAGCTGAAGGTCAGTCACGACGGGTTTTGCGTCAAGGACCGAGACGATGTCCCTGACTTCAAATCCGGAAGGCTTTGTCTGGTAAACCCTGTAAATTACTGCCGTATAGATCTTCCTTTTGCCAAACGGGACGGCCACACGCATTCCGGGCGTCAGTTCCACACACGTTCCGGGAGGTATGTGGTAAGCAAAGGTGCCTTTTACCGCAAGAGGCAATATTACATCGACATACAGGTTGTCAGACATCATAGGATCAGTTTATTCAGGTTGATCTTGCGGTCAACAGGCGGTCATGTCCGGGGATCCGGAAAACGTCACCGTGACGATCATCCATTCAATCTGAGACAAGGCACTTAGCTTAGAATGTCAGCCATTTCAAGCAGTTCCGGATCAACCATTTTATGAAGCTTCACTGTCTTGCTGAGGATTACATGAACGATTCTGCCATTTACGACACCTATCATGATGCTTTTCTGGTCGTCCATCAATGCCTCAACCGCATCTTTACCCATCCGGCTAGCTATAATCCGGTCGAGTGCCGAAGGTGATCCTCCCCGCTGCACATGTCCCAGTATGGTTGTCCGGATATCAAAATCCGGGAATTCTTCTTTCATTTTATTGGCAATGGCAATTGCACCGCCTTCATCTTCCCCTTCGGCAACCATGATGATGCTTGACTTCTTTCTTTTTGCACGGTCTGTAAGGTACTGTCTGATTTTATCCAGTTCACCTTTTTGTTCGGGTATAAGGATTCCTTCGGCTCCACAGGCAATTCCGCTCTGTAATGCAACAAAACCCGCTTCTTTACCCATCACCTCGACAAAAAATATACGGCCGTGTGATGCAGCGGTGTCGTGTATCTTATCCACAGCCTGTACAACAGTGTTTAAAGCTGTGTCAAAGCCAATGGTGTAATCTGTTCCGTAGAGATCATTGTCTATTGTACCCGGAATGCCGACAAACGGAATTTGAAATTCTTTTGACATGATACTGGCACCCGTGAATGAACCATCGCCTCCGATTATGATCACCGCATCTATTCCAGAACGAACGAGCTGTTCATATGCTTTTTTCCTGCCTTCATAAGCAAAAAATTCCCTGCAACGGGCGGTTTGTAAAATAGTACCACCGAGTCCTATGACCCCGCTGACTGAATCCGAGTCCATTCTTATGATATCGCCTTCTATCATGCCCTGATAACCGCGGCGGATTCCATACACTTCAAGTCCGTTATGGATCCCTGTACGAACTACGGCCCTGATGGCAGCATTCATACCAGGCGCGTCACCACCTGAAGTCAGCACACCGATTTTTCTGATCTTTTTCATCTGTAATAAATTTAATCTGCAATTGTCCTATGTTAACTATCGATCCCTGTGATTCATTGCTGCTAATAAAAAACGTTTCACAAGGGGGTTCATTTCCTATGGTTTTGTATCGTCAGGTGTCATATTGGTTTCAGGATGTTTGGGTATTTATGATGATGTTAATTGATTGTGCAGAAATGCAGCAATTTCCTCCAGAAACCAGCGTGGTGTTGATGTTGCACCGGTTATGCCAATTGAACGGGCATCGCTCAACCATTCAATATCAATTTCACTGGTCTCTGATACAAAATAAGTCTTTTCACAAACGTTTTTACATTGCCTGAAAAGGAGTCTGCCGTTTGAACTTTTTTTTGAGCTTCCAAAAATGATGATGTCATTTTCCTGACAGAATTTTTTAAGTCGGGGAATGCGACCAGAAACCTGACCGCATATTGAATTTGTGCATTTCATCATACTGGCGGGTATTCCTGCCTCAGATAACCTTTTCCTGATTTCTGATATGATCTTTTCAAAGTTATCAGGATTCATAGTGGTTTGTGCATACAGAAATATGGACCGGTGATAGTCGATCTTGTCAAGATCCTTTTCAGATTCCAGGATAATACAGTTGTTGCCGGTCTGTCCTGCGAGTCCCCTGACTTCGGCATGATCTTTCCTGCCGTAGATGGCGATCTGGACTCCGGCTGAACGATTTTCCGCATAATCCTCTTCAATTTTGCTCTGAAGTTTCAGAACGATCGGACAGGTGCCGTCAACAATCTTAATATTGTTGACCAATGCCTGCCGGTAAGTTTCGGGAGGTTCTCCATGTGCCCTGATCAGCACCTTGCAGTTCGAAAGTTGCAGAAACTGATCGTATGATATGATCTCAAGGCCAAGATTTTTGAGTCTTTCAATCTCCTTGGCATTATGCACGATATCTCCGAGGCAATACAAATGATGATCACGGTGAAGAATTTCTTCGGCCGTATCTACAACTTTGGTCACCCCAAAGCAAAAGCCGGCGTACGGATCAATATTAATTTTCATTGTTGCTGTTTGCACTTTTCCAATGATGCCTGAACCATTTCATCTGTTCTTCGATGGTCATTTTGCTATTGTCAAGCGTAACGGCACCTTCTGCTTTACACAAAGGACTTTCAGTCCTGTTTTCATCTTCATGGTCACGCATCCGGATGCTTTCCAGAACTTCATCATAACTTGCCTGAATGCCTCTCTGCATGAGTTCATCGTATCTTCTCCTCGCCCTTACCTCTAAACTTGCAGTCATAAAGATTTTCATCTTTGCATCCGGAAAGACTACTGTGCCGATATCCCTGCCATCCATAACAATCCCACCCTTCTCGGCGATACTCCTTTGCAAACCTACCATTTTCCAGCGTACTTCTTTAACCTGACTTACCTTACTGGCCAATTCAGAAATCCTGATCCCCCTGATACTTTCTTCGACATTTCTGCCGTTGAGCAGTGTTAACTGCTTGTTTGCTGCCGGATCAACCGAAAATTCTATATGGATCCTGTCGAGCGATTCTATGAGTTTCACATGATCAAACCGGTCAGCAGTAACGATACCATTTTCAAGACAATACAGTGCAACGGCCCTGTACATGGCTCCGCTGTCTATGTATATATAACCCAGTTCTTTAGCTATTTCTTTCGCAAAAGTGCTTTTGCCGCTTGAAGAATAACCGTCAATGGCTATATTGGAAGTAAAGGTCATTTTGGTACCCGGTTAAATATCTGCGGGTAAAAATATAAAAT
>JAFGPB010000008.1 GCA_016926205.1 Bacteroidales bacterium
AAACAAAATCAACTGTATCAGACTGCTTGTAAACGGATTTCACAGATTAATCAAAATAAAAAACCAGCTGTCAGTTTTTTATTTACATTTGAAACGGTAATAAAACCAAAGACCCATGCGACTGCTAATTGAAAGGATGATCGAACTCTTGACGCTGCAGATTCAGGAGAATCTCCGGCTGATCAATAAAAATCAGGCAAAAATTGTGGAAATGCTCAGGAACCCTGTTTCCGATGAACAAAAACTGGACTTTGAAGAGCGTAGTGCAGAAAACAAAAAAATGCTCATTGAAAACAACGATTTCATTAACCTGCAGAATACGCTTTCCGGCTTCCTTGAAAAATATAAACCTTCAGATGAGTACCTGAATGAAATATCTGAAGAATTAACCGGACTGCCCGATGATGAAAACATCATTTTTGACATGACGGTTAAGGAAGAACTTCAATTTGACAACCTGCACCCCTGCTTTGATGATGATGAATTCTTCAACAGGCTGATTGAATATTACACATCGGTCGAGGCATATGAAAAATGCAGTGAACTTTACAAACTGCGTAACCTGCATCTATCCGCCAGGTAATCGTCCTGCAATTTTCCTTTATTATAATTATATATATATAACTGTCACCTTTTTAAGGAATTTTTCCTCCAATAATGCTGTAATCCTGTTCACTACGGTTCTCCGGATTTCAAGTTCAACCGGAAGATGAGGATCCTGATGGGCAATATTGATCCGTGTACCAATGATTACTTTGATGGCATCACTTTCCATAATCAGTTTTACAATTTCATCTGCGGGTCCCTTACCCAGCTTATAGTTCGTGTGATATGCCTTTAGGATCTTTTCAACTTTGTTGAGGGTAAGAATACCTTCGGTGAAAAGATCGATCCCTTCCATCACATTCAGAGGAGGCAGCTCGGGGTCTTCAAATTTAAAAACATCTTCTATGGACAGATTGAGCTCCCTGGAGATAATGTCTCCTGTTGTTGCGCCCATGACAATCTTTTTCCCTATAAAATTTTTAACTTCTGAAGCGAGCAGAACATCATCCTCCGTTTTGTACGGAGGTCCCGTACAAATGAGCAGTTCCCGGGGTTCACGAAAAAAAATTACTGCGCATGTCGAATCGTCCTTTGCCTGAAAACCGTCATTGCGATATGCCATGTTGAGGATCCTGCCGGAAAGGTCCCTTGCTGAAATCTGAGGATACTGCCTGATGATATCAATGGCAAAACGGGCAACATTGTCAATTCCCCAGCCAAAAGGGAAACGTGGTGTACCCAAACCCGACTGGGCAATACCATCCGTGCAGAAAATGATTCTGTCACCCTTCAGTGGCCGGAAACTGTATACCCTGATCTTCTTTCCGGAATTTGCCTCACCTTTTAATACTATGGTTTTATACTCAGGTGTGATTGTTTTGCGCTCCCTGATCAGGATACATTCCGGATTCTCATATTCAAGCAATGTGGTATTGCCGTTCTGTTCAATATCAACGATGGTAAAGGTGGAGTAGTTCATTTTACGCTCACTGCATTCCGGTAATGTTTTCATGATGATCTCGGCAGTTCTTTCCGGCTCTTTGTGCTCCTTTGTGAAATTAACAGCCATGGTAGCAGTGAGGGTAGCCAGAATATTAGCTTTTACACCGTGTCCCATACCGTCAGAGAGCACAGCAACAATGCGGTTTTCCTCCTTTACTTTGCTTGAAAGGAAAACATCTCCGCAGATACGCTCACTTTCAAAGCTTTTCTGCTTACAATCCACCTCAACAAAGAAATCCTCGTCCATTAGAGAAGTTGTTAAAAGAAATCCTCAACTTTATGGTGGAAGAGCTATTTTTTAGGTTCTCCCTTATAGAATTCGATGATCGAATTTAACATTCGTTCTATATCCGTTGCACCCTCCCCCAAAAGGAACCCAATTTTCTGAACCATCTCCAGATTTCTGTCAATCACATCGCCGATCCTGTGGATCACCTCGGTACGCTGAACCTCAGGAGCCCGCATATCCCGAACGATTCCTCCTGCGATCTTTCCCTTCACAATAGGAAATATGGACACATTCAGAAGATGGTCGGCAATTTTAATATCCCTGTTCTCAATGTTCTCATTTTCACTCAACACATATGAAAACAAATTGATAAAACCGGGCGGAATCAGCTTTTTCAGGTCCGCTCCCACCAGACCGGGAATCACTTCCCCGATTTCCCTGGCTTCTTCACCGAGAATTGTCGCAAAGACAGAATTGGCCTTTACAATTTTCAGCATATTGTCCACAATAACTACTCCGGCACGGAGCTTTTCCAGCATGGCATTGGTGAGCTCTGAAGCCTGCGTGGCTGATTCCTTAATAATTTTGGCCTTTTCCTGTGCATCACGAAGGTCTCTGCGCGACTGGGCGAGTTTTTCATTCAGTGTACGCACAGATTCATCAAAATCGATCCTGTTCCTCAGTGTATAGGAAAAGCACATCTGAGGGATTGTAATTCCCCGTACTATATCTTTGGCAAGGTCCAGACACGACATATATCCGCATTCCTCACAACCGGCTGTCTGTTCTTCGCTTTTACCCAGTTGCAGGAGGACTTCCTTTACCCTGTCTTCAGGAGGTTCAGGAAGCCTTTGGTCATCCGCAACATATTCCCTTGACAGGTCAAGGCTCATAAAACTCTGCAGATTGTTATACCATTCAATCCTGAAAAAATTCTGAAGCCTTTTGTTTACATAATTCACGACCTTGCTTTCTTTCAGCTGACGGTTGCCCTGCCACGTCATGCCCGGTCCCGCCAGACCATTGCCGTATGTGATACAGAAATGACGGCGGATCACTGAGATGTGTTTTTCGAATTCATTGACCGCTTCTATCATCTCCCTTTTCCCCCCGACCGACAGAACATTCGCGGTCAGTGTATTCTCATCGAAGTCACCGGCCTGAACCAGTCCGTTTTTCAGTGGATACAGCGATCCCTTATAACTGAGGGGAGGATCAAAATCAGAATATTCAAGGTTTGATTCGTCAATCTTATAATCAATGAACAGCTTACGCAGCTCCTGAAAGGTCAACACCACATCCACCCTGCTTTCCCTGTCAAATTGCAGGGCTTCTTCCTTGGTGGCGATTTCAGGACCCACATACATCACGCGTATATCCTGACCGTGGATTTTTCTTATGACCTTTGTCATGACCACCATCGGCGACGCTACAGGGGTCAGGTTGCTGATCATGTTGGGCTTGTATTTCGTAATGTAGGCAACAATCACAGGATCGTTCGATGTGATGTAATAACGTCCCTTAAAATCATTGAACAGGCTGATGTACTTATAGGCAACCAGATCGACCGCAAACGAAACCTCATTAACGTAAGAAGCACCCAATGACCTGATCATGGTCACAAACTTCCTGTAATCGGAAATATCATGGAACTCGGCAGAAATTGACGGGGAAACAATAACCGCTGTTCTTTCTCCGGAATCGAACAAAGCTTTGGCCTCATCAACTGAACTTCGATATGTAATGGCCCCTGCAGTGCAATCTGTCACGCAACTGCCGCACCCGATACATTGCTGATGCACGATCAGCGGAATATTGTCTCCCTCTTTGATGTGAATGGCTTTGACCGGACATGTCCTTACACATGTAAAACAACTTGTGCATGCCGATGCATCCAGTTTTAAAAGTGGTTCCAAGATTATTTCTCCTGTTTGATTAAATCATGCAATGCCTCACCCAATATTGAATGGATGTTATCTTCATTCACCTGATGATAAAGTCTTCCTCCGATCTTAAGATTGGGGCCGTCGCTGCAGTTCCCGAAGCAATGATCACCCTTGAAATGTACTTTTTCTGATAAACCATGCAGGTTAATGTATCGTTGAATAATCTTTAATAGATTGTTGTTCCCCCTTGAGAAACAAGAGCTTCCAAGACAAATTACAATCTCACGGCGGTGGTTCATCGGGTACTTCATAGACCCTGTAAAGATAAAAAAGAATAATACCTCTCCAAAGTTTCAGAATGAACATG
>JAFGPB010000054.1 GCA_016926205.1 Bacteroidales bacterium
AAGGGAGACTCCGGCCATTCCAATGGCCTGGAACAAGAATGCAGGCAAAAAAGAATTGCCGGAATGCACGGAAATATCCACTTGCCCTTTTGCATAGTACTCATTATGAATGAAATGCTTTGCTGCTAAATTATTGAAAAAACCATTGAATTCCTAACCCGTTCTGTCAATTCCTTTCCCAACCAAAAAAATTTCATCCCTGATAACCATCCTTATCCTTAATACCGTATTTTGAAATATTTTTTCCCCAACAAAGATTTACCTTTCTGTTTCGAGCAAAGCTTGCTCCAGGCTTTCGGTTCCCTCAATACGTTACTCCAGTTAAAAATTTTTATTATGGTTTCAATATATTGTTGCAGAGCGTTAAACTGATCCGGATTCCAATATTTCATCGGAACTTTTTCGGTGTTCATCCGTTCAATGAATCCTGCAGTCCTTGCCTGGTGCAAATGCCAATCGATTCGTCAGATCATACCCATATCCGGAAAAGCACTGGGATATAAGGTTTTAATGTTTTTACTCATAATCCCGAGTTATTCACGCTTTAAACAAGTAATGTCCAAAACCAGATTCTATAGTATTAGCTCACAAAAAGCTTATTCAAATGTTTACCCCGACAAAAAAACCAGCCGTCCGGAAGCTGCTCCGAGTGGCTGGTTGCCTATCGTGGTCCCAGCTGGGATCGAACCAGCGACCCCCTGATTATGAGTCAGATGCTCTAACCGGCTGAGCTATGGGACCGTTGTTGATTATACTTTAATTTCAGGGCTTGCGAAATTAACGAATCCTCCATAAAATTGCAAATACAACCTGATCAATTTGTACATTGCTCAACTCACTGCACGCTTTCCCCGGATTATGAAATCACAATGACCGGCGACAGGATCAGGCAGAACGATCAACGGGAGTTCAATCCGTTGTGTTTGGTCAGGAGACAGCTCCTTCCTCCTCCCGGATCCTTTTCATGGTATAATCAATGATCCCGGCAATTTTTTCGTAACCCGACCGGATCATTTCCGCGTAATGCAGGACTGGATTTTCATCCGCGTTGTCGTGCCAGCTGTCATATTCAGTACACAATGAAACCTGTGCTACAGGCAACCCGAGCAATTTCGCAGAGATGACTTCATGCGATGTGGTCATGTCAATAACATCCCCGCCCAGTTTACGATAAAAGTTGGATTCTGCTCTCGTTGGGTGCCTGTATCCCTCAATCGTGATCACCGTACCCTTGTTAAGTACGGTGATCCCCTGCACGATCGCAGCTTCCGTTAAATGATCGCGTAACTCTTCAGAGAAGGGATCGGCCATATTGGCGCGGTTCATCCGGAGCGTGGTGTTATCGTCATGAATGTTTTGTATCCTGCTGTTTGTCAAGTCAATAAACTGGTCTGGTATGACAAAATCACCCGGACAGATCTCTTCCTGCAAACTGGCACATTCAGAGGTTGAAAGGATCACCTTACATCCGAGATCTTTTAAAGCATATAAGTTTGCCATACAATTGATTCCGGTATTCTGCATTGCTTTGTCATTGCCGGATCTCGACAGATAAACCAGTTCACATCGATCAATCTGACCCGTGTAAATTTCGTAAACCGGTTCACCGTAAGGAGTTTTTACTGATGAACCACTCAACCGTTTCAGGTGGTCCGGGATCTTATACCCCGGGCCTGCTATTATCGCTATCCTTATCATGGAAACAGACTTTTATGTTTTTTGAAATAACTTCATAATGCTTTCATAATTTGCTCCTGTAACGCCTTTTTCAGTGATCAGTCCGGTTACGAGCCGGGCAGGTGTGATATCAAAGCCATAATTCAAAACAGTGGTGTTTTCAGGTACGATCAACAGTTCAGCATGGGCTTCATCCACCATTCCTTCCATATGCCTTACCTCATATCCGTCCCGTTCTTCAATAGGAGTGCCATATGCCCCTTCATTCAGGTTCCAGTCGATCGAAGAAGAAGGAAGGGCGGCATAGAAAGGGATATGATTGTCCCTTGCAGCCAGCGCCTTCAGGTATGTCCCGATCTTATTCACGACATCTCCATAAGGGGATGTCCTGTCGCTTCCGACAAGGACCAGATCGATCATATTACGCTGCATCATGTGCCCTCCGGCATTGTCAACAACAAGGGTATAGGGTATCCCGTGTTGCTGCAGCTCCCAGCATGTAAGCCGGGCACCCTGATTTCTCGGACGGGTTTCATCAACAACCATATGTATTTTAATACCTGCATCATGTGCAAGGTAAACGGGAGCCGTTGCCGTTCCGTAATCAACACAGGCAAGCCAGCCCGCATTGCAATGCGTAAGGATATTGACAGGTTGTCCTGCTTTTGACCTGCTTATTTCTTCGATGATCCTCAAACCGTGTTCACCGATCTTCCGGCAGCTTGCGCGCTCTTCCCCGAGGATCTGAAGGGCTGTCTCAAGTGCTTTTGCTTTTTTCTCACCGATACTGACTGCCCTTTCAATTTCCAGCAGCACCCGGTCAACCGCCCATGAAAGATTCACTGCGGTAGGCCTTGCTGTTTTAAGCATTATGGCAGCTTTGCGGATCCGTGAATCCATTTCATCATGCCCCTGAATTTTCAATACCGCGAGATACAGACCGAAAGCCCCGGCAACTCCGATCAACGGGGCTCCCCTGACATGCATATCACGGATGGCGGTGACCATTTCCTCCGCAGTACCGATGTCTTCTATTCTAAATTCAAACGGAAGAAAACGCTGATCAATGACCTGCACAATTTCCGGATCACCCGGTTTCAACCAGATCGTTTCAAATTGTTTACCCCGTACTTTCATGTCATGCAGGAAAATGCTTTCTTTGTATAAAAA
>JAFGPB010000055.1 GCA_016926205.1 Bacteroidales bacterium
AAAATAGATATGATAAGCAAGATAGCAACAAAAAATTAAATTTTATCCAAATAACCTTATTTTTAACCGGAAATTTTGACACTGTTAAAAAAAAAGCATTTTATGCGGTCACATTGTCACCCAAAATAAATATCTTGGCATAGACCGTTCATTAATATAAAACAATTAGCCAGTGATGGATGAACATATTATTGCATTGCTGAACAACAATCTCAGGGTAATTATCCCTGATTTCGGTGCTTTTATTGTGAGGCAGAAGGAACCCAGGATCATTGTATTTAACGAATTCCTCCGTTATAATGACGGATTGCTGATCGATTTTATTGGGAAAACAGAACAGATAGAAAAAGAAATTGCCGAACAGCAGGTTACAGATTTTGCGGAGGAAGCATCAAAGATCCTTGCGAGCGGAAAGGAACTTCAGATCAAAGGTCTTGGCTGGCTGAACAGAGATTCCAGCGGTAAGGTCAATTTCATTTCGGAAGCATCGCATGCAGCTAAGGAGAAAAGCCTTTTGGATAAAGAAACCGCTAAAAGTAAAATCAAAAGTGACGCGATCAAAGTTGCTGCGGCAACTTCTAAAAGTAATGCAGTCAAGCAAGGACCGGATCGAAAATCACCTTCATCCGGAAAGGCCAGTGTTAAAAGTCCTGCAAAGGAAGCTGCCAGGAATCAGGATGCCAAGAAGGAAGCGCCCAGGAATCAGGATGCTGAGAAGGAGGCGGCCAGGAATCGGGATGCTGAGAAGGAAACCCTTCATAAAGATCTTAAGGATAAGACTGTAAGCGGCACTGCAGAAAAATCCGAAACGAATGATGATAACAAACCTGGGCGCAAGGAAAAACCGGAGCTGAAAACAAAGTCCATTGCGGAATCGGGCACTGAAGCCGGATCGGGCACTGTTACACAAACAAAACCAGAATCTGCAGCACAGGCTGAAAAAAGAGATGAATCCAAAACCAGAACCGGACCTAAGCCTGAATCAGCTGCTGAAGCCAAAATCAGTCCGGGTGACAAACCAAAATCTGAACAGACTGTTAAAAGCGGGACCAAAACGGGAGAAGGATCCGAACCAAAAACGGAATCTGAAACAGCACAGGAAGTCAGGACTCCCGGCAGAGCAGGAGTCGATGACAGGTCAGCACAAAGAGCCCAAATGGCATCATCTGCTGCAAATGGAAGCAGGTCTGCTCTTCACGGCGAAACAGCAAAAACACAACCTTCGCAGAAAATCCGAAGAACAGCCTCTTCAAATCAGTTGTTGATCTGGATTGTCGTTATCCTGCTCGTGAACATAATAATTCTGGCCTGGTTCTTATACCGTGAGGATATCAGACAGTTGTTCGGAAAAGGACAGAGGACCGTATTGGTTTTGGACAGCCTGGATGCTGAAGAGCCCGTAAGTTCGGATTTCGAAACGACAGGTGATGCTTTGGAACCTGCTGTTGAAGAGTTTCCTGCAATTGAAGAAACACCTGTAAAGGAAGAACCTGCAACATCCCCGGCCCGGACACCATCCGGACAGCCAAGATTTTACATTGTTGCAGGGTGTTTCAGTGAGGAAGCCAATGCGGATGCGCTGGTCACTTCCTTGCGTGCAAGAGGTTTCAGTGCTGAAAAGTTCGGCAGGATAGGCAACCTTCACGCAGTTTCCTACGCTTCTTTTGACAACAGGACCGACGCGCTGAGAGAACTCGAGAGAATCCGCAGTGAAGCACAGCCCGATGCCTGGATGACAAGGTTTTAATCAGTCAGGATGTGAAAATTTTACATGATCCGGAAACCGGAAAACAAGGTCGTGTGAATTGAAGGGCGGATTGTGGTTTCAGAAGATCATGCGTTATGAATGAGGTATTCCTTCAGTTTGTCAATCGTGAATACTTCCTGTGTTCCGGTCGACATGTTCCGCAAAGTAATGACGGATTGCCTGATCTCATCCCCGCCCACCAGAGCCACGAACGGAACGTTTCTGGCATCAGCATAGGCAAGTTGTTTTTTTAATTTGGCTGGATCGGGATAAAGTTCTGCTGCAATTCCTGCATCACGCAATTTTTCGAGCAAGCCAATACAATGTATGGCTTCTTTTTCACCAAAATTAACAAAAATGACTTTCGATGAACCTGGGATTTCTTTTGGAAAAAGGTTCAGCTGAAGCATGACATCGTATATCCGCTCGGCACCGAATGAAATACCTACTCCGGACACATTTTTCAATCCGAAGATGCCCGTGAGGTCATCATACCTGCCACCGGCACAAAGGCTGCCGATTTCAACATCTGCAGACGTGACTTCAATGATGGCACCGGTATAGTAGTTCAGACCCCGGGCCAGTGTCAGGTCAAATTCAAGGGAAGCACGGAGCCGCAACTGCCCGCAGTACTCTAAAAGGGTGGTAAGCTCTTCAATTCCTAGTAAACCGGTCCTGGTATCCCTGAGTAAAGTCTTGAGCCGATCCGGTTTCATGAGTTTTTCTTCTTCCTGAAGGAACAGTATTCGCTCCAGCTCCTGAATCGCCTCATTTTTTATACCTTTCTCCTGCAATTCCAGCTTTACATTTTCCACACCGGCTTTTTCGAATTTATCGAGGGCGGTTGTAATGTCGGTCAGCCGTTCGGGATAACCGATATATTCAGCAAAACCGGCCAGTATTTTGCGGTTGTTGAGCTTAATCTTTACTTTTATACCAAGCCTTTCAAATACTTCATCGGTAATTCTGATCAGTTCCAGTTCATTGAACAAAGAGTCGCTTCCGATCACATCTGCATCGCACTGGCAGAATTCCCTGTACCTCCCTTTCTGCGGTCTGTCAGCGCGCCATACAGGCTGGATCTGGTAACGTTTGAACGGAAAGACGATCTCATGCTGATGCTGAACTACATAGCGGGCGAAAGGAACGGTCAGGTCATACCGCAAACCTTTTTCGGCAATCCTTAGGGAGATAGAATTTGAATCCCCGGAACTCAATTCTTTCTGATCCAATCCGGAGAGAAAGTCTCCTGAATTCAGTATTTTGTAAAGAAGCTTGTCGCCTTCCTCACCATATTTCCCCAGAAGGGTATCCAGATATTCCATGGAAGGCGTTTCGATGCGGACATATCCGTATTTTTCAAATACATTGCTTATGCTGATGAAAATAAGGTTCCGCCTGGCGGTCTCGACTGGACCAAAATCACGTGTTCCTTTTGGTATGCCCGGTTTTTGAGTACTCATGATCAAAACCTCCTTAAAGACACGGTAAAAATATAAATAGATATCTGATTCATGCTAAAAATGCAGTGATTTTGTCAGTTCACACCGGTAAAATATGCACCGTACCCTGTTCATAGCGCTTGAGGGAAACATGCACAATGGACTAAAAATGATTTTAATGATCAGTTTTACAGATATTTGCAACGTTTTATGGGATGGCAGCACAGTGTTAAAAATGAATTTTTGCTGGTAAGTTGGAAATATGTATATTCGCGCCGAACCGAGGTTATTGTCCATTCAATGAGCAAAACCCTTACATTGCCGGAAGTGTTGCTTCCGGATAACATGATTCGGTATGGTCAAGGTGACCGGAATCATGGTGCATAAATACTTAAGAAACATCAAGGGATTAACATTACCTTTAAATTAAAAACCAAAAACATGAAAAAATTGCTGATTCCGATCATTGGTTTTGTATGTCTCACACCAATGGTCTCCGGAGGTGGTATCGTTACCAACACCAATCAAAGTGCAAGCTGGGTCAGAATGCTTGTGAGGGATGCTTCCACAGGTATTGACGCCGTATATTTTAACCCGGCAGGTCTGGTCAGACTGGAGAACGGTTTTCATTTTTCACTGAACAGCCAGACAATTTTACAGAATAAAGATGTTACCGATGATTATCAGTTTTTAAAATCCTCACCGAAGGAATATCTGGGTGATGTGAAAGCCCCTGTTTTCCCAAGCTTTTATGCTGTATGGAAAACCGGAAAACTGGCCGTTTCCTTCGGATTTAATCCCGTAGGAGGAGGTGGGGGCGCAGAGTATCAGGAAGGACTGCCTTCATTTGAAAGTCAGGTAGCTGATCTTGTTCCGAGATTGAAAGAGCCCATGACGCTCATGGATCTTACCCTGTCCGCGGATCCGCCTGCGGGTTACGGGTTTGATCCGGACCTGAACAACATAACGGCATATAATGCCGATATCTATTTCAAGGGTACTTCCATCTTTTTCGGGTATCAGGGCGGACTTTCCTATAAGATCAATGAATTGCTGGGCGTTTACGCAGGTGTGCGTCTGGTCACCGTTAAGAACACCTATAAAGGTCATATTCAGGATGTCATGATCAGCGCCGACCCTGCAGATGCCGATCCTTTGTACAATCTGCCAGCTGCAGGGGACTATGCTCCCGGGGATTATCTGCGGGCTGCTGCCCAGGTGTACGGCCTTCCGGGAGTTTACGTCAATTTACTGAATACACAGGCAGCCGGACTGGATGTGCTGACAGCAGATACAGAAGTCGATGTTGAAGAGACCGGTACGGGTTTCACGCCCGTCCTCGGCGCGAATATCTCTTTGGGTGATATGGTGAATATCGGACTCAAATATGAATTCAAAACGAAGCTCGACCTGACGACCACCGTAAATGACGGCAAGGATGCTTACGGAATGTTCGTGCAGGATTCGACTGTTCACAGCGATATGCCGGCTATGCTCTCTGCCGGAGTGAGTGTAAAGGCTTTGCCCGGACTGACGGCAACTGCCGGTTTGCACTACTATTTCGACAAGGGTGCGAACTACGGCAAAACCCTGGATGCAACCGGAGAACAGGTAACAAATGACAAAGTGATTGATAAAAACTATTTTGAGATCGGTGTGGGACTGGAGTACGGGATTACTGAGAAACTGGCCGTAAGCGCAGGTTATCTGCGTGCACAGACCGGTGTATCGGAAGATTACCAGTCGGACCTGAGTTTCAGTCTGTCATCCAATACATTCGGGGGAGGTGTGGGATACCGGATCATTCCGAACCTTATGGTCAATCTGGGTGCTGCCTATACCCTGTATGAAGATGGTGAGAAGAATTACACACATATCCTGAATACGACCATTCCTTCTGAAATTCCGGTCACTCAGTCTTATTACAAATCCAATCTTGTCTTTGGCGTGGGACTGGACATCAGTTTCTGAGTAGAACGGAGGAAAGTCAGCGAAAGGTTGTCAAAAGCCGGATCAGGACTTCTGACAGCCTTTTTTTTCGTGATTCAGAAAGTTGTGGGGAAAAAATCGGTCGTGAAAAAATAAAAAAAACTCAATCTGCCATCAGATGTTGATCTCAGATTGAGTTTCAGCTGAGAGAAACTGCTCCATGTAGGTTAACGGTCAGTTTCTGTTCAGTTTACTTCTTTACCTTGCCAGGTAAAAGCTTCAATTCTGCATAAGCCAAGCTTATTTCAATGAACTCAGGACCTGAATCTGTTGTTCCTTCCCGAGTTATTTTCTTTTTCTCTGGCTTGATTCACGTTTAGCTTACGTCCTTTGATATCTTTTCCGTTAAGGTTTTCGATGGCTTCTCTGGCTTCATCATCGTTTACCATTTCAACAAAGCCAAAGCCCCTGCTTCTTCCGGAGACTTTGTCCGTGATAATCTTCACGGTAGTGACTTCACCATATTCTTCAAAGACTTTCTTTAATTCATCTTCACTTAAGTCAAAATGAAGATTGCCTACATAAATGTTCATAAAACAAAAAAATAAAAAAATAAATTGATTATCGCAGCAAAAGTAAGCTAATTTATGTGATGTTAAAACAATTTGACATTTTTTATGATGTTCTCAGAACAGAAAATCAAAACCTATATAAAGTCCCTTAACCCCGTCATCCGGATCCAGTGCCCGGGCATAGTCCACAGCAACCACGAAATTCTGGTTCATTACGAAATGAAATCCTGCACCTGCTCCCATGTGAAGTTTCTCATCCGCACCTTTGTTCAGATAATCCACTGCTTCAGGGTTGACGGTTTCAGGCAGTTCATATTTTCCGGTGACCATGCCGCCATCCAGAAATCCGCTTAATGCCAGATAGATGTTCTGGTTGAAAACGATGGTTTGAAGAAATTTCCATCGAAGTTCAAGATTCCCGAACAGGAAACCTTCCCCGACAACCCGGTTCAGCAAAACACCCCTGACTGTCTTGGCCCCTCCGAGTCCGTCACGCGTCCTTTCAGGTGCCGTATTGTATACAAATGGCAGCATGTAATAAGGCATGTTACCGGTAAGTTTGGTCTGGTAGCTCAGCCGGTAGGCAAAAGAAAGTGCTTCCGGCACCAGCGTGAAATACTGCCGGTGGGTTAAGGCAATACGGATATAATCATTCTTACCGTTGCCAAGAAATGAGGGTGCCAGCATAAACTGCACGTCGGTCCATATCCCCTTCATGGGATTGGCTTCAATGTCACGGGTATCGTATACCAGGCCGGCTTTTATCAGTGTTGTGGTTCCGCCGTCGGCCTGATCTTCGTCGATAAAACCCCATTCCACATAACGGTCAAACAACAGGGCTGTATCCGGCAGCAGTTCACCCTCGTCCTTGTCCTTGTTCAGTTTGGCTATATCCACCGTCCCTGTTTTAATGCGGTTGTATTCTATACCTGCAATCCACTTGAATCCGGGACCTGAAATCTTCCCCTGAAAATCGGTTTTGATCCGTGTCAACCTGCGTTCCTGCCTGTAATACATGCGGGAAATGTAGTTGTCGGCTTCATCATCTTCGTAATCCGGATCATAGTATGCACTGTAGCCGTTAAATCCGTAAAAATCAATGGCTTTTTCTGTCAGCAGACTGGCTTCACCGGTAACCCTGATCCCGGGAATCAGGTATTCCGAATCGTACAGGAACTGGTTTATGCCGCTGCCTTTTGTGGTCCGGGACCATTCAAGACCCATATAATGCCGGTATTTCGGGTAAACGGATCCGTCACCGTAGTGGTATAGCTTCATGGCGGCTCCGTACTTGAAACCGATATCGGAATCATAGGCAACGACAGGCAGGAAACCCAAATTCCAACCTGTTTTTATTTTTTCTGTTTTTTCAGCAGGCTCAGCCTGTGGCTGTGCTTTAACCGGTGCCGCAATCATGGCTGCGATCAGGGCACCATGCAGTACTTTCATCATAAAAAAATTCATTTTCAATTTAACATCATGCTTCTAAATTAATCTTTTTACCAATGTATGATACAGGAGTGAATTTTTTTATTTGGGCACTTCCGGGGATCTCACGCTAAAAGTCCAGCTGAACGACCGTGATTCCTGATCCACCCCGTTCAACATGTTCATCACCACATGAACGGACAATATCCAGGGAGCCCAGGTAATCCCTTACAAGCTGTTTGAGAATCCCGTTCCCCTTTCCGTGTAAGATGCGCAAGCTGCTGACGCCGACGACCGTTGCATCATCGATAAAATGCCTGACGGCTTCCACTGCTTCGTTGCCACGTTTGCCCCGTATGTCTATTTCAGGATTGAAATTCAATTTTCGCTGGCTGATGTACCAAGCCTGTTCTTGACTCCTGGCAGCATGAGAGGAAAGATACAGGTCTCTGTCAGCCGGATCAATCCGTTCAACCGAAGATTTTGTCAGGTTTGAGACCATGCTTTCGCCAAAAGCGATCAGCAGGTTATCGCCCTTTACATCAATGATTTCACCTGCTGTATCTTTTCCGGCAAGCCTTACCAGGTCACCAATACGGAACTCCCTTTCACCTATCGTTTCGGTTTTGGCGTTGGCATGTTTGCGTTCCGTATTGTATTTGTTGCTGTATTTTTGAATAGCCTGCAGTTTTTCACTGATGATCTGATCGTCACCGCCATCATTCTGCAAGGACTGTTTCCGGAAATCCTCCAGATGCTTCCTTGTTTTTTTTGTCTTGTCCTTCTCAGCCTGGGATTCACGGATGATGCGAATGGTTTTTTCAATCTCCCTGTTTGCCGCAGCCAGCAATTCTTTCGCTTCATTTTTGGCTTTCTGTATGACTTCCTTTTTCAGTTTGCCCATCTGCAGAAGTTCTTCTTCATATTGCTGTAAAATTCCGGTGAGACGCTTTTCGGCAATTCTGATCTTACTGCGTTTGTTCTCCCAGTATCGTTTATCACGGATGATCTCCCTCAGATGCCTGTCGACTCTGATATGATCTTCCCCTGCTTTGCCGGATGCCGAATGAAGGATCTCTTCGGGCAGTCCGATTTGCCGGGCAATATCAATGGCAAAGGAACTGCCCGGTTCACCCGTCTCGAGTCTGAAAATCGGTTTGAGCCTGGCTGTGTCAAACAGCATGGCTCCATTTACGATCCCTTTGGCAGATGAAGCAAAATACTTCAGATTGGCATAATGCGTGGTAACCACACCGTAGGTGCCTTTCTGATTCAATGACTCCAGTATGGCTTCAGCAATAGCTCCGCCTATTAATGGTTCAGTCCCGGCTCCGAACTCATCAATCAGGACCAGGCTTTTTGGACTGGCATGCCGCAGGAAAAATTTCATATTCAACAGATGGGAGCTGTATGTGCTGAGATCGTTCTCGATGGACTGTTCATCGCCGATATCAATCAGGATATCCTCAAATATTCCCGCCTCGGAACTTTCTGTCATGGGAACCAGCATACCGCATTGAAGCATGTACTGCAGCAGACCGACCGTTTGAAGACATACCGATTTGCCACCGGCATTCGGACCGGAAATGAGAAGGATCCTGTTCAGGGCATCCAGGGAAATACTTAGCGGAACGACTTCCTTATTTTCCTTGCTGTGATATATTAACAACAAAGGATGTACAGCCTGTTTCCACATGAATCCCTGGTCCTTTAACAATGCCGGTCTGCCGGCATTGATCCTCAGGGCGAACAATGCTTTGGCCCTGATAAAATCTATGTTTCCCAGGAACTGATATGCAAGGATCAGGTCGTCGATATAAGGTCTGATTGCAGAAGCAAATGCAATCAGGATTTTAATGATCTCGTGATGCTCGGCTATTTCAAGTTCGCGAATGTCGTTGTTCAGTTCAACTACCTCTGAAGGTTCAATATATGCCGTACGTCCTGTTGCAGATTCATCATGAATGATTCCGCCTATCCGTCTTTTGTTCGATACCGGTACCGGAATCACCTGTCTGCTGTTGCGGATGGTAACAGCAGTATCCTTTTCAACCAGACCGTTCCTGATGGCATATTTCAGAAGGTTTTGCAATAATTTTGCCGCAGATGCGTTCTTTCGGGTGATCTCCTCCCTGATGATTTTCAGTTCCTTTGAAGCATTGTCTTTGATTTTTTCCTGACGTGACAGTATTGCGTTGATCCTTTCCTCAACATAGGGGAAATATTTTATTTCGCCGGTGAGTTTTTTCAGTGTTATGTATTTATCGCCTGGTGTTTTCCTGAAGAAATGCAATACCGCTTTCAGGGTGTCAAGCGACCGTTTGAACCTGACCAGCTCATCAAGTTCCATATAGCTTCCTTCGACCTTTGATTTACGAAGTGCCGCTGTCGGATCGTAATAGTGATCCTCGGGAAAGTCCTGTTCAAAAAGGCAAATCTCTTTGAATTCAGCTGCCTGATCAAGTTTCTCATGGATCAGTTCAAATTGATCCGTGAATTCCATGGCATCAACCTGCTGTCTTCCCAGATCAAACAGGCAAAGCTCCCTGACCAGGTTTCGGATCTGGTCAAAACCGGTCTTTTGTTCAAAGGTGGACGGATAGATCATCTTTCCAGGGCTTTCCCCGGCTAAATTAATACCAATATGGAAAACATGCGGCAAAAACACTTAAAAGAATCATTAAGGAATAATGATTTATCTTTGCATTCGAAATTTATGAGGTTCCAGGCATACGTTATGAATCTGAAATACCATATTGTCGTGTTCGGATGCCAGATGAACAAATCTGATGGAGAGCGTGTAAGGGCGGTCATTGAAGGGTTGGGTTATATCTGGACCTGTGAGGAGGAGGAGGCAAACCTGCTGGGCATACTTGCCTGCAGTGTAAGACAAAAATCGATCGACAGGGTGTATTCCAGGATCCGGAAGTGGAATCAATGGAAGAACGATAAAAATCTGGTTACATTTATTTCAGGATGTATACTTCCTGCTGATCAGGGGAAATTCCTGAAGTTGTTTGATCTGTTGTTCCCCATCACAGAGTTGCCGAGTTTACCCGAGATGATACACCAATATGGCATTGTAACACCGTCTGTGAACCGGACTTTCAGTACATTGACGGTATTGCAGGGAAAAGAGACGGTGGTTGAAGGATCTGAAGGGGCAGCAGGACATGTCACAGGTCCATGGCCCTACATTTCAGAACCTGACATCAGGATCCGGGGTTTCTGGGCCCTGAAACCCTCATATGTTTCAGACTACGAGGCATATATACCGATTCAGAATGGATGTGACAAGTTTTGTACATTTTGCGCAGTACCTTATACAAGGGGCAGGGAAATATCACGTTCTCCGGACGCTATCATGGATGAGCTGAAGCAGCTGACAGAAAGCGGGTACAAATTGATCACACTGTTGGGCCAGAATGTGAATTCATACGGACTCGACCGGTACGGTCAGGGAGTCAACTTCGCAGGTCTGCTGAAGCGCATCGGTGAATACGGGAAACAATCGGGACAGAAGCTCTGGGTATACTTTACCTCTCCGCATCCCGGTGATATGAATGAAGAGGTTATCCGTACCATTGCTTCCTATGACTGCCTGGCAAAGCAAATCCATCTTCCATTGCAGTCGGGTGATGATCAGATCCTTAAAAGGATGAACCGCAGGCATACGCTGGCCGATTACATGAAAATAACAGAATCAATCAGAAAACATTTGCCTGCGGCCACGCTGTTCACGGATGTTATTGTCGGTTTTAGCGGTGAAACCCCGAAACAATTTGAAAACACGCGAAAAGCAATGGAAAGGATCAAATTCAATATGGCCTACATCGCCGCATATTCTCCCCGGCCGGGTGCAGCAAGTGCAGCATGGGAGGATGATGTCCCCCTGTATGAAAAGAAGCGAAGACTGCACATACTGACGGACGAACTGATGCTGCATTCCATTGAATACAACAAAAGAATGACCGGAAAAATGGTTCAGGTCCTGGTAACAGGCCGTGATCGTAAAGAGGGTTATTTTTCCGGGATGACGGAGGGACGGATAACAGTTCGTTTTCCTTCGTATGGCCGGGTCAGTACGGGAGATTTTGTGTGGCTGAAGATTACCGGTGCGACAGCATTATCCATTGAGGGAGCGTTAACGGAGAAGGGCATACAGGCGGCTGTTGTATGATGATAAAGAGAATTGCATTTAAGACACTCGGATGCAGACTGAACCAGTTTGAAACAGATTCTGTGGCAACTGACTTTCATTCTGCAGGCTATGAAATTGTAAACTTCAATGAGAAAGCTGAAGTTTATGTCATCAATACCTGTACAGTTACCGGTCAGGGAGACCATAAGTCGAAATCAGCAATAAACCATGCTTTGCGTAACAGTCCCGATGCTGTGATTGTGGTAACCGGTTGCATGGCGGAGAGCAGAAAGGATGAGCTTGAGATGCTTGAAGGAATTAATTACATCGTTGACAACAAAAGGAAAGGCCGCATTTTTGATCTGGTACATTCGCATTTTAACGGAACGGCTTCCCGTGTTGAAGATCTTACGCCGGATGTTTTTGGTTTTTCTGCAGCAGTGAGAGGTTTGCATACAAGAAACCTGATCAAGATCCAGGACGGCTGCGACAATTTCTGCACTTTCTGTATTGTGCCTCATGTCAGGGGTCGTGCTGTCAGCAGACCTTCCGGTGATGTCCTTGGAAACATCAGACGTGTTCTGGATGCAGGGTACAGGGAGATCGTTCTCACCGGCGTCAACATCAGCAGGTACAATGATGCAGGTATCGGTTTCGAAAGTCTGATCGAAAAGATACTGGGACTTGAAGGCCTTTTCAGGTTGAGAATATCATCAGTGGAACCGGATGGTTTCAGCAAGCATTTTTATCACCTTTTTGCGCATGAAAAACTGTGCCCGCATCTCCATATTTGTCTTCAAAGCGGATCCGACAGGATTATATCCGCCATGGGAAGGAATTATACACTTTCTGCCTTCATGGGCATGGTTAATGAACTGAAAGGGCGGTACCCCCTGTTCAATCTTACTACGGATATCATGGTCGGGTTCCCCGGTGAAACGGATGAAGATTTCCGGCAGACCTGCAACATCATCCGGGATGTCGGTTTCAGTCATGTCCATACATTTAAGTTTTCCATAAGACATGGAACAAAGGCAGAGCGGATGTCCGGTCAAATACCCGGAAGGATCATAACAGGGAGAAGCAGGATCATACGCGAGATTTCAGATGCAAATAAAATGGCATACCGGCGGATGCTTTTGGATCGAAAGCAGGTCGTGCTTGTTGAAAAAACAGACCATAACGGATATGCCAGAGGATATGGAGAACATTACGTACCTGTGGCATTCCTGAATCAAAACGCAGAAAACAATCGCTTCTACAGGGTCATGCTTCAGGGAATCAGAAAAGGCTCGGGGGATATGATCATGGAAGGAGTATGCGAGGGTGGTTTACGGTAAGTTCATGTTTTTCCGTGAAGAACGAAAATAATGTCAATCACTTTGAACACATCATATTTTATTGGTGATTTTTTGAAAACCCCGTTCGTTCATGTAATTTAGCATCTTCACAACAGTACCTGGAATGAACAACAAAATTTCGCTCCTGAGCCGTTTCATTAGCGGATTGTCGCAAAGACTAAACCACAAACAGCTCATGTACCTGCTCAGCTTGCTGATAGGAATTATGAGCGGCCTGGCTGCTGTCATTTTAAAGAATACCGCCCATTTGACACACCAGTTCGTCGTCAGGCAGGCTAGTGGTTCAGAGATCAATATGCTGTATCTGGCTTTTCCGCTCATCGGTGTCATCCTGACTGTTTTATTTGTCAGGATTTTCATTAAAGATGAGATGGGGCACGGGATTACCAAGGTGTTGTATTCCATTAGCAAGTTGGGAGGCTTTATACGGCCCCATAACAGCTATTCTTCCATAATAGCCAGTACATTGACGGTCGGTTTTGGAGGTTCGGTAGGACTTGAATCACCTATTGTTGTGACTGGATCATCGATAGGGTCAAATCTTGGAAGATTGTTCGGTATGAATTACAAGTCAGTTATGACACTGATAGGTTGTGGAGCTGCAGGTGCAATAGCCGGAATTTTTAAGGCTCCCGTCGCTGCTGTGATTTTCAGTCTTGAAGTGCTGATGCTCGATATCAGCATGTGGTCCATTATTCCGTTATTGATCTCTGCGGTCAGCGGAGCATCAATTTCCTATTTTTTTCTGGGCCGGGAGGCTACACTTCATTATCCTCTGCAGGGCACATTTGATCTGGGTAACATACCCTGGTACATCCTGCTTGGAATTCTTGCCGGTCTGGTTTCCTTATACTTTACCAGAACGACAATATATGTTGAATCCTTATACAGGAGAATTAATAAAACCTGGATCAGGGTTCTTACCGGAGGCATCATACTCGGGGTTCTGATCCTGATATTCCCCCCCCTGTACGGAGAGGGTTATGACGTCATCAATAATTTTCTGGACGGCAATGTCTACGCGGTCACCCAGGGTAGTCTGGCATACGGCAACGAGTCAAATTTCCTTGTATTGCTGTTGTTTTTTCTGCTCATCTTGTTTTTCAAACCTTTTGCAATGACCGCAACAACAGGTAGTGGGGGTGTGGGAGGAATTTTTGCACCGACCATGTTTATGGGGGGATTGACAGGAGTTGTGGTTTCAAAGGGCACGGGATTGTTCAGTTTTATCCACATCCCGGATGTGAACCTGATCCTTGCAGGTATGGCAGGATTAATGGCAGGAGTAATGCATGCTCCTCTTACGGCGATATTTCTTATTGCAGAGGTTACAGGGGGTTACAGCCTCTTCATGCCCCTCATGATTACTGCGACAATATCCTTTATTACAATAAGGTATTTTGAACCCCATTCCATATACACGCACCGTCTGGCAAAGAGGGGAGAGCTGATCACCCATAACAAGGACAAGGCAGTGCTGACTTTGCTGGAAATGGACAAAGTCATTGAAAAGGATTTTCTGCCGGTTTCTCCCGGCGATTCACTGGGAAAACTGATCAAAACCATTTCAAAATCAAACCGCAACCTGTTCCCGGTATTGACAGGGAAGAACATGCTGACAGGTATCGTACTGCTGGATGACATAAGGCACATCATGTTCAATACGGAAATGTACGAACGGGTATTTGTCCGCGATCTTATGCATCCGCCTCCGGCACATATATCACCAGGTGAATCCATGCAGGAGGTAGTGAAAAAGTTCGAGGAACATGATGTCTGGAATTTACCGGTGATCAACAACGGTGAATACATCGGTTTTATGTCCAAATCAAAACTGTTTTCGTACTACCGGAACTGGCTGATCGAGATCTCAGATGAATAGTGATGATTTCCTTCTAAAATCCTTGTATGTTGCCTGTTCAGGTATACTTGTTCATAAGCAGGTGTTCCACAAAACATAATATAGTAAAAGTTGCCCTTTATGGCTCTGGAAGCAGCTATCAGGCTAATACAGAACCAGACCGGGCAGGCTTTCCCATGGCAACTTCCTTGTCCCGGATGGCAAGTTTCTCGGGCTGGTGAATTGGCAAGTACGTGCTTTTTTCAATCATCACACCGGACTATTCAATTTCTTTACCTGTGAATGGAGGATATGCATCAGTTAAGAAGCCCATATATATGCTGACCCTTGTGGTCCAGCGAATAAAACCGGTAACGAATTCATGAAACGATTTGGGATATTTGCCGGTAAATAAAACCACCCACCAGGCCAGGAATATCACAACATATGTGGCTATAGCCCTGAACAACAAAACAAAACCGTGAGGTATGAGCACATAAAAAAAACCGAAGATTATTCTTAACAACAAAATTGCACGGCTTAGTTTTTCAGGATAAGGTATATCAAGATTAACATATTCATCCTGAGCACGGATACCAAAAGGGGGATATCCGTCTGACACATTCATGAAACGGGCATTCAATCTTACCCTCCAGTGCATAAATCCTGTCTGGAACGCAAACATGGTTTGTGGGTATCGTCCGGTAAACAACACGACCCAGAATGCAACGAAACTCAGAATGGAGGCCCAGATGCCCACAAAGAACAAAACAAAACCATGAGGCAATGCGATGTAAAGCCATCCGAAAAGTGTACGCAGGATCAATTCACCTCGTGAATACCTGTCCTGATGTTTAATTGTAAGTTTCATGCAATTTGATTTTGAGATTTAGAAAATATGGATAGAGCTCATTTTAAATACTTCAGGTGTATCGCATACAAAACAATAAAAAGCGCCGTAAATACGGTTCCCGATGCAACCATGGAAAGGGAAATAATGTTCATCCCCATCACCATGACCGGTATCAGAAGGATCAGGATTCTGAATACAGCATATATGTAAAAGCCCGGTTTCCTTAAGTTCCATATCAGAATGACACCGACAAGGGCCAAAATGGAGCATAAGATTTTGATCAGTGCAATTACGGAAATGTTCTCCATGAGTTTCTGGACTGCAGTCATTATACCTGCTGCAAAACTTGTGAAAGGTTCATCCTCTGACTCCAGGTCCTGGACAACGTCATCCAGTATAAAAGTCAGGTTTGATGTGAAAGTACCTGCGACAGCGTCCATCAGGGACCTGAAAATACGCCAGCCCAGACCAACAAAACTCAGGATACAGACAACCGTTAAGGTATCAGGGCGGTTTTTTGGAATTTCCTTGACTTCCATACTGTATAATATTGGATTCAAATAAATATATGAAATTATAGTGAACTGAAATTCAAATCCTATTATTTTCTGATAAACTTGTTTGGATTTATTTTTTTACTCATATGCAAAACATTATATTTGAGTGTCACATTACAATTCGCTTATCGGATTTACCTTACAGAAAACGGTTTCTGTTCACGATATAAATTTATTATCCATGGAAAGAGATTTAAAGGTATTTGAGATCATAAAAAAAGAAAAGGAACGGCAAATGCATGGCATTGAACTCATAGCATCCGAAAACTTCGTAAGCGATCAGGTGCTTGAAGCGATGGGCTCATGCCTTACGAACAAATATGCCGAAGGATTACCGGGTAAAAGATATTACGGCGGATGTCAGTTTGTCGACGAGGCAGAACAACTGGCCATTGACCGGATCAGAGAACTGTTTCATGCGCAATGGGCAAATGTGCAACCGCATTCAGGAGCACAGGCCAATGCAGCAGTGATGCTGGCTTTACTGAATCCGGGAGACAAGTTTATGGGACTGGATCTGTCACACGGGGGACATCTGTCTCACGGTTCACCGGTCAATTTTTCAGGTATATTGTACCGGCCTGTACCCTATCACCTTAATCCCGACACAGGATACATTGATTATAACCAAATGGAGGAAATCGCCCTGCAGGAAAAGCCAAAACTGATCATCGCCGGAGCATCGGCTTATTCGAGGGACTGGGACTATGAGAGGATGCGTTCCATTGCGGATGCTGCCGGAGCCTTGCTGATGGCTGATATTGCCCATCCGGCAGGACTTATAGCAAAAGGCTTGTTGAATGATCCGTTTCCGCATTGCCATATCGTGACCACCACAACGCACAAAACATTGCGCGGTCCGAGAGGAGGGTTGATCATGATGGGAGAGGATTTTGAGAATCCATGGGGTTTTACAAATCCCAAAGGTGAGATCAGAATGATGTCAAACATTCTGGATATGGCTGTTTTCCCGGGTTGTCAGGGCGGCCCGCTGGAACATGTCATTGCATCAAAGGCTGTTGCTTTCGGGGAGGCACTTGCAGATTCCTTCACTGAATATGTCAGGCAGGTGCAGAAGAATGCTGCAGTTATGGCCGAGGGTTTTATGAATAAAGGTTACAAAGTAGTTTCCAACGGTACCGACAATCATTCCATGCTGATTGACCTTCGGACCAAAGTCCCTGATATTACGGGTAAAATGGTGGAAAACACACTTGTTAAAGCGGATATCACCCTCAACAAGAACATGGTCCCTTTTGATTCACGTTCGCCCTTTTCAACATCGGGAATCCGGGTCGGAACTCCCGCAATTACAACACGCGGAATAAAGGAAGATACAATTGAGACCATAGTCGGCCTGATCAATGAAGTTATTCTGAACATAGAAAATGACCGGGTCATTTCAGGAGTAAAGGAAAAGGTCAACCGGATCATGAAGGATTATCCGCTTTTTGCTTGGTAATCAAAATGTTTACCTTTCACTGTTAACTATCAGCTGCTTCCTCATTCCAGTTTGAAGTGATAGGTGATCGTGCCGATCTGTCTTTCCCGGGCATCGTTTTTGACATTGAATTTGGATTCAAGCGCTGCTTTTCTGACAGCTGCATAAAGGGTGTTGTCAACCAGCGTTGATCCCTTTATCCCGGGAGTTGCACTGATGACTGTGCCATTTCTGTCGACCGTGATTTCAACCACAATGATCCCTTCCGTATAAACACTAAATTCAGGTTTTTGCAGAAATATCGGATTTCTGCCGTCCAGACTGAATCCAATGGATGAGCCTCCAAGACCGAAGGTATAATCGTCTGATTCAGGTGCGCCCTGAGGATCTCCCATGTTACCGCTGCCCTGGTAGATTCCCTCTGAAGATCCGGATTCGCTTGCAGAAGCACCTCTGCTGGAATAAAGGGCTCTCGGATTTACAACCGGTGCAGGTTTTGCAGTTTCCTGTTCCGCTGCAGGCTTTTTCTCCGCTGTTCTGGTTTCCGGTTGTTTTTCAGTGACCGTGTTACCCTCTTGCTTCCTTACCGCCGGTGCTTCTTCGAAGTCCTGCGTCAGTATACCGTCTTCCACGATCTCAGTCGACTGCTCCTGCTGTGCAGCGGCAGGCTGACTGAGAGGCAGGTTATTTATTGCAGGTTCCAGAAGTCCGCCTGCGGTTTCCGTTTCCCCGAAATTGATAATAAGCGCTCCTTCAGAGGAGGAACGGTTTGGCAATGCAAGGAATGAAAAAATCAATATCAGCAGAATGATATTGTGTATGATGAGGGTTCCTATTATGCCATAACTTCTTTCTGACATGGGGAGGCATGCTTTTATTCGGGACTGGTGGCCATGATGACTTTGAAGTTGTTTCTTTTGGCAATATTCATGACGAACACAAGATGCTCTACCGGTACGCTTCGGTCAATATGGATTGCCAGCGTAGGATCTTCACGGTATTTCAGCCTGTTGACCAGCATGGCTTCCAGTTGTGAAGGATTGACAAGCGTTTTTTCAACATAAAACTGAATATCCCTGGTGATGGACACCGTGGTTAGCGGTTTTGCAGCTACCTGGCTGTTGCTTTGGGGAAGCTGGACTTTCAGGGCATTGGGTGCAATAAGTGTTGAAGTGAGTACAAAGAAAATGAGCAGGAGAAAGACAATATCTGTCATACCGGCTATACTGTAACTTACTTCAATTTTATTTCTGGATTTTATGGCCATAATTACAACTGTTCTTTATGATCTTTTAACCGGTTCATTGAGCAGGTCCATAAATTCCATGGTATGTGCCTCAAGCTTGTTTACGAGTTCTTCAACTCTGGCTACCAGGTAATTGTATGCAAAAAAAGCAGGGATACCCACAAGAAGTCCGCCAACCGTCGTGATCAGTGCAATGTAGATACCCTGGGATAACAGACCTACATCCAGACTGTTCCCGACACTTGCTATATCCATAAAAGTTCTTACCATTCCCAGGACCGTTCCAAAAAAGCCCAGCATGGGGGCGCCGCCGGCACAGGAAGCAAGAATGGGCAGGCCTTTCTCAAGCTTGTAGACCTCAACCTGTCCGATATTTTCAATAGCCGTGTTGATATCGTTTAAAGGCCTTCCAATCCGGCTCACACCTTTTTCGATCATCATAGCGAGCGGATTATTTGTGGACTGGCACAGGGCTGTTGCCGACTCAATTTTTCCGTCATGTATGTAATCCTTGATACGGTTCATAAAATTCTGATCAATCTTTGCTGCGTTCCGGATTGCCACAAACCTTTCAATAAAAATATATACAGCCACAATCGACAAAAGGGCTATGGGAATCATCACCCATCCACCTTTAATGGCCAGATCCAGGTAAGATACCGATGTTCCGGTGGTACCGGGATCAAAGGCAGCAGTATCTACAACAGTGGGTGTCAGATTTTGCAATAATACATACAACAACATGGTATTCAATTTTAGTTTCGCTAAAATTATTAAAACGTTATATATCCCGGATTATTTTTTCCGGCTATTTATTAACCATGATGTACGAATCATCATTGATCAGATGTGGGAGTTTCGACTTTAACTTCATCTTCCTTGCGACCGAAAATGTTTTGCAGGTAACGTTTCCACAGTTCCCTCAGAGAATTGAACTCTTCTTTGTAGAATATGCCGAATCCCTGTGTGTATGTACTTTCAGAGACAATATCGTTGTTGACATGATTGTATGTTTTGAGTCTGAGTTTGCCATTGGATGTGAGTTTGTAATCGATGTCAAATTCGCCCACAATATTGTCGGATTCGATTGCAGCAGCATTTGTTGAAACATCCACACTTCCGTTGATCGTCAGGCGGTCGTTAAAAAGCTGGGTTTCAAGGGCAACCTGAACTTCATCGCTTTTCAGCTCACGATTTGTCCGGTAATTGATGCCAATGTCAACATCATTGCTGATCTGGGAGAGCAGATGACTCAGTTGATTGGATAGAAATTCACTGGCATTGACACCTGCCACATTGGTGTAAGGCGATGCGGATGTTCCGGATAACAATTGTCCCCGGTTCTCACTGGAAAGCACAAAACGGTTTTGTATCAGAATTGAGATAAACTGTTTCACAAGCTCTTCGTTGGAGGAGATTGCATTTCTGACTTTCAGCCGGTCGCTTTCGTCTGCAGTGGGAAGGTATATGTCGTATTTTACATCAGGAGCCATCAGTCTGCCCGTCATGGTCAGCCGGTCGTCAACCACGACCATGCGATCGTCCTCACTGCCAAGCAGTTCACTCAGGGATGCCTTGGTCCGGTAATAAGCCAGCACATCGATGGTCGCATCCAGCAGGTCACCATTCCACCGGATGCTTCCGCCCTGTTCAATCGTAAGTCTTTTATTGATAAAATTCTGCAGAGTAAACAGGTAATCACCTTCTTCAATCACGAAGTCACCATACATCATAAAATCCCCGCCCTGATTGATGTTCATATCCAGATTGCCATTTCCCTTAGCGCTCAGGATATCACCCAGCTTTGGATCAAAGATGATCTGGATTTCTGCATCAGGAGTAACACCAAGATAAAAATTCAACTGCAGTCCGGATAAATCTACCTGATATTCAGATATTTTTTCTTTAGGTTCATCCTCCTCATCTTCAGTGATGATTGTGATGAAATTATATTCGTTGAGTTCCCTTTCATCTGACAAAGGTATGTGAATGACCGTATTTTCTGCTGTTGAAGCCGAAACATCAATGGTTACGTTTTTCGGGGGACCTTTTATGGTCAGCAGAAGATCCTCAGCATAGGCAGTACCATAGAATGTACTGTTATCATTCTGGCTCGTATTCAGGCACATCAGTTTATTTGACCTGACTGTCAGATCCAGTGTGAAGTCCTTCAGATAATTGCTTTTGAAGGAACCGGTAAGATTTGCGGTATTGTACCTGGCATCACGGACCAGAATGTTATCAAGCAGAAAGTTGTTGTCTGCAATTTCGATCTGATGCGTAAAATTATAGCGGGTTCTCAGGTAATTGACGGCAAAGTTTGTATTCTGAAAATCTATTGTTCCGTTAAGGAGAGGTTGGCTGGTTGTTCCTGTAAGTGTAATATGACCGGTGGCACTGCCGTCCAGATCACTGAAAATCTTTTCCACATATGGATTCAGAAGACTAATCCTGAATTGATCCAGGTACAGATCAAAATCTAAACCCGAAGGGTCACCAAGAGTATAGTTGCCCCTGATGTCAATCGTCCTGCGATTGTCGTGCATGGTGTAGGCATCCAACAGGATGGAATGCTCCGTGTCTACCCACGTAGCGTTAATTTCAGAATTTCCAAGCACTTCATTGTTGATGGCAAGTCCATCGATGGTCAGTCCACTTGTAAAAAGGGGATTAACATACAAGCTGGAAAATGAAGCGGTTCCGTTAAGTATACCAGAAATTTCATAACCGTGGTTTTTTGTCAGCCCCTTCAGGTTTCCCAGGTTAAACTGGTTGAAAATCAGTTCAAGGGTCTGTTCAGGATCATTAGATACCGTACCCTGAAGGTTGAAGGACTGATCGTTGTGACTGACTTCAATGTTTTCGAATCTCAGGTTGCTTGAGTCAACGGTGATTTTTCCGGCAGATATGCTCCACAATGAATCGTTGGCGTAAAAACTTGTCGGTCTTATGAAGACTTCGACGTGAGGTTCCGGATGGTTCAATAATCTGCTGATTTGCACAAAACCCCGGATATTGCCACGATACAACAAGTCGCGCCAGTTGTTCCATCTTGCTTCCAGATTCAGGGTATCGCTTCCTGCATCGGAGAAAACTGTGAAATTATCCAGGCTGATCTGGTCACCAAGCATCAGGTTTGAACCGCCGGCTTCCAGGTTAAGCATATTGCTGTCGCTTATGACGGACATGCTCAGATCATTCCAGGTGATGTTCCCAAAGCCAAATCCTGCTGTATGCAGGAACAAACTGAAATTCTGATTGTCCGGTGCATAGGCGCATTCCACGGTTGTCTTTTCAGCAAGCTGAAATTCAGGAAGGAACATATCGAAGATCGGTTGTATGTTCTTTATGTTAGCCACCAGCTTAAACCTGTTTTGTACGAGTGTATCAGAGTGAAAACCGGTATCGGCCAGCGACGGAAGATAGGAATAAAAGAAATCATGAACAGATTCATTGACCTTATCAAGTTCGTAATCACCGGTAATATCAACATCGATATAATCCGACCGGATATGCACGCGGTTTGAGTCGGCTGCATTGCTGGTATGAATGGTAAAATCCTGTATCCTTAGTTCCCTGTCTTGCTTTCTGAACAGTGAGTTGAGCAATGTGATCTCTCCATTTACGTTGTTGACAGACTGGCCTCTGGCATTTGCGATCATGTAAAAGGATGCTGTAAAATCCGGTTCGGACCGGTCGATATTCAATTCATAAAGGTTGGCATGTGAAACGTCTGCAGTGAAATCATATGCCGGTATGGAATCAGAGAAATCCACACCACCGAGGAACTCAAGTTCGATGTTCGGGTCGTTGATGTTGACAGATCCGTCAAATTCACGGTTGGTCAGATTTCCGTTGAGATTGATGTTTCTGTAATTGTAGCCTCTTATCTCAAACTGATGAATGATCCCGTTCATAACTGCACTGATCGGGCTGGCTTCTGAGGTGGTCCCGTCGACATTTGCAGAGAGACTTATTTTGCCAATTTTGTCAGATGCATCGATCATCCTTCCCAGGTCAAATTCATCTGCCGTGAACCTTCCGCTGAAGCTCACATGATTCAATGTATCGGGTCTGAAGAGCAAATCTGTGCTGATCTTACCCAGATCAGACTGTAAATTGCCGAATGCCACGAAATCGTCAATGAATCCTGTGAAATTCCCGCTGTAGGCTAACATACCCAGTGTATGCAACTGATCCGGCAACGACAGCGATTTCTGTCCCGGGAGGGAAAGGGAGTTCAAATCCTCTGCGGTTGTTTCAAACTTATCAATATCAGCATAAATGAAAGTCTTATGGATTTCAGGCAATCCGTTGAGATCAATCTGACCCTGCAATTTTGAAGAATTTCCGAACCCGATGGAAAGATTCCTGCCTTTAATGTTGTTAAGCGGACCTGTCATTTTGCTTGTCAGTGAAACATTCTGAACAGTGTTATTGAAAACGGGTGCATAATAGCCCAGATCGGCAAGGTTCAGGGATGAGCTTTCAAGGTCTACATAAAAGTGCACTCCCGCGAAAAGCGAGTCCTTTTTGAATTTGCTCCACCGGTCGAAAGAAAGGGAGACTTCATTTGCGTTTATGCCGGAAGACCGTGTTTCGATCTTCAGGTCGCGGAAACTCAAAAAGGTTTTGCCCAGACTGAAACCAGCCGTCAGATTTTCAAGTTTAAAGCCTGAAACTTCCCTGAACGCGAGTGAATTAATGTAAAAGAAGAGTGAATCTGCAGAAGGGTTGAACTGCTTGATATCAGCATCAATTTCTGAAATTTTTAAATCTCTGAAATTGATCCCGTACTCCTTGTTTTTTTGGAAATAACTGTGCAAATCGAACCTGCTGCTGTTGATTCTGATGTTGCTCAATCTGACATTCCAGTTACTGTCTTTCTTCTTCTGACCTCTTAACTGGTTTACAAAGTACTTGATGTTGGCTGTCCGGGTTGAGTCGATATAAAGTCTGATCAGTGCATCATTAAAATCAATGCTTCCAAGGGAAACTGAATTGTTAAAGGGATTGATATTCCTGATGCCTGCTATGATACTTCCGGCATATATCAGGGTATCCCCGTAAACGTCTTCCAGGAACACATCATTCAGTCTGACACGGTATAAAAAAGAAATATCAACCTTGCCTATTGTGAATTCGGTGTTTATATTCTTTGCTATGCTTCTGGTCACTGCAGTAGCAACACGGGTCTGGATTCTGCTGCTTTGCAACAATAGATAGGCAATCGCAGGCAGGGTGATGACGATTAACAGAAGCACTCCTGTTAATTGTAATATCTTTTTGATAATTTTGCGGCTAAGCATGGCTC
>JAFGPB010000056.1 GCA_016926205.1 Bacteroidales bacterium
AACTTCACATTCATTTTATAGGGTTTGGTTAGTTTAAGATGATGAAATCCCGGATATTCTTCATGTCCGGGATTTTCTTTTCAAAAAACTTCCCTGGTTTCAGCAGAATGATATTATTTATACCTTTAACATACAATCATCTTCCTGAAGGTATGAAATACTATACAGTACTGTCAACAACCCTCCTTCTTGCAATCTTGTTCCACTCCTGGATCCGCCCGCAATGCAACTTGAAAATCGAAAGTGTCGCAAGTGGGATGCCGGATCTGAACAGCATCACCGAAACTGACAACTTTGATGTAAAGTTTTATTTTATTGACCTCGAAGTCAATGACAGTTCAACATACATTTCAGGATCCGGTACAGTGCATTTACAAGTCAGGACCCCGGGCACAAGGCAAATCATTCTGGACATGGGAAACAATCTTCATGCGGATTCTGTGCTTCTCAACGGGCAATGGGCGGATTATGTACATCAGAATGACCGGCTCTTCATTAATGCTCCGTTCTGGTTGTCAGACGAAACAGATTTATCTGTTCAGGTTTTCTACAGCGGGAGTGTCTCAAGCAAAAGCAGTTTTGCAGGTATGTACAACGCAATTGACCGGAGGTGGAATAAAAGGGTGACATGGACAATTTCAGAGCCTTTTTCTGCATGTGTCTGGTTTCCCTGTAAACAGGATCTGACCGACAAAGCAGATTCGGTTTATGTTTTCATCACGACTGATAAAGACCTGAAAGCAGGTTCAAACGGATTGCTTACTGCAAAAAGGCTTTTACCCGGCGAAAAAATCAGACATGAGTGGAAAAGCCGGTATCCGGTGGCTTATTATTTAATTTCCTTTGCAGTAAGCGAATACAGGGATTATTCATTCTATGCCGGATTCGGGCAGGAGGGTGATTCGCTTCTGATTCAGAATTACATTTATGACCATGACCTGTATCTGGAGTCAAGCAGATCGCAGATCGACATAACGGCCGATCTGATCCGGTTGTTTTCCGGCCTTTTCGGGCCATATCCATTCAGAGATGAAAAATACGGTCATTGTATCGTGCCTTCCGGGGGAGGAATGGAACACCAGACCATGACCACACTGGAAGACTTTTCCTTTACGCTGGTTGCGCATGAGCTGGCACATCAATGGTTCGGTAACCACGTTACATGCGCTGCATGGCAGGATATTTGGATCAATGAAGGATTTGCCAGTTATGCAGAATATCTTGGTTATGAACATCTTGTCTCTCAGAAAGATGCGGACCGGTGGATGGGCAATGCCCATATGATTGTAAAATTCCGTGATGACGGAAGTGTTTATGTTCCGGAAAACGATGCGCGTTCTGAAAGCAGAATCTTCGACTACAGGCTTTCTTACAAAAAAGGTGCGGCAATCGTGCATATGATCCGGCACGAAATCAATGATGACGAGCTTTTTTTTGAAATCCTCAGGGATTTTTTAAGCAAATATGGAAACGGCGTTGCAACCGCAATGGATTTCAAAAACCTTCTGGAACAAAAAACGTGTATGGACTTTGCAGATTTTTTCAATCAATGGTATTTTGGAGAAGGGTATCCCGTTGTCAGCCTGCACTGGCAACACCATAATGACACATTGACCATCAGTGCCATGCAGAAAACCACATCAGCAACACCTCTGTTCAGGATCCCAATCGATTTCAGGATCACTACCATTGATCAGGATACCATAATCACCCTGAGGCAAAATGAAAACAATGTCAGCTGGGCCATTCAACTGCCAGGAACCGTGACTGCCCTCGAGGCAGATCCCGAAAAATGGCTGCTCGCCGATTTTCTTTATGAAGATGATGCATTAAATCGTTTTTTGTCCGGAGAAGGGCAACATACCAGTCCTTTCAACGTAAACTCCCAAAAAAAGTCAAAGACTGATGTCGTTACTGAATTTCCTGAAGAAAACATAATTTGTCAGCTCCCGGATTCGTTAAGGAATGAAATGGAAGCCAAAACCGTCCGTTAAATGAAGAAACTTCGCTTCATCCTGTTGCTTTTGTGCATGATTGCAAAGCCGGGAATACTCGTGTCCCAGGATCAGCCGCCCACCCGCTCCAGAAAGGCTGCCGAAGCATACAACAATGGCATCCGAAGCTATTCCCTTAACAATTACACAAATGCGATAAACAAACTCCTTGAAGCCATACATGAGGATGCCCGGTTTATTGATGCATACCTGGTTCTGGCCGAAGTGTATGAGGACAACGATCAGCCTCATGATGCCATCAGAACCTACCGCCAGGCATTTGCGATCAACGATACATATTACCCATACGGATGGATCAGGCTCGGCAACCTGGAATACAAAGAAGCCCTGTACCGTGATGCAAAATTAAGATATGAAAAGTATCTGGAAATCAGTCAGGATAACACTGCAAACACCGTTAAAGCAAAGGATGGCATCGCAAGATGCGACTTCGCCATTCACGCGATCAACAGTCCTGTTGAATTCAAACCGGTCAATCTGGGTCCCTCCGTTAATACCGAAAATGATGAATACTGGCCGAGCCTTTCCGCCGATGAAAAGATCCTTGTGATCACCCGGCTGCTGAAAAGCCATGAATTCATCAACAGAATGCAGGAGGATTTCTTTATCAGTCATTACCGGGATGAAGGCTGGACCTTCATGCTGAATGCCGGGGAACCCCTGAATACAAATGACAACGAAGGTGCACAGGCACTTTCCGGTGACGGTCGCTTCATGGTTTTTACCGCATGCAACAGGAGTGATGGATTGGGCCGCTGTGATTTGTATTATTCGGTAAAGGAAGGCAATCAATGGTCAATACCCCTTAATATGGGCAGTCCGGTAAACACTGCATACAGGGAGACCCAGCCTTCGCTCTCATCTGACGGCCGTACCGTGTATTTCTCAAGTGACAGACCCGGAGGAAAAGGATCGCATGATCTATGGGTATCAAACAGGGATGAAAAAGGCAACTGGACCGTCCCGGTAAATCTGGGCGATTCAATCAATACTGTCGGCATTGAAATGTCACCCTTTATTCATCCCGATAGCCGAACTTTGTATTTTTCATCTGACGGACACATCGGAATGGGCGGTTACGATATCTTTATGTCACAACTTCAGGCTGACGGAAACTGGAAGAGACCTGTAAATCTGGGTTATCCAATCAACACGAACCGAGATGAAATTGGCATGATTGTAAATTCACGCGGTGATAAAGCCTATTATTCATCTGATATTGATGCCCGGCAGGGCAAGGACATCTTCACTTTTGAGATGCCTGTGCACATACGGCCGGATATGGTCACCTATATGAAGGGCAAAATATTCGATGCAAAAAATGACAGACCGCTGAAAGCACAGTTTGAGCTCACCGACCTGAATACCGGTAATGTAATTAATATTTCTCATTCCGACAGCATCACGGGAGAATTTCTGGTGTGCATACCGACCGACCATAATTATATGTTAAACGTTTCCAAAGAGGGGTACCTGTTTTTTTCGGAGAATTTTGCGCTATTGGACAGATACCAGGTAGATGATCCCTTTCTTAAAGACATACCTCTGCAACCGCTGCAGGTTGGTGTTAGTACCGTCCTGAAAAACATTTTTTACGAAACCGATTCCTTTGCGTTAAAGAAGGAATCGGAAGCCGAACTGATGAAGATCGTGAAATTCATGCAGGAAAACGCTGAGGTCCGCATAGAAATCAGTGGGCATACAGATAATACAGGCAATGCGTCATACAATCAGGTTCTGTCGGAAAACAGAGCAAGAATCGTTGCCGAATACCTGATCAATGCTTCGATCGACAGTGACAGGCTCACATACAGCGGATATGGAATGAATATACCCATTGCATCAAATGACTCTGAAGCAAACAGGGCACAAAACCGAAGGACAGAACTGAAAATTATCGAATAAAAAGAAACAGGCTGCATTTTTATTACAGCCTGTTTGAATCATTTAAAATAGCAGGTATAAAGTGCCGGCTGAAATTAGCGGCAGATCTTAAGTCCTTCCGAAAATCGTCTTTTCTGTTCGTCCCTGTAGTCAATACGCGAATCACCATAGCTTAACTTGAGCCGGTCAAACCTGATCTTCATTAAGGCTGATTTTGCACCTGACCAGGCTTTTCTGAGGCTGAGCCTGTTGTATCCGTCAACTGTATGAAGTAATTCGTATGATCCTGATCGCGAACGCATGTTCATCATTATTTTCAGTATAGTGTACGTTGAAAAAAACTTTATGTTTTAGAAATCTTCATGACATGTCTGCTCCGCTGACTATGCAAGCAGAACTGCCGTGTTCAAAATTACCTGATAATTTAAACTTCCGGTTCATGAAACCATTTGAGTTATTAACAAACATCATGTATTTTTACAATGTGATGCAAGAATAATGCCATAAATATTTCAGAAACATGATAAATGATGATTTAACCCGTGAAGAATTGATGAACAGGGTCATCCATTACATCCAGCTGGCACAGGAAGAGAAAGTTGAATATCAGGAATTTTACTCCTGCAAGAAAAGAGACAATCTCAATCATGAATTCCTGTTCTTTATGAAACCAGAGCTCACATGCAGGTCCGATTCCCTCAATCTTAAAGCCATACTGAACACAACCTGTGATGAAATTACGAAATTTAGCCTCAGAATCCGGGATATCCGGATCCTTTCCTCACAATACCTGAAGAGTTATCATATTATCGCCCGGCATTACGGAGTAATCAATTCACTAAGTTCAAACGCAACAGCTCACATCTCTGAAGCTGCTGCAGAAAAATTTGCATCGGTCTTCGGAAGTACCGTTTCGTCTGTAACCATGCTGGGGGGAGCAGAATTCCTGCAGCAGTTTGCATGGTTCAATCCTTTGACGCTCGATGAACTCTGGCAAAAAAGCCTGATTGTGAGGCTGGCTCCCGGAACGTATTGTGCCAAGACAATCATCAACGGTAAAGAGGTATACCTCGTTAACGGCTTTCATCCCCGGCAACTGTCACATTATACGGATCAGGCATGTTCCATCGTTGCCTTTACGCTTGCAGGGGATCTCGACTGGCACCGTGCCCGTAATCATTTCATCGGAAAGACCAATCCTGCTGAAGCAAAACCCGGAAGCCTCCGAAACATCCTTTATGTGAACAGAACTGTATACGGACTGCAAAACGTATCGACAAGCCGGAACGGTTTCCATTTGTCAGCAGGACCTGTTGAGGGACTGGTTGAACTGATCCGGTACAACTCCAATTGTCTGACAGGAGAGTCAAAAAAAATCAGTGATTTTACTTTTGGGAGAATGCTGCAGGCGCATTTCAGTATGGACCGGATCGGTTCAATCCTTGACAACCGTATCGTCCAACATAAAAACAAATATATCAGCATATTTGATCTGACGGAAGAAAAGAACAATGACGAAGCGATACAATTGCTGAAGGATGTCGCTGATGACCTGTAAGCCTGTTGGATTTCAGGTACAGTCGCCCGGAAACAACCCCTGTCCGGATGCAATTGCATATTAATCTTAAAAACTGTTAAAAAACATAGTTCAAGAAAGATTTTGCATGATTTTTGTAAATTCTGAATCATGCAATTGCCCAATACCCAACCATAAAATCGTGAATCAAAATTCACAATAAACATAACCCTCAAATGATAATGATTATGAATAACAAATTTTACAGTTTGACGAAATTGATGCCTTTGATCGCACTGATCATTACAGGCACGACTGTTCTTGCACAGCCGAGGTTCAGCACTCGTGCGGATTCGCTTTTTCACCCGGGAATGAGATGGAATGCATACCGCGGTCTTGATCTGTCAGAAGATCAGGAAAAGCAGATTGAAACGCTGAGGTCCGAACACCAGAAGGAAATGACGGACCTGCGTAACGATCTCGCCATTAAAAGGGCGGAATTGCAGAAATTAAGGTCATCCGAAAATCCGGATCTGAACCAGATCAACAAAAAGCTCGATGAAATCGGACAACTGACCACTGAAATGAGTAAAAAGGCCATTGCTCATGAACAGCAAGTTCTGAACGTTCTTACCGACGAACAGAAGTCTTTTTACCGCGCAGGACAAGGCAGAAGTCCATACCTTTATGGTCAAAGGGGAATGCACTTTGGCTTCGATCGCCGGGATCGCGGATTTTACAGATCTCCTGCACTTCCTTTCCGCGAAATGAGGAGAGGCAGGGGATTTTAACACCCTTCTCAAACCGCATCTGCAGTATTATTGCCTGAAAAGTCCCGATACATCTTCCCCCGGTAAGTCATTTCCATATCGGGGATTGAAAGGAAACTTCCGGTGAAACCGGCTTTCACGATAGAATTGCCAGGAGTCCTGACAGGGAATGATTTCGAAGGGAATGTTAACGGTTTCACTGATCTCGTAAAAGATTCACAGACATGTTAAGAGAAGAACCAGATGACATCAGAAAAGAAGTTGCATTTTATATGCGAAGGCTATATAAAAAAGGCCTTACCACTTCTCTTGGAGGAAATGTGAGTGTAAAACTGCAACACGGTATTTTTATCACACCTTCATCCATTGACAAAGGCCGGGTCAGAAAGAAACAAATCGGATTTCTTTCCTTCGAAGATGGGAATCATCATGCATCAATCTTCAAACCAGCCATCGAGAGTGCCATGCATCTGGCACTCTATAAAATAAGGCCCGATATCAGAGCCGTTGTCCATGCCCACCCTCCCCTTGCATCGACGTTCACAGCCATGAAGTTGAAAATCAACTGCCACCTGATCGCAGAAGCAACAGCTGTTCTTGGCGCACCTGCTGTTGCAGGGTATGCAATTATGGGGAGTGAAACACTAGCGAACAATGTTGCAATGGCAGCTTCCCATGCAAATGTGATCCTTCTTGAAAATCATGGTGTGGTATGCCTTGGAGAGCACCTGCTTTCTGCATTTAACAGGCTGGAAGTGCTGGAAGGAGCAGCCAAAATGACTATCATCACAACACTGCTGAAAGATTCCAGTCCACTGAGCACCGAACAAATACAGGAAATTGACCGGTTGTTGTCAAACCGGTCCTGAATCACCGGTCACGGATTTTTACCTGGTATTGAGCCTGCAGCCTGATCCCCAGCGCTTTTTTATCCCTTGCAGGCACCTGTCAGACATTCATTGTTCAAGACGATATGTTCCTGCAAATTCCTTTGAGATGTAGTTGTCATAGTTCAGACACACATGCGTGGCAAATTCCACTGCATTGCCCACTATGGTTTTCCATGTTTCCAGATCAAGGTTTGGCAACTCTTTATAACCAATGCTATATTTATACAGTGAATAAACAATCCCGGCATTGAAATTATCACCTGCACCTATTGTGCTTACCGGATTAATGGTCTTTACCGGAAACATGTCTTTGACCCGGGAAGACCTGACAAATATTCCCTGTTTATTGGAAGTATATAGTAAATTCTGACATTTGTCACTAATTTCATCATAAACATCATCTGCATGACCGGCACCCAGAATAAATGAAAAATCTTCATTCGATCCCCTGACAATATCTGCAAAAGAAAAATTCTCAAAGATCAGCGGTCTTAATGCAGGTAAACCATGCAGATGCTGTTTCCTGAAATTCGGGTCATAAATAACAATGGCTTTTTTACGTTTTGCGTGTTTTATGAACTCTAGCAATTTATCCCTCACCTCAAAAGTCACTGCATATATCGAGCCGAACAGGACGATATCATTTTCATGTATTTCGGGAAAATTGACGGCCAGACGTTTCTCAGGGTAAATCTTATAGAAATCATAGCTTGCATCGTTATTCTGGTTCAGAAATGCCAGTGCAAGTGATGACTTTCCGTCATAATAACGGTATACATATTCGGTCGACACGTTGTTTTCCTTCAGAAAAGCATCAATAAAATTGCCAACCTCATCCATTCCGTATTCTCCGATGAAGTAAACAGGAAGATTAAGGCGTCCCAGGGTGACCGCACTGTTTAAACATGCACCCCCAGCCTTGGCAGTTACGGGCATATTGTTTTTAAACAAAATGTCAAGTACCGTCTCTCCTATTGTATATATCCTTCTCATATTCAATAGTATCACATATATTATATCCCATCGAAGGTAATTATTTTTCTTTGAAAAATCACATAAGAAAATGGGGGGTTCAGATAGTCTGACCTGCTGAAATGTCAGTCTGGCAAATGGTTCCAGCCTTTGAACTCAATGGATTCAATCTCCTGAAAATAAATTAAATAAACGATTAAAACATCATCTGATTGATTTTGGTACACTTATTGACAATGCATTTCCTTTGAACCTTTACTATAGTGTATTTATGAGTCTTTTTAAATCTATGGATATTCAGGCAGGCCAGGAAAAAGAACATTTCGATGATCAGGCGACTGCCGAACATGTAAAATGCTTAATCATCGGCTCCGGACCGGCCGGATATACGGCTGCAATTTATGCTGCCAGGGCCAACCTGAAACCTGTTCTGTACAAAGGTTTACAACCGGGTGGTCAACTCACCACAACGACGGAAGTGGAGAACTTTCCGGGGTATCCCGAAGGTGTCAGTGGTCCGGTGATGATGGAAGACCTGGAAAAACAAGCTGAACGATTCGGAACAGATGTCCGCTGGGGCATGGTGACCCACGCCGACTTTTCCGGAACTCCCTTTAAAGTTGTTGTGGATGACAGCCATACTGTTGAATCGGATTCAGTGATCATCGCTACCGGAGCAACAGCACGGTATCTGGGACTGGAAAGTGAGGAGAAATTCAAGGGATCGGGTGTTTCGGCATGTGCTACCTGTGATGGTTTCTTCTACAGGGGAAAGGATGTTGCCATTGTCGGCGGAGGAGATTCTGCATGTGAGGAAGCGCTTTATCTTTCTGTCATGTGCCGAAAAGTATATATGATCGTCAGGAAGGATTACCTACGCGCATCCAAAATCCTCCAGAAAAGGGTGTCTGAGACTTCCAATATTGAAATCCTGTTTGAAAGGAACACTAAAGAACTCCATGGAGATAAAGTCCTTGAAGAAGCAGTGCTTGTCAAAAGAATGGGGCAGCCGGATGAAAGCGAGGAAGTGCTCAAAATTGACGGATTCTTTCTCGCAATCGGACACGTGCCTAATTCCGGTATTTTTAAAAAATATCTTGAGACGGACGAAACAGGGTATCTCAAAACCATGCCCGGAACAACCAGGACCAGAATCCCGGGAATTTTTGCCTGCGGCGATGTACAGGACAAAATATACCGGCAGGCTGTCACGGCAGCCGGATCAGGATGCCAGGCAGCAATGGATGCAGAAAGGTACCTTTCCATGAAATAGATTGAAATCAAATGTATGCCAAGCCAACCTGGCTTTCAGATTTAGGTTTAACGAACCGTACCGGATACCCTTAGAAAGGCAGAGAAAGTTTCTGCTTGTTTGCCATACTTCATACAAAAAGCATGTTCATAATTTAGGGTCCGTCTGCACACCGGATCTGCAGAAAAAATGATTACATTTATTCGATATTCTATCTACCATCATGAAGATTCATCATTATGACTGAAGGCAGCAGAATCCCTGAAGATTTAAACCTGAATATCGGTACAGAAAGCAAAGATTTTGCCGTAAAAGCAGATCGTGCCCAGCCGCTTAAAACATCATTGTCCATCATTCTTTTCGGGACTTTATGGACGGCATTTACGAGCATCTTTGTATTTGTATTTCTGGGTCCCCTGTTTGCCGGAAAGGAAGTTCATTTTGGAGTGAACGGGGTTCCTACGGTTGCAAGTCCCGATAACCTGGGTCCCATTGTCCTGCCCGCAATCATAATAGGTATTTTTGTGTTGATTGGTCTTGCCATGTTGTCATGGGGTATCCGCTCAGCGTTAAAAAAAGGAGGTTATTTTGTAGGCACTCCGACAAGACTGGTTCATTATATGAACGGGACAATAAGATCCATTGACTGGGAGCAATTCTCAGGCGATATATCAGTAAACGGGAACAGACAAAAAGGCAATATTTCCCTTCAGATGAGAACAGGCAGGATGGTGAGCAAAAAAAACGGTCCTGACCGGTATGTACCGGATGTTGTCTATATCTCGGCAATTCCAGATGTTTTCGAAATTGAAAGAATTTGCAGAACAAGAATCAAGGAAAATGATCCGACTCCGCCGGAACGGGAACCGCAATGAACATTATGAATTCTATGTAAATATATTAAAACAGAAAAAAAATGGCTGATAAAAAAACTTCAAAGAAAGTCACCCGGGTGGAAGGTGGAGAAACACCGTCCGCATCCGGGGTAAAGGAATCAGAATCCTTCATCCCCACTGCCGAAAACAAGGCAAAGTCCAGAACATTTCGTGCAATTGCGATTGTTTCATTCATTGTTGCCATAGGTTTTGAAATCGGAGCAATTGTTCTGCTGAGAAAACCACCGGTCCATACTGCCATTCTCATTGTACTGATCGTGGCTGCACTGATCTTCGCAATTATCGGTTCACTCCTCTGGAAAAAGTCAAACCGTCTTGATCCGGCATCAGAAAAAGAAAAGGTTAAATTTTTCATTCAGAACCAGTTGGGAGCCATTATGAGCATCATTGCCTTCCTCCCCCTTGTCATTCTTATTTTCACAAACAAAGATCTGACCGGCAAGCAAAAAGGTCTTGTTGGCACCGTCGCTGTCATCGCCCTGCTGATTGCCAGCTTAGTGGGCGTTGATTTGAATCCTCCGTCCCAGGAACAGTACCTTGAACAGACTCAGGAAGTCGAGGCACTTAATGACGGCGTGAACCTCGTTTACTGGACAAGATACGGCACAAGTTATCATCTGTATATGGACTGTTCTTACATCAATACCGACAGGACCGAAGAGATATTTGAAGGTACCGTGGCCCAGGCAAGAGAGCTGAAGAACATAACCGATCTTTGCGATCGCTGCGAAGCAAGAGCCCGGAGAGAAAGAGGTCTTGATGCGGAAGCACCGGAGCCTGTGGTCCAGCCGGAATAGAACATGGCATTTCCGGGAGAAACCGCACGTTTTCTCTGCCAATATTGAGTATTTATTCTGATGAACAGTTTGCTTATTCTAATATTCGGAGTAATTTTGGCCGGCTTTTGCAAAACAGACATTCATGTACTCAAACAGGCCTTTTTTTGGTTCAAGAAAAAGATCAAAATTCGTCAATAAAACCATACGTCCGGTTATCGATTACTTCCTTCTGCTGGCACTTCTGTTCATGTTGGTAAAAGCTGTGATCGAAATTGGTTTTGAACAGGATTCTCAATTTCCCGGGCAGTCCGGGATGCAATATTATCAGTGGTTGTTCACGGCAGTGGGACTTGCTTACCTGTTGCGAGCAATAATCTGTCTGGGATATCAAAGTTTTACATCTGACTTTTTCATTTTTTCAGCAATTGGCCTGCTTTTGTTTTTCCTTTTTACCCTGAACATCGAAAGCAATGTCAGATGGCTCAGCAATCGGTATTCTTATGCCCTGCTGATACTGGTACTGTTTATTCTCGAACTTTCACGGTTCGATATCAGGAACATAACACTGGTAATGAACCCGGCACAACTTTTCATTTTTAGCTTCGGATTTCTGATTGTCACAGGAGCAGCCCTTTTAAAACTCCCGAATGCCACCACATCCCCGATAACTTTTGTTGATGCGCTCTTCACATCCACCAGTGCGATTTGTGTAACCGGACTGATCGTTGTTGACACGGCAACAAAGTTTACGGTACTGGGCAAGAGTATCATTCTGATACTGATACAGACCGGTGGTATCGGAATCATGACCTTTACAAGCTTTTTCGGCTTCTTTTTCAGGGGAGGCTCGACTTCTTTCTCCGAAAGGTTTGTATTGAGTGAATTCTTTAGTGAGGATAACATCTCCGAAATAAGGAAAACCCTGGCAAAAGTGGTATTCATCACCCTGCTTGTTGAGACGATCGGAGCAGTCTTTCTGTACTTCAGTCTTGATACCGAATATTTCGCCGGATTGGGTGAAAGGATCAGGTTTTCCGTGTTTCATACCGTTTCAGCTTTCTGCAATGCAGGATTTTCAACATTGACCGATGGAATGAATGATATCAGGGTTCGAAGCACCTATCCCGTTCTGTATGGAATAAGTTTCCTCATCATTCTTGGCGGGATCGGGTTCCCGATCCTGTTGAACCTGTATACATACCTGAAATACAAATTCCTCAATTTCATATCCATCCTGAGATCCGGAAGAAGGAAGGACTTCATTCCCAGGATGATCAATATCAATTCACAGCTTGTCATTTACACGACATTCGTCCTTATTATCGCCGGATCAGTACTTTTTCTCATTTTCGAGAACAAAAACACACTCGCGGGCATGAGCATATCCGGCAAAATCGCCCATTCCTTCTTTGGCAGTGTTACACCCCGTACCGCCGGATTCAATACAGTGAATATGGGACAGTTGTCTTTTGCAGCCATTGGACTGACCCTGTTTCTCATGTGGATCGGGGCCTCTCCTGTTTCGACCGGCGGGGGCATTAAAACCAGCACATTTGCAATTGCCCTGTTGAACGTCTTCAGGATCGCCCGTATGAAAAACCATATCGAATTCTATAAAAGAGAACTGCATGAACGTTCGGTTGACAGAGCTTTCGCAATCATAATACTCTCTCTGGTCATCCTGGGATGCTTTACGCTGATGATGTACCTGATTGAACCGGATAAAGGTCCGCTCAACATACTTTTTGAATGTGTTTCAGCCTTTGGTACCGTCGGATTGTCGCTGGGAATCACACCCATTCTGTCTGATCCGTCCAAGCTTCTGCTGATCATGCTGATGTTCATGGGACGCATGGGCATTCTGACCCTTCTTTTCGCCTTTGTCAGAAGCAGCAAAACCTCGGTATGCCGGTATCCGAAAGAAAACATAGTAATTACCTAAAATCACTGTATCATGAACTTTATAATCATCGGACTGGGAAATTTTGGCGCATCGCTGGCAAAAAAACTGACTGCTTTGGGTCATGATGTCATTGGCGTGGATAAGGACATGGCAAAAGTCGAATTTTTCAAGGACAAGATCAAAAATACCGTGAGCATGGATATCACCGATATTCACGCCTTGAAAACGCTGCCTTTAAAGGATTGCGACATGGTTGTGGTATGTATCGGGCACGATTTTGGCTCTTCCGTGATGACGACAGCGCTGCTCAAAAAGCTTGGGGTTCAAAAAATATACGGTCGTGAAAGTGCCCTGATCCATAAAACCGTGTTGAATGCGATCGGCGTTTCAGACACAATAAATCCGGAATACGATACTGCAATCGCTTTTGCCGAGAAGCTTATCATGCCGGGAGTCTGGAGCATCTATACGATCTCTGATGATGTCAAAATCGCCGAGATCAGCATTCCGGATGAATATATCGGAAAGAAGCATTCCCAGATTGACATCAATCAGTCCCAGGATTTTAGAATACTGGCTTTGAAGTATCCGGACAAGAAGCAATCAACCCCTTTGCTGGATAAATGGCTGTCAGTCGATATGAAAAACAGCAAAGAAGATCTATTGCTCGAAAAAGACATGCGTTTTATTATTATGGGGAGGAAAAAGGATATTGACGATTTCCTGAAACAGTAAAATATTTGTTTTTGTCCTCCTTCAATACCGTTTATGGTCTGATCAGCCATGTCAAATTCTTGTGGTTCCCGGTATTTCTTGCAGCCAGAACAAATGGATTTTCCTCAACAAGAACTTACTTTTAACAACTGAACCATCATGAAGATCCTCTGGAAATATCTTAAGCCGCAGCAATGGCTCATCGTACTCTCCCTGTCGCTGGCAGGAATCAGCCAGCTGCTGAGTCTTGTCGATCCGCTGATCTTTGGCAGGATCATTGACGACTATGCAACCCAGGCAGGCAGCCATAGCGAAAGTGAACTGGTGAAAGGCGTGTTGTTCTGGCTGGGAGTGGCGATTGCCATTGCTTTGCTGGCCCGTATCGCCAAATCTTTTCAGGATTATTTCACACGGCTGATGGTGCAGAAATTCGGAATGCAGATCTTCAATGACGGATTAAGGCAAACGCTCCGCCTGTCCTTCCAGGAATTTGAAGATCAACGCAGCGGAGAGACATTGTCCATTTTGCAGAAAGTAAGAACGGACACACAGCAATTCATCTATTCCTTCATCAACATTCTGTTTTCATCGGCAGTAGGGATCGGATTCCTGATCTGGTATGCCGTCACTAAAAACTGGATGCTTTTCCCCGTTTTTATTATAGGCATCGTTTTGCTCGGATCCATGACCGGACTGCTCAGCAAAAAAATCAAGACCACACAAAGGTCCATCAACCGTGAAACCAACAAGATGTCAGGCGTTATCACGGAATCCCTCAGGAACATCGAGCTTGTCAAAAGTCTGGGCCTCACATTCCCTGAAATAAAGCGTTTGCGCGAGCATACGTTAAAGATATTTGAACTGGAAATGAGCAAAGTAAGAAAAGTACGGACACTGACCTTTCTGCAGGGGACCATGCTGAGCATTCTGAAACAGTCCATACTGTTCATATTGCTCTGGCTCATCTTCAGGAATGTTTTAACGACCGGTGAACTCATTGCCATGCAGTTCATATCCACTTCGATATTCGGACCGCTGCAGAATCTTGGTTCTATTATTCTCAGCTACAGGGAGGTGGAAGCTTCTGTCGCCAACTTCGACCATTTAATGGGCAGGCCAGTGGAAAGGAGACCTGAAAATCCCGTGGAGGTTGGCGAATTGCACAGCATCCGTTTCAACGATGTCGTTTTCCGGCATAAAACAGCAGCCTCGAATGCCATCGACAAAATATCATTCCATGTGCAAACAGGGGATACCATTGCTTTTGTCGGTCCCTCAGGATCCGGCAAATCAACGCTGGTAAAACTTCTTGTCGGCTTGTACAAACCCGTTAGTGGCGAGATCTCATTTAACGGAAATCCTTCATCTACAATCCGTTATAACGAACTTCGAAGACAGATCGGGTTTGTTACACAGGATACCCAGTTGTTTGCAGGGACAATAAAAGACAACCTGCTGTTTGTCAAGGCTGACTCCACTGATACAGAACTTCTTGAAGCATTGTCCGAAGCTTCCTGTGAAGCTTTATTGGCAGGTTCCTCAAACGGTATCCATACGTTAATTGGGGAAGGAGGCATGAAATTGTCGGGCGGAGAAAAGCAGCGCATTTCAATTGCGAGAGCCCTGTTGCGTCATCCCCGGCTGCTGATTTTTGATGAAGCAACTTCCTCCCTCGACTCCCTGACGGAAGAAGACATCACCCGGACGATCAGGAATTTTTCCAGAAGCAGGGATCGGATCACCATATTGATCGCACACAGGTTATCGACCATCATGCATGCAGATGTGATTTATGTTCTGGAACGCGGGAAAATTACTGAAACCGGTTCACATGAAAAACTGCTTTCGCTGAAAGGTTTGTATTACGCAATGTGGCGCCAGCAAATCGGTGAAAGAAGGTATGCTGACCAGCATGAACCGACAAAAGGAATATACTGATGCGAACAGTTCATGATTTCTATTCATGCCCCGGACACCAGAAGGAAACCTGTCAGCCTTTGTCCCGGAAGTCAATCACGTAGAAATTTTAGTTGAATCACTTCTTTGGAAAGTGTTTTTCCGTATTGTCATAGTCTTCTGTTTTCGGAAAAAATATGAATTTCTCCTGCAATTTTATGAATTTTTCATATCTTAGTCCCCTTTAAAATTTAGAGGATCAGATATAGAAAACTAAAAATTAACTGATTGTACGTATGGCGCAAATTAAGAAAGTATACCTTGACGAGTCAGAGATGCCCAGACAGTGGTACAACTTGGCACCTGATTTACCAACTCCCCTGCAACCTCCGCTGGGACCTGACGGGAAACCGATTACCCCGGATATGCTGGCTCCGGTTTTTCCCATGAACCTGATTGAACAGGAAGTGAGTACTGACCGGTGGATCGATATTCCTGAAGGGATCCTTGAGATGCTGACGATCTGGAGACCCTCACCCCTTGTGAGGGCTTTTGCGCTGGAGGCTGCATTGAAGACTCCGGCCAGGATCTATTACAAGAATGAAAGCCTCTCGCCTGCCGGGAGTCATAAACCCAATACTGCTGTTGCACAGGCTTGGTACAATAAAGAATTCGGGATCAAACGGATCACGACCGAAACAGGAGCAGGACAGTGGGGCAGTGCCCTGGCATTTGCCTGTGCACTTCTGGGACTTGAGTGCAAAGTATTTATGGTCAGGATCAGCTTTGATCAGAAGCCTTTCCGGAAGCTGCTCATGAATACATGGGGTGCGAACTGTGTTGCCAGTCCCAGCAATGAAACAGAGGCCGGAAGGAATATTCTTGCAAAAGATCCCAAAACCCCAGGCAGTCTGGGGATTGCAATAAGCGAAGCGGTGGAAGCTGCTGTGACGGATCCCACGGGACAGACGCGCTACAGTCTGGGAAGCGTGCTGAATCATGTGCTCACCCATCAGACGATCATCGGTCTGGAAGCCAAAAAGCAGCTTGAGAAAATAGGAGAGAAAAAGCCCGATGTGGTGATCGCCTGTGCAGGCGGGGGAAGCAATTTTGCCGGTATTTCCTTTCCTTTCGTATACGATAAAATTCACGGCGCTGAGATCGACATCATTCCGGTCGAGCCCACTTCATGTCCCACTCTGACACGTGGCCCTTTCCTTTACGACCACGGAGACACTGCAAAAATGACGCCGTTGCTCCCCATGCATACCCTCGGACACAGCTTCATCCCCGAGCCCATACATGCGGGAGGTTTGCGGTATCACGGGATCGGACCACTGATCTCCGGAGCGATCAATGACAAACTGATCCGTCCCGTATCACTGGACCAGCTCGAATGTTTTGAGGCCGGAACCCTGTTCGCCAAGACGGAGGGCATCATACCCGCCCCTGAAACCAACCATGCCATCGCTGTAACGATCCGGGAAGCCAGGAAGGCAAAAGAGGAAGGAAAGCAGAAAGTGATCCTGTTCAACTTCAGCGGGCACGGGTTGATGGATCTTACCGGTTACGACAAATTCAATACAGGAAACCTTGTCAAACATGAAATGAAGGATGAGGAACTTTTCAAGTATCTGAAAGAGCTTGAAGGTTATCCCAGGCCTGTAGGAGCGTGATTGTTTAATTTGGTACCGGATATGCTAAAATCCCGATAAGAAGCTTCCTTGACCTCGTTGAACCTGGTCTTGCGTATGATGGCTTCAACTTTTTTCAGTGTCATATTATTGTTATTTTATGGTGATTATCTTACAATGTCATAAATTCAATGATTGCGATGATGTTTTACAATGAGAACCCCACTACCAGATATAACTGTTCCAGATCGGGATTGAGGATTATCTGTCCGCTTACGGGCAGGAAGAAACTCTCTGTAATCTGAATCTCCTGAGTCGTTCCTATGCCAATATTGCATACAGCAAACTTGCCTTCTGTTGTATGCCAGCCGTCTCCTGCACCCACGAACAAGCTGATATTCGGGAAACTGTAACCGATCTCTACATACATGTCCCGACCTGAGGATCCGGCTCCACCGGACTTATTGACAATGTAATTTGTAGCCAGACTGAATCCACCGGTGCCAAATCCCGCATTGATCTCAAGCGCATGACTGCCCGTACTGTCCGTAGTCTCAAAATCGAAAACAGGAAGGCCTGGATAGTAGTAATCGGTCAGGCCCAAACTCAAACCAAAGGGAAATGCATAGGATATATAGGGATCGGCTTCGGTGTATCCAAGTGCATCGAAAGAACCCCACATTCCAATGGAAAAGCCTCCGGAAGTGAAATCAACCCAGGGTTGGAAAGCAGGACCCGTACCGTATTTGCTTCCACGCCATACATAATTGCTGTAGAAATCGGCTCCGGCACTGAATTTCGATTCTTCTTGTGCCATTGTGAAAACGGGAACCATAAACATTAACACCAATGCAGCTGATAATAATTTTACCTTTTTCATAATTGCCATGTTTAAATGTGAATAAATATTTCGAAA
>JAFGPB010000057.1 GCA_016926205.1 Bacteroidales bacterium
AATCTGAATGAATATTATGTTTACATTTCTAAACAATGTTTTTTAAAAGCTTATAATTCAAATAAATATATGACAGTAATAAAGAAATCACATGATTTGGCGTGGTTAGGATCCTGGGATCATGAAATTGTTCTTCCTGATAAATCATTATATTTGAACACCTGCATAAAGAATAATTTCAACATGCGAAACATCATCAGGAAAATCACCCTGCCCTGGCAAATGCTGATTGCACTGATTTTTGCATTTATTTTCGGAGCCTTGGTTCCGGATGGTGTTAAGTATATAGAATGGATCGGTAATATGTTTATCAGGTCATTACGAATGATCATGATACCACTTGTCTGCACGAGTCTGGTCACAGGTATCAGCAATATCGGAAGTGCGGGAAATCTGGGAAGAATTGGTATGAAAACACTAATATACTATCTGACAACCAGTTTACTTGCAATAATCACCGGTCTTGTAATGATCAATATATTCAGGCCGGGGTATGAAGCCGGATTAAGTCTTGAAGAAAATGTGGATATTGCTGATCTGACAGGTAATACAATCGGTGAAACACTGATCAGTATTGTACCTGTAAACATTTTTGAATCACTTGCTCAGGGTGACATGCTCCCTGTGATTTTCTTTTCACTGGTCTTTGGTTTCTTTCTTACACGGCTCCCTGAATCTCACAAAACTTTATTGGGCAATGTTTTTGAAAGTCTTTTCAATCTTATGATGAAGATCACGGGTTTCATCCTGATTTTCGCCCCAATCGGAATTTTCGGTCTTGTTGCACCCATGGTTGCTTCACAGGAGAACATTGGTGTTCTGATGCAGAAACTTGGCATCTATGCGGGGATTGTAATTGGAGGACTGTTCATTCATGCCGGCTTTACGCTGCCCTCACTTATTGCTCTGTTTGCCAAGATCCACCCGCTCAGACATTTCAGAAATGTAACAACCCCGCTCATAACTGCCTTTTCAACGGCTTCATCAAATGCCACCCTTCCGTTGACAATGGAATCCGTAAAGAACAATTCAAGGGTATCGGACAAGATATCCAGTTTCACACTGCCGCTGGGAGCAACATTAAATATGGACGGTACAGCACTGTATGAAATCGTAGCTGCAATGTTTATTGCCCAGGCATATGGTATTGAGCTTACTGTACTTCAGCAATTCCAGATGGTGCTGACTGCATTGCTTGCTTCCATCGGAGCCGCGGGCATTCCCATGGCAGGCATGGTGATGATGGCGATAGTGCTTTCTGTAGTCGGTCTCCCTCTTGAAGCTGTAGGTCTCGTAATGGCAATTGATCCCCTGCTTGACAGATTCCGCACAGCTGTGAATGTATGGAGCGATACATGCGGGTCTGTTATCATTGCAAAATCTGAAAATGAAATTCTAACCGGATAAAGGATACGTTCCGCAAATTATATATACAGCTGCGGGTATGATCTGAAATTCAATGGGGGAATGACCAAGCGATTCACCGTCCGCTTCCACATGAATCAAAGGATCGGAATCGATTACAATCCTTTTCCCCTTATAGCCTTCGATTTTTGGATGTTCGAGAATGGAACCGTTGTATAATTTCTTAAGGTTCAGAAGCAGATCACCCTTACCTATTTGTTTTACCACGGTGATGTCAAACAAACCGTCATCCGGCAGTGCTTTGGGTGTTTGCATCATCCCTCCGCCGGAATACTTGCCGATCCCAATGCTTATGGTAAACGTGTTGTTCTTAATCCTGAGACCGTCAATTTCAACTTCTGTGCTGGTGGATCTGTAAAAGACAAGGCTCCGCAACAGGTTGAGCATATAGAGCATTTTTCCGTTCCTTCCTCTTTCTTTCTGAAGGTTCGTCCTCCTGACGACCACGGCATCAAAACCCAGGCCGGCGATATTAATGAAATATCTTTTCTCTCTTTCGGTACCATTGAAATAATAAATCATTCCGGCATCCTGGAGATGCATTTTATGTTCCCGTATTACCTGAATGGCCTGCACGTAGTCAGAAGGTATACCAAACATCCGGCCCCAGTCATTTCCTGTACCCACAGTAATCATGGCAAGTTCAATATCGGTTGTAGGACAGACATGCTGGAGAAATATGCCGTTAACAACTTCATTCATGGTTCCGTCACCTCCAACCACGATGATTTTTCTGTACCCTTCCTGAATGGCTTCAACCGTAAGTTCAATGGCATGTCTCACTGCCCTGGTGAATCTGGCCTCAAAGGTGAAGCCGTATTTCATAAAACAGGAGGAAATCTCTTTCCAGTCCTTCTGACCTTTTCTTTTTCCGGCATTGGGGTTGACCACAACGAGGTAATCCCGCTTTATGGGCAGTGGTTTCTGCATTCCTTTCATTTGGATGAAATTTGGGTGCTGCAACTCATGATCTTTGTTCAGACCTGATATTTGATAATGAAGGTACGCTATTTTTTTTTAACCGGACAACTGTCAGACGATCATACGCAATTCATTTCAGCTAAATCTTTCATTAACTATTAATTAACGAAATCAGAAAATATTATCTTGTTTTTTCAAGGAATCTATTTTTGCATTTGTCGCAGGAGAAAATAAAATAGGAATTGCATGATTGATATATTCCGAATATCCATAATTTTGTGTTACAATGGTTTTTCTTGAACAGTGAAAAAGAAGTTACTTTATATACTTTATCAACCTTATAAATGGCTGGTATTCATACCCTTTTTCGTTCTCAATACCCTTTTTTTCGGTATCATGGCAGTTGCCGTTTCTTCAGTCTTCGGCAAGAAAGCAGGAAGTTATTTCGGAGGTGTACTCTGGTCAAGATTAAATGCCATTCTGACCCCGATCCGTGTAGAAGTGACCGGAAGGGAACATATAGCATCAAAAACATCCTATGTGGTTATTCCGAATCACCAGAGCTATTTTGATATTTTTCTGGTTTACGGATGGTTGGGTATAGATATAAAATGGATCATGAAAAAGGAACTGGCGAAAATACCGGGTATTGGTTTCGGCAGCAAAAAGGTGGGTCACATATTCATTGACCGCTCACACAAAAGAGAAGCGCTTACCGCTCTGAATGATGTCAGGAACAAGCTGGTAAACGGAACATCCGTCGTGATCTTTCCCGAAGGGACAAGGAGCCGTGACGGGCAGCTCGGAAAATTCAAACGGGGCGCTTTTAAGCTCGCAAAGGATCTGGAACTCCCTTTGCTTCCGGTTACCATTAACGGGACAAAGAACATTTTGCCGGCCGGTACACTGGATCTTTTCCCAGGCAAAGTCAGTATGATCATACACCCTCCGATTGATAGTTCCCGCTATGATGGTGAGGATCTGAAACCATTGATGGAATGTGCAGCCAGACTGATATCCGGTGAACTCATATTGCAGACTGCAGACCGGCTGAGATGAAAAAAAGTATCCCGCAGTTTATTCCGTTTGCCATCAATTTTTCGTACCTTTGAAATATATCACAAACAATTGATAATGTATACTTTAAGATTGAGCTATCTGCCTGTCCTTCTCACTGTAACGATCATCTGTGAAACCACTTGTAATCCGCAAGGCAACACAACAACAACCATGAATGCACCAAAACAGGAATTAGTTATCCGTGAGCCGTCCGTTGCGGGACAGTTTTATCCCGCAACTGCTGCAGATCTCAGAGATGAGCTGGGATCATTGTTTAATGATGCAACTTTAAAGGTAGACAGACGAAATACTTTGGCAATCATTGCACCCCACGCCGGATATGTTTATTCCGGCAGTACAGCTGCAAACAGTTTTGTACAGGTTGATCCCGAGAAGGAATACGAGAATATTTTCGTCATAGGTTCCAGTCATACCACTTCATTCGATGGAGCTTCAATATATACGATCGGACACTTCAAAACTCCCCTCGGGATCGTTCCTGTTAACCTTGAACTTGCAAATGAACTTGTTGAAAATAACGATTGTTTCATTTCAAGGACAGATGCCCATATCAATGAACACAGTCTTGAAGTCCAGTTGCCTTTTCTTCAGTACCATCTGAAAAAGCCATTCAAGATCCTACCCATCGTGATTGCCACGAACAGGGAGGTTACCTGCCGGAAGATCGCAGAAGCACTTCGCCCCTATCTGAACCCTTCAAATCTGTTTGTTATCAGCACTGATTTCTCGCACTATCCAAGGTATGATGATGCCATCAGAGTTGACAAACTTACAGCAGAGTCGATCATCACAAACAAACCGGAAGTGTTCATAAACAGCATTACCAGAAGCGAAAACAGTGGCATTTACAATCTGGCAACCTGCATTTGCGGATGGACTTCCGTGCTGACCCTGCTTTATATGACAACTGATATGGAAGGTGTCAGTTATGTTCCGATCACATACCGGAACTCCGGCGATGCACCCTATTACGGGGATAAATCCCGTGTCGTGGGTTATCATTCAATTGTGGTCACTTGGGAAGCCCAGGACAATCCCACTGCAGCTGCGTATGAGAACTATAAACTGACCGAAGATGAGAAGAGCACATTGCTTGTAATTGCCAGGAACACAATAGAAGGTTATGTAAAGAATGGCATTATTCCTGATGCAGAGATTTCAGGCATATCGGAAAACCTTATGAGACCGGCGGGAGCTTTTGTTAGCCTTCATAAAAACAATAAGCTCAGGGGATGTATCGGCCGGTTTGATCCAGATGCCCCTTTGTATAAGGTGGTTCAGGACATGGCCGTAGCAGCTGCATGTAACGATTACAGGTTTGCACCTGTCATTGCTTCGGAACTTCCTGAAATCTCGATTGAAATATCAGTAATCACACCCTTGAAAAAAATTGAGAATATAGATGACATTGTATTGGGAAAACACGGTATTTATATCAAAAAAGGAGACAAATCGGGAACCTTCCTTCCTCAGGTAGCTGATGATTCGGGATGGTCAACCGAGGAATTTCTGGGTTACTGTGCACGGGATAAAGCCGGGATTGAATGGAACGGCTGGAAAGATGCTGAAATCTTCACCTATGAAGCGCTTGTTTTCCAGGAACATTAACAGTGAGTACCTGATTTTAACCTTTGATTGAATTCTGCTTTTTCAAAATATTGTCATTGCACTTGATTTTTTCAAGTCTGTGTCGGTTGATCAATGCTGAAACAGCCACCAGCATAACAATTCCAAACGTATAGATGACAAAGGACGGAACTGGAACCGGATCTCCTGTTGCATAGGAATGCAGGCCTGAAAGGTAATAATTTACGCCAAAATAGGTCATTATGACCGTGCTCAAACCGAGCAGGGCTGCTACATTCAGACTGTACAACCCTTTCAGTCCGGGAATCAGCCGCATATGAACAATAAAGGCATACGCAAGAATCGTTACGAGCGTCCATGTTTCTTTTGGATCCCATCCCCAGTAACGCCCCCAGGATTCATTGGCCCAGACGCCGCCCAGGAATGTCCCTGCTGCCAGAAGGTACAAACCGGCAATCAGTGACATCTCGGTGATGTTAGACAATTCGCGCAGGGTCGTCTCGACAGGTATGTAATTTCTCTTCGTCTGGAAGACCATCAGGACCAGGTCGATGAATCCAAGCAAAGCACCCAGTCCGAGAAAACCATAACTTGCAGTAATGGTTGCCACGTGGATCACCAGCCAGTGTGATTTTAAAACGGGCACAAGATTGGTGATCTGGGGATCCATCCAGCTTAAGTGGGCTGTATTCAGGATCAGGAAGGCAAGAATGGATGTAGTACTGAGCGTAACGGACGACCGTCCCGAGAATATCAGTCCAGCCAGAATGGTAATCCAGGCAATATAAACAAGCACTTCATATCCGTTGCTCCAGGGAGCATGTCCCGACACGTACCAGCGCATGACCAGTCCGAAGGTATGTGCTGCAAATGCAATGATGATGATTGCTGTTGAAATTAAAAATGTTACTTTCAGTTTCATTCCGGAAAAGAAAATACCCGCAAACTGAAGGAGCAGCAAAATAAAACCGACCACGGCATAAACATATGAGATCCGGTTGAATACATCAGTCTGATTCATAAAGATTTCAACGGAAACCTGTCTGACTCCCGGTAATATTTCACTCGAAGCGTAACGTTGCTGAAGGTCCTTCAGATTTTTCAGCAGGTCATTGGCATGTTCCCAGTTTCCTGACCGCAAGCTTTCACGGACACTTTGAATGTATAACGGAATTAGATTCTCCATATAGAATGAATCCGCGGAAACCATCATGCCCTGAATATCCGTATAACTGAACCACTTGTCTGCAGGATCTCCGGGGACTGGTAAAACCCTCAGCAGATCACCTGTGAACACAAGGTAGGCAATATTGATCCGCTCATCAAGACGGATCATCTCACTGTCAAATTTGCTGCGATATGCAGGGATTTTGCGATATGCTTCCTCGACATATTCCTGAAGGATGTATTTACTGTCAATGAAAAAATCCGAAAAAGCGTAATGCCTTCCCCTGTTACCCATGATCTCCTGAATTTGTTTATGAGGTACCCGGATCAAAGGTTCATGCTGCCATGTACCCGGATCGGTGAACATGGACAGGAATACCTGATCGGACGACATGCCCCGGTATTCGTTCTTGCGATAGATCTTATGCAAAACATCAGTCGTAAGGGTATTAACAGGTTCGATCCTGCCTCCGTTGTCCTGAACCAGAAGGGTACCGAACAGCCGGGCATGATCCGGATCGATTCCATGCAGATCCTGCTGACTGCTGCCGGTTTGTCCGTCTGCTGCAAGCGAGAGGGTCAGTATTGCCAGAATGCTTATAATTGCCTTTTTTCCCTGTTTCAGAGCCTTGTTATGCGCTGCAAGGTATCTGAACCTGCTTTTGCGGTTAAACAGGCTTAAAATCATCCCAAAGCCCATAATCATGTACCCGGAATAAGTTACAGCAGTGCCAACCGGATCATGATTGACCGTCAAAATGGTTCCCTTTTCGTCCGCGTCATAGGATGACTGATAAAACCGGTAACCTTCGTATGCCAGCACATTGTTCATATATATCCTTTGCAATCCGGAACCTTCATTCTCATTGTCAATCACATAAACCTGACTTTCAAACCAGGAGGGGCTGTTCGAACCAGGATACCTTTCTATGATGAAATCTTCAAGTTTTAATTCAAATGGAAGATTCTTATAAATTGATCCATATGATATTGTAATCGGTATTTGTTCAATTGTTATAGTCTGTGGATTTCCTGGTGACCCCGGTCTTCCCCGGATGGTCAGTTCTTTTCTTACATTGCCAATGCTAATTTCCAGATTGATTGCATCTGTTTTTACACCCTGGTTGGTTTGTGAAGATTGTAATGATATTTTGGCTTTTTGCATAAATGTATTCAAGACCAGCATGTTATTTCTGAAATCGTATACGTTCATGGACTCAAAACGGTAGGAACTGTCAGGGTCGAGAACTCTATGGGATCCATTCGCCATATTTGACCGGTGAACGACAAACGGAGCCTGAAAAAACAAACCGTCATCCGTAGGGATCAGTCTGACTACCGATGTGTCAACTGAGTTTGTGTCGAAAGTAAACAGCTGAGAACCAATGAATTTCTTCTCATGGGCAGCAATGACAATATAAGTGGGATCACCTGCAACTGAATAAATGAACTCTGCAGCCGGCAAACCATTGGGATCGGCTACAATCATGTCGGCGGCATCAGGAACAAACTCGTTGCAGCGGATGTAAATATCCTGACCCTTGTAACTGACCATCCTGTTGTATTGGTTTCTACCGTTCACCGTAAATAATACCTGGTCCTCCCGGATGGTCTTGTCCTTATCGTCACCGGCAGTGATCTGCAACCAGGCTTCTTCAGTCAGGAAGACTCCTGAGGATTCTCCTTCCCTGATGGCCATGGTTCCTTCAAAACCAAAATAACGGGTAATACCGGCTCCGATGATCATGATCACAAAGGCAATATGGAACAGGAAAATGGTGGTCTTTTCCTTTCTGTATAACTTTCTTCTGAAGACCGTACCGGTAAGATTGATGATCCCGAACAGAAGCAGGGCTTCAAACCACTTTGCATTGTAAACGGCAACCCTGGCGGATGCAGTGCCATACTTGCTTTCAATAAATGTGGCTGCGGCGATGGATACTGCAAAAGTGACTATTATTATGAACGTCAGGCGCATGGAAAATAGAAAATCTGAGATTTTTTTCATGGATCTTCAAGTTTTCAGCAAATATATGCAGCCTGGCTGATATTTTTATGAATTCGGATACCGAAATGCAAAGAGACAGGTTACACTGCGTCAGAATATCCGGATTCACTGTCCTGATGTATCCTTCGGCTTATCCATTCCATTACCGTTTTTCTTTCAGCTTGTCTCTGAAAAGATTATGAAACTTATCAATTTTGGGCGTTATAACGAATGTGCAATAAGGTTGTGACATATTCTGGATGTAATAATCCTGATGATATGGTTCAGCTCTGTAGAAGGTATCATAAGGTACGATCTCCGTAACAACAGGATCTTCCCATATGCCGGTTTTGTTCAGTTTTTCTTTTAATTCAGTCGATATTTTGTGCTGTTCTTCATCGTGATAAAAGACAACAGACCTGTATTGGGGTCCGACGTCCGGACCCTGCCTGTTCATAGTCGTAGGATCATGAGTTTTCCAGAAAATCTCAAGCAATTCAATGTAACTGATCATTTCAGGATTGTAGGTGATCTGAACAACTTCAGCATGACCCGTGGTACCGGTACAAACTTCCTCATAAGTCGGATTGACCACATGTCCCCCTGAATAACCCGATTCAACATGGAGTACTCCGGTTACTTCTTCAAAGATTGCTTCCACACACCAGAAACAGCCGGCACCAAAAGTTGCCGTATCGGTACCCTGGTTTTTTACCTGAAGATTATGTATAACATTCATATCATTATTCGTTGAAGTACATGAATTTGTGGATATAGCCACAATGAAAATAACAGATATTTTTAAATACAATGACATCTTACCTGACTTTAGACGGATAACAATTGCGGAAGGAATAGGTTCAGTCTGCCCTGTTTTTCATCTGACTGTTTGCAGTAAAGTATCCTTTTCATTCTCAAAGTGAATAGATGGCATATAGTGGCTGACATTCCGGGTATAGGTTTCACTGACAATGGATGTATAACATGTGATATACTGCCATTTCCCTGTGGCCTGATTGTAATAAAAAGAAGTGTTCTTCACATTTGATACATAAGGTATGATATAAGCATACCCGAATTTCAGTTCAGAAACTGATCTGCACAGCTTGTTTGTCATCAGGTACGCGGCCAGGATTTTATCTGCATGGATGATGGCCTCTCCCTTTCTAACATTTTCAAAGGATGAAACCGGAAGAAACTCATCAATAACCACTATATAGTCGTTCCATTTAAAAACCCCTGAGAGATTCAGTGTGTCAAGTCTTGCCAACTTTGACTGATACGTGTGTTTCTCTGCTACCTCTTCTTTTCCCTCCCTGCTGAAGGGCTCAGACAATGCTGCGGTTATGGCCAGCCTCTGCTGGTCAAAATACACAGAATCAAGTGCTGTTCCTGTAAGCTTTGAATAATTGAGGCAATTGTTCAGGAGCTCTTCCGCTTTTTGGATATCATCAATGTTGCCGCTTTCAACAAGGGGCAGAAAAACTTCCTCGAAATTCCCTGCTCTGGCTGTAAGCTGGTCCAGATCATACGGGGAGTTAAAGTTGTTCATGACAGCTGCATTGTAAAGAAGATACCTTTGCAGATAGTATGCTGTCTCCCTGAGGTTGTTCTCACTGGCATATTTCAGGGCAAGTTTTATCATCCGGTCTGCTTTCACATGGGACTCAGGCGTACCTTCCCTGATGATTTCCTGATAGACCTTTTTGAATTTTTTTTCTCTGGCAAGCAATTCCTGATAATACATACGTTGTTGCTTGATCTGCCTGTATACCAGATCCAGATACCTGCTATAAAATTCTACGGAATACTGGTCTTTTCTTAACTGGGCATGCTTCAGGCGGGTTTCAACAAGATTTCCTGCTCTGTCCAGCTCTTCCTCCATTACGTATTCCTCATATGCTTTTACAAAAATGGTGAGATCAAGTTCCCGCTGCAGTCCATAGTATGATACATCGCGCGATTCCTTGAGCCTGGGTATTTGCTGTTCCAGTGAGTTGATGCGCTGGTCAAGACTGTCAAAAAGCTGCCCGTAATCACTCCTGAACCTTAACTCCTGTGCCATAATCCGCCTTGAACCGGCAATAACGGTTACTACCAGAATGAACAGAAAAATACTGGATTTGTAAATCATGTGATCCTGATGCATGTTACCTGAAACCTGTATTTCAGGATACGAGAAAAACCGTCAAATGGTTATAAGAAAAGCCTGTTTGTCTGATGACTCCGTTACATGTCTTTATCCAAGCCTGTTCCTGATTTCATCTTTAAGGTACCGTCTTTTCAGCAGATTAACGTCCTTTTTCAGACTTGTGACCGTTTTGATCAGTTCATCCTGGGGTATCACGGGGTCCGGGATTTCTGAGCTGATATAATTAACGAACTTCCACACTTCCTTGATCTCGTTAACGTGGGTATCAAATGGTTCATACATGGGATTCAGGGAATAAAGCCTGAGCTTGTGATCCGTATTCAGCAGATTTTCTGCAATCTTGAAAACAATACCATCGTCCATGGTAAGTATGATGTAACCATGACCACTGACAATCGTATTCCAGTCCTGCACAAATTCACCTGTGACATATGATCCGTCTGGTATGGGAAGCATGGAGTCACCATTCAGCTGAAAGGTCCTGTATTTTTTCTGCTTTGAAAGAAAAGGCAGGTGAAAAACAGGAAGGTCCCTGATGTATCCGGGATCTGCAAATCCTGTGGTATATCCGGCTTTGGCCTTTTCTGAAACCAGTTCGATGTTGTCATCATTGGCACTGTTGACAGTAGTAGCCAGGATCCGGATGTTGCTGCCCTTCAGGTAAACATCCCCGCCCCTTTCAAGCTGCGACAACTGACTTTCCGAAAGACTATGGAGATCAACTTTCAGCAATGTGTCAACAGCAATCCCGAAATACCTGGAGAAAGCAATGAGCGCCTGAACTGTAGGTTGACTGATTTCATTCTCATATCCGCTGAGGGTTGAACGTTTCATACCAAGTGCAAAAGCCACATCATCCTGGGTGCGGCCTTTCCGTTTGCGAAGAAGTTTGATGTTGGTCGAGAAATTCATAATGATGCATTTTAGTTTCTTAAACTGATGTTCATGATCCTGTATGATCTGAAATCAGAACAATTCTTTTGTAAATATATAAAAAATGATTATATTATCATCATAAATTTTGATTATTTTTTAATCAAATTGCAGGGTCATCGCAAAATTGAACTATTCTTTCATCAAAATAATATTTGTTATGATTCATAATGCGGGTAACGAAAGAAGAAGCATCGTCCATCTGGACCTGGACAGCTTCTTTGTTTCGGTGGAGCGGTTGATCAACAACAGGCTGAACGGTAAACCGGTGATTGTCGGCAGCCTATCCGGACGCGGAGTGGTCGCCAGCTGCAGCTATGAAGCCCGGAAATACGGTGTGCACTCGGCCATGCCCATGAAAATGGCAAGGCAACTGTGCGCCGATGCCGTTATTGTCCGGGGTGACATGGATCTGTACAGCAAATATTCGAATGTTGTCACGGACATCATTGCTTCAGAGGCTCCGGCTTACGAAAAAGCCTCGGTTGACGAACATTATATCGACATTACGGGAATGGACCGTTTTTTCGGTTGCCTGAAATGGACAAAAGAACTGCGCGGAAAAATCATTAGGGAAACGGGACTGCCTGTTTCACTGGGACTGTCCGTCAACAAAACGGTATCGAAAATAGCAACAGGTGAGGCCAAGCCAAATGGCGAGAAGGAAGTCGGGTACGCCATGGTCAGGGATTTTCTGAATCCGTTATCCATAAGTAAAATACCCATGCTTGGTGAGAAGACTTTCCATCTGTTGCGTTCCATGGGCGTTGCAACCATCGGTACACTGAGCCTGATCCCGGTCGGGATGATGGAAAAATTACTGGGCAAAAACGGGATCATGCTCTGGAAAAAGGCCAACGGGATCGATCATACGCCGGTAATTCCCTACCAGGAACAAAAATCGATCGGCACCGAACGGACCTTTGACACGGACACCACCGATCTCAGGCTGCTGAACAATGTTCTGGCAGGAATGGTGGAACGGATTGCCTATGATATGAGGCGGGAAGAAAAACTTGCCTCCTGCGTTACCGTAAAGATCCGCTATTCAAATTTCGATACCCATACCTTGCAGCAAAGGATCCCGTATACGTCATTCGACCACAAACTGCTGGAAGTGACCAGATCTTTGTTTTACAGACTTTATAAACGGCGCATGCTGATCAGGCTGATCGGGGTGAAATTCAGCCATCTGGTGCACGGCACACCCCAGCTCAGCCTGTTTGAAGATACACCCGAAATGGTCCGCCTGTACCACGAAATCGACAGGATCCGGCTGCGATACGGAAAAGAATCCCTGTTCAGGGCAGCAGGATTGTAAATTGGGAGTCTGGTATTGCCAATCATGGATTGGTAATTAAACAAATTATTTATTTTCAGTTAATTATAAGCAATTGTGAAAAAATTTCTATCCTCTGAATCCTTTCGGATTTTTCAAAAAAATTTGAAAAATATTGAAAAAATGATTATATTATAATCTGAAATCTTGATTATATTATAATCATTTTGCATGAAGAAGCGATTGTTCTTTTTGAAGAATGACGGATGGTTTGAAATGGAATTGTCCGGCAGGCTGTTGAATGCATCACATGAGGAATTGTCCGGGCTGGCCTGTACCATTATGCTGCAGCACAGGTACCGCAATTATATGATCACCGAGAATCCGGGGTATCTTGTTATGTGTTTGCAGGCTTCAGCCTGAAAATTACCGGTCAACAACAAGGAAAATGTTCTACCTCAACTGCCATTCATATTACAGCCTGCGATACGGAACCATGCCGGTTGAAAAACTGGTTGCCGAAGCCCGGAAAAATGACGTGACAGCCATGGCACTGACGGATATCAACAACAGCATGGGTATGATGGATTTCATAAGTGAATGCAGGATCACAGGGATCAAACCCGTTGCAGGCATAGAATTCAGGGATGGGAAAAACAATCTGTTGTTTATTGCCATTGCCGTCAGCAATGAGGGATTCCGGGAAATCAATGCGTTTCTGACAAGGCACAACATGGAGAAATCCCCTCTTCCACCCCGTGCGCCTGCATTTGATCATGTTCTTGTCATTTACCCTTTTCAGAACAGCATTTCGCTGAAACCTGCCGGAAACGAATTCATCGGGATCAGGCCGGACGAGATCAACCGGCTGGTTACGTCACGGTACCGGTATTTTCAGCAACACCTCGTGGCTTTGTTGCCGGTGACTTTTGCAGACGAAAACGAATACCCTTTGCACAGACATCTGCGTGCCATTGGGAACAACACGCTGCTGAGCAAACTGACACCCGGGGATCTGGCCTCACCAAAAGAGAAATTCATACCCCCTGATTTCGTTTCCATCCTGTACAGTGATCACCCGCAAATCCTAAAAAATACAAAGAGAATCCTGGAAGAATGCTCAATCGACATCGATTTCAATACCGTAAAGAACAAACGGACCTTCACGGGAAGCCGTTACGATGACCGGCTGCTGCTTGAGAAACTGGCATCCGACGGACTCGGCTACCGCTACGGAAAATCCGACAAGGAAGCATTAAAACGCGTGAAGCATGAAATTGAAGTAATTGACAGGCTCGGATTCTCGGCGTATTTTCTGATTGCATGGGACATTGTCAGATATTCCATGAGCAGAGGGTTCTATCATGTGGGAAGGGGCAGCGGAGCCAACAGCATCGTTGCCTATTGCCTGAAGATCACCGATGTGGATCCGATTGAACTGGACCTGTACTTTGAACGGTTCATCAATCCCAAACGCACTTCCCCGCCCGACTTCGACATCGATTATTCCTGGAAGGACCGTGATGAAGTGCAGGATTACATCTTCAAGCGTTACGGTGAAAAGCACACAGCATTACTTGGAACCGTTACCACATTCCGTGACCGGTCCATTTTCCGTGAACTGGGCAAAGTCTACGGACTGCCCAAAGAGGAGATCGACAGGATCGTTGAGAATCCTGCAGCTTCACTGCAGCAGGATGGAATTACAGAACAGCTGCAGCAGACCGGCAACCAGCTGATGGATTTTCCCAACATCAGGAGCATTCATGCAGGCGGCATTCTGATCTCGGAAGAACCCGTCACCAGCTATACGGCGCTTGACCTGCCTCCCAAAGGATTGCCCACCACGCAGTTCGATATGTATGTGGCAGAAGCTATAGGGTTTGAAAAGCTTGACATTTTGAGCCAGCGTGGCATAGGTCATATCAACGAGAGTGTGGAAATCATCAGGAAAAACAGGGGAATCAGGGTTGACGTCCATCGCATGTCGGAATTTAAAAAGGATGCGGGGATCAATGAACGCCTGGTCCGGGGCGAGGCCACCGGATGCTTTTATATTGAAAGTCCGGCCATGCGCGGGCTCCTGAAAAAACTGAGGTGCAACAACTACCTCTCCCTTGTGGCTGCCAGTTCCATCATCAGACCCGGTGTGGCCAAATCGGGCATGATGCGCGAGTACATCAAAAGATTCCACAACCCGAAAGGATTTACATACCTGCATCCCATCATGGAGGAACAGTTGAAGGAAACTTACGGTGTGATGGTCTATCAGGAAGATGTCATCAAAATATGCCATCATTTTGCAGGACTGGACCTGTCGGATGCCGATATCCTGCGCCGGGCGATGGCAGGCCGGTTCCGTTCAAAAAAGGAATTCGGGCGCATACAGGACCGGTTTTTTTCCAACTGCCGCAAAAGGGGCTATCCCGATGAACTGACGGCAGAAGTGTGGAGACAGGTAGCCTCCTTTGCCGGGTATGCCTTCTCAAAAGCGCATTCGGCATCTTATGCCGTGGAAAGCTATCAAAGCCTTTACCTGAAGACCTATTTCCCGCAGGAATTCATGGTTGCCGTCATCAATAATTTTGGCGGGTTTTACCATACATGGGTGTATTTCAACGAGGCCCGGCTTTCAGGAGCAAGCATTCACCTGCCCTGTGTAAACAAAAGCGATTACATGACGAGCATATCCGGGAGTGATGTTTATATCGGACTGGTCCACATTGCGAACCTGGAAGAGAGAACATCAGAGATCATCCTTCAGGAAAGGGAACGTAACGGTCCTTATTCGGGTATGGAGGATTTCATACGGCGTGTTCCGGTCGGGACCGAACAACTTGTTATTCTGATCCGGCTTGATGCCTTCCGGTTTACACACAAAACCAAAAAACAGCTGTTGTGGGAAGCCCACCTGTTGTCAGGCAATAAATCAAACCATGACCGCAATCCCATGCTGTTTTGTGAAAAAACAAGGGAATTCAAACTTCCGGACCTCGAACAAGGCAGGCTTGAAGATGCTTATGATGAGATCGAACTGCTGGGTTTCCCGGTGACACTGACCCGCTTTGACCTGCTCGAAACCTCTTTCCGGGGTGAAATATTTGCTCGTGACCTGATCCGTCATGTTGGCAAAAAGATCAGGATCCTGGGCGATCTGGTTACCATAAAATACGTGCATACCGTGAGGCGGGAATGGATGCATTTCGGCTGTTTTCTGGATGTTCACGGGAAGTTCTTTGATACGGTCAATTTTCCGGATTCACTCAGACAATATCCGTTCAGAGGATATGGGGTGTATCTGATCCTCGGCACTGTGACGGAAGAGTTCGGATTTCCAAGCATCACCGTGGAAAAGATGGCGAAACTGCCCTTTAAGAAAGATCCCCGTTATTAAGAAAACCTGGGCAAGCTCAAATTCAGGTGCAAACAACAGGGAACATTCGCAAAATGATTATTTTAACGCTTTTTTCATTGTAATTGCAATATCAGCAGGCGATTCAATTACATGTACGCCGCATTCCCTCATGATGCGTATCTTTTCTGCCGCCGTATCTTCTTTTCCGCCAATAATGGCCCCTGCATGACCCATCCTGCGTCCCTCCGGTGCTGTCAGTCCTGCAATGAAACCCGCTACCGGTTTGGTAGCGTTTGTCTGAATCCATCTGGCAGCTTCCGTTTCCATATTTCCACCGATCTCTCCGATGAGGATAATTCCTTCTGTTTCAGGATCGTTCATAAACAACTTAACTGCGTCCAGCGCAGAGGTTCCGATTACAGGATCTCCGCCGATCCCGATGCATGTGGATTGTCCCATTCCGGCTTTTGTGACCTGATCGACAGCTTCGTATGTGAGTGTACCCGAACGTGATATGATACCGATATGTCCCTTTTTGTGAATAAAACCCGGCATGATGCCAACTTTTGCCTCACCCGGAGTAATGATTCCCGGACAATTGGGACCAATAAGGTGTAAATTTTTCCCTTCCAGGTAATGTTTCACACGGATCATATCCAGCACGGGGATACCTTCCGTAATGCAAACAATGACATTGATACCGGCATCTGCCGCTTCCATCACGGCATCCGCCGCATAAAGGGCCGGCACAAAAATTACGGATGCGTTTGCCCCGGTTTCCCGCACAGCTTCATCCACCCTGTTGAAAACAGGTTTGTTCAAATGCTTCTGTCCACCCTTACCGGGCGTGATACCTCCCGCAATCCGTGTACCATACTCGATCATCTGTGTCGCATGAAACGTTCCTTCATGACCGGTAAATCCCTGTACAACCACAATTGAATCCTTATTGACCAGTATACTCATTGTACTGAACGGTTTGTTAAGTCAGTCAAAAATAAAACTTTTTGTGATACACAACACCCCGACAGAATGGTACCCCTCTGAAGCGTGTCCGTTGTCATCTATTTTATGTAATTTTACACATCAAAATGAAATGACCGGAAAAGATACCATAACAGCCATTTCCACGCCTCCGGGTATGGGAGCCATAGCTGTAGTCAGGCTGTCAGGGGAAAATGCACTTCAAATCTGTGATTCCGTATTCACGTCACCTGCAGATAAAAAGCTTATCGATCAGGAAGCCAATACGCTTCATTATGGAACGGTTCGTGAAAGTGACGAGATCATCGATGAAGTGGTAGTCGGATTGTTCAGAGCACCGCACTCCTATACCGGTGAGGATCTTGTCGAAATTTCCTGTCATGGTTCCGTTTACATTCAGAAACGGATTCTCGAGCTGCTGGTATCAAAAGGAGCGCGGCTGGCACAGCCAGGTGAATTTACCATGCGAGCTTTTATGAACGGAAAACTTGATCTGACTCAGGTGGAGGCTGTGGCCGACCTGATCGCGTCGGGTTCAAAAGCTGCCCACCGTGTGGCCATGAACCAGATGCGCGGTGGATTCACACAAGAAATCAAAAAATTACGTGATAAGCTGCTCGGGTTTATTTCTTTAATAGAACTTGAACTGGATTTCAGCGAGGAGGATGTTGAATTTGCCGACCGCAGTCAGCTTAAAGCATTACTTGAAGAAATCAAACAAATACTTCAGAAACTCAGAAACTCATTTGCACTCGGGAATGTTATCAAGAACGGTGTGCCGGTCGCAATTGCGGGCAAAACCAATTCAGGCAAGTCAACCTTGCTGAATCTGCTGTTAAGTGAAGAAAAGGCCATCGTATCAGACATTGAAGGAACCACAAGAGACTCCATAGAAGATGTGATCAGTATCCGGGGTATCCATTTCCGGCTGATCGATACTGCAGGCATCCGGCATACCGAAGATGCTGTCGAAAAACTCGGTATCGCCAGAACACTGGAAAAGATCCGGAATGCTGCCGTCATCATCCACCTGCTTGATGCACGCTTGCCCGAAGAAGAACTGATCCGTCAGATCGGACACCTGGAAGGATATTCCGGACAGGAGGATAAGAAACGCATTGTTGTCCTGAACAAAATTGACCTGGTGCAGGAGGACAGGATTGAATCACTCAGCCGTCAGCTTAAAAACCTTATGTCCGAAAAAGAATACCTGGTGTCCCTGTCGGCAAAAAAAGGCATTCACCTGGATATGCTGGAAAAGGCGCTGATTGAGGCTACAGGCATGGATACCACAAATGAAAATGATGTCATCATCACCAATGTCAGACATTATGAAGCCCTTGAAAAGTCGCTGTCCTCCGTTCAAAGAACGGCAACAGGATTCTCAGGCAATGTGCCGGGTGACCTGCTCGCACAGGACATCCGGGAAACAATACATTACCTGGGTGAGATCACCGGCGACATCACGGACAACGACATCCTGGGCAATATTTTCAAGAATTTCTGTATCGGAAAGTAAGGTATATTTCTTTCCTTTTCTTATCCCTTTTAATAATTAATAATATCAGGATTTTAGTTAATTATTAATTTGTCCCTTTTCTTATATTTTGTTGATTTTTTACTATTTTTAGTCCCTAGTTTGTCCCTCGTTTAAGTAAAGGGACAAAATTTGTCCCTTATAAACTTAAATATAATGACTTCAAGAAAACAACTGGTAAGGCTAAGAGAAAAGGAATTGGTAAATGGCAATAAAAGTCTCTATTTGGATATCTATTGGAATGGGAAGAGATCCAAAGAATATTTGAAGCTTTATTTAGTTAAGCCTAAAAATACTATTGACAGGGATATAAACAAACAAACTTTGTCATTTGCTGAAAGCATAAGGGCCAAAAGGCAAACCGAGCTACAAAATAATGGCTGGGGAATAGCCAGTAGTTTCATGCAGGATACTAATTTTATAGAATATTTTACCAGGTTGGTGGAGAAGAAGAAAAACAGTCCTGGAAACTGGGGTAATTGGGACAGTACCCTAAAGCATCTCTCAAAATATTGCAGTCCCCAAACCACATTTAGGGACATCGATACTTATTTTGTTGAAAGCTTTAAAGATTATTTGCAAAATAAAGCAAAAACCAAAAGCGACACTCCCCTATCAGTAAACAGCCAAAATTCTTATTTTAATAAGTTTAGAGCCGCTATTAATGATGCATATGACCAGAAGATCATCCCAGAAAATCCTACCCGGAAAGTGAAGGGAATTCAACCTGATGAACCAAAGCGGGAATATTTAACTTTGGAAGAACTTAAGAAACTAGCTAAAACGGATTGCAAATATCCTGTATTGAAAAATGCCTTCTTATTCTCATGCTTAACAGGTTTAAGGTGGTCAGATATTCAAAAACTTAAATGGTCAGAAGTGCAAAAACATGGTTACGGTTGGAGGGTTGTTTTTAGACAGAAGAAGACAAGAGGACAGGAATATTTGGATATCAGCAACCAGGCAAGAGAGTATTTAGGAAATCAAACTGGCCCTGATGAAAGAGTATTTATTGGGCTTAAATATTCCGGTTGGTACAATATTGAATTGCATAGATGGATCATGAGAGCAGGTATATCAAAGGAAATTACTTTTCATTGTGGCAGGCATACTTTTGCTGTTTTACAATTAGAAATGGGAACTGATATTTATACAGTTTCAAAATTATTAGGCCATAAGGAACTAAAAACAACACAAATATATGCCAGGATCATGGATGAAAAGAAGAAAGATGCCATGAATAAGATTCCAGATATAAAATCTTGAAATAATAATGAAGGATCTTGATCATGTCCCATTTCTAGTTGAAATTCCTTCCTTGGAGGTTCGTTTTTGAATTTCTTCTTTTATGGTTTTTTGCATTTTATCC
>JAFGPB010000058.1 GCA_016926205.1 Bacteroidales bacterium
AATATTGTCATTGAGGACATCCTGATGCACCAGGCCAGACTGCAATCCTGGATACCTTTCTACTATTCACTGCTGAAACCAGTATTTAATTCGCAGTCACTTTTTGATGATTCATTAAGTGACGTGTATTCACTGCGTCTGGGTGCCGGACTATACATAAACCGCTATACAAAGTATTCCGTTAATGAAGTTGCTGCATTCAGGTCGGAATTGTTTCCGCTTGAAGTTGCAGAGAACATGTATATCGGCAGCAGATGGAAAGATTCAATATACATCAGCATAGCGAATTCACCATTGAGGGAAAAGAAAGAATATCTTTACAGTGATCTTGGTTTTTATTTGTTCAGTTTTATGATCGGCATTCTTACGGATCAGTCGCTTGATGAATATACGAGCATCCAATTTTACAGGAAACTTGGTACCGACCGCCTTTGCTTCAACCCTTTGAATCGTTATGCCGAAAATGAAATCGCACCTACTGAAGAGGACCAATATTTTCGCAAGCAATTGATCAGGGGTACTGTACATGACCCCGGTGCTGCAATGATGGGTGGGGTGTCAGGGCATGCCGGACTGTTTTCCAATGCCAATGATCTGGCCAAGCTATTTCAGATGTACCTGAATGGTGGCGTTTATGCAGGTGAACGGTATATAGAAAGTGAAACCCTGGAGCTTTTTACAAGAGGTTTTCTGGGTGTAAAGGACAACCGCCGGGGACTGGGTTTTGATAAGCCGGAACCCGATACAACCAAACCGGGTCCGGCCTGTTTGGATGCGTCCCCGCTGAGTTACGGACATTCAGGCTTTACGGGTACCCTGGTGTGGAATGATCCGGAATACGATCTTATTTATATCTTTTTGTCCAACCGCATTTTTCCGGACGCAACCAACAACAAATTGCTGGAGATGAACATCCGGACAAATGTGCAGCAGGTGGTCTATGACGCCATCATGGATAGAAGGGCAATGGAGGCTTTGTCTGTTAAGGATTACAGGTAGCAATAGACAGATAACAACAACAATTATTCAGTATATGAAAGATGTGATTCATGTCGGACTCTTTTCCTATGGAATGTCGGGACGTCTCTTTCACGCACCATTCCTGCATATCAGTCCAAAATTCTCAATTAAGAAAATTCTGCAGCGAAGCGCTTCCGATGCCCGGATACGTTATCCGTATGTAGAAATTGCCCGTACACCGGATGAACTTTATCATGATCCGGAAATTGACCTGATTGTGGTAAATACACCTGATCATACCCATTATGAGTTTGCCAGGGACGCACTGAAAGCCGGCAAGCATGTGATCGTTGAGAAACCATTCGTACTCGACATAGAGAAGGGTGAAGCATTAATTGAGCTGGCAGACAGAATGGGTAAAAAACTGACCGTTTACCAGAACAGGCGTTGGGAAGGTGATTTTCTGACAGTTCAAAGAGTTATTGAGCAGCATTTGCTGGGAAGGCTGGTTGAATATGATGCTCATTTCGACCGGTTCCGGAATACTATCAGGGATTCCTGGAAGGAAAACCCGGATAACAAAACAAGCGTACTCTACAACCTTGGTTCACATCTGATTGATCAGGCATTGATCCTTTTCGGCATGCCTGAAGGAGTGTTTGCTGACATCAGGACACAGCGTACCGGTGCACGGATTGATGATGCATTTGATCTTCTGCTTATTTATCCGGATGTGAAGGTCGTTCTAAAGAGCAGTTACCTCGTGCGTGAGCCGGGGCCGCGCTTCAGACTCAACGGCACAGAAGGTTCGTATGTGAAGTACGGAACGGATCCGCAGGAAGAAGCATTACAGGCAGGTCATATGCCGGATGAACCTGACTGGGGAAGGGAATCAGAAGAAAACTGGGGTTTGATCAATACCACTATAAACGGCATGCACATTCGTGGTAAGGTTGAAACCTTTCCCGGCTGCTATCAGGAGTTTTTTAACAATCTTTATGAAGCAATCGTCAGCGGTAAAGAACTTGCCGTAAAACCAACCGAATCGCTGAACGGGATCAGGATCATTCGGGCTGCATATAAAAGCTGCAGTAAAAAAGCGGCTGTTGAATTATAGGATTAAAATACCTCCGTTCAGGAATCCTGAGGATTTTCTTCAGGTTTGCCGTTATTTTCCCCGAACTTCATTCTCTTTTCCTGGATCCGGGCTTTTTTTCCGGTTAATCCACGGAAATAGAAGATCCTTGACCGTCTGACGTGGCCATACTTATTCACTTCGATCTTATTGATAAACGGTGAGTTGACCGGAAATATCCTTTCTACTCCGATATTGCCGGACATTTTGCGAACCGTGAAGGTTTCACCCATTCCGGAACCCTGACGCTGAAGAACAACGCCACGGTATTGCTGCACCCTTTCCTTGTTGCCTTCAATGATTTTATAATGTACGGTTATGGTATCACCAGCTTTGAATGCCGGAAATTCATTCTTAATATTAAACTGATTTTCAGCTATCTTGATTAAGTCCATCGGAAAAAATTATTTGTATTCGCGTTTTAAAAATCAGGTCGCAATATTACGAATAATTTTTGAGAGTTGGGATCTCGGTCATTAAAATTACAATATTTTATGCAGGGCATAGTTTTTCAGCAACGGGATGCTTCAGAACGGGAAATCTTCATGTTCGCGATACTCCAGACTTTCAGTCTGCGGCTGTTCAGCCACCTGATGGATGGGATTGCCTTCAACGTATATCGCCGTGTAGGGTCTTACCGGACAGGCATATTCACATGCACCGCAACCGATACAAACGGTCTCATTCAGTTCGGGTATCGTCAGTCCGTTCTGAAAGGGAACCATACGCACGGCCTGTGTGGGACAATGTTCCGAACATGATCCGCAGGCTGTATTATCGGTCACTACGATACATTTGTCAAGGATGAGGTGTACAACACCTGTCTGGGTCAGTTTTTTGTCGTCTACGGTCAGGGGCATGATTGCTCCGGTCGGACATACCTGACTGCAAATGGTGCATTCATAATTGCAATACTCCACCGAATAATCCATATGAGGCTGCATGATGCCTGATATTCCGTACTCCAGAAAGGATGGCTGTAAAACACCTGTTGGACAAGATGTTACGCACAGATGACATGCCGTGCAGCGGTCTGTGAAGTGTTTCAGGCTCACTGAACCCGGAGGTGAAACGGGATGTTGTCTGTTATTGGGAATGTCTCCCGGGGGGAGATTGTCATGATCCTGTGCTGTGCTCTTTTGTTTCAGGCCGGTCAATGCCATTCCCAGCAGCAGTGATTTCCCGATGAAATTCCGCTTTGATCTGTCAGCAGACAGCTCAGCATTGACGGGTTTTCTGGCATATGCCGGTTCGTATTTTATGGCATTGTATTCGCATGCGGTGATGCAATTGTAGCAGGCCACACATCGGGAAAAATCAACCTTGAAGTTTTTAATGTCGATGCAGTTTGATTTGCATACAAAAGCACATTTGCCGCATCTGGTGCAGGAAAGTCTGTCCATCTTGATCCTGAACAGCGACAGACGGCTGAGCAGTCCCAGGGTTGTGCCGACCGGACATACTGTATTGCAATAGAGCCTTCCGAAATACACCGAAAGCCAGATGATCAGCACGGCTGTGAAAATTGGGATGAATATGGTTTGCCAGGTAAACAGTCCCATATCAACCCTGAACAGGAAATACACTTCCATCTTTTCGAGTTGGGCGGCAAGCAAATTGTTGACTGTCACAACTCCGGGCCTGGCAAGGTCAGAGAATATGCGGCCAAAGCTGCTGTATGGATCAAGAAGATTGAGAACCAACATACTGCCGAAGAGAAGAAAGACAACGGTAAGTCCAAGAAAGGGATATCTCAGGTAGTCGAGTGCTTTTTTGAATTTGTATCGTTTGATGATTCTGAATTTCTTCGACAGAAAGGCGTATACATCCTGCAATGCTCCAAGCGGGCAGATGGCTGAACAGTATACCCTGCCGAACAGAAAGGTCAGTATCAGGATCAGCAGGAATCCCGTAGCCAGTGCCGCCGGCAGGGTAATAAAACTGATGACGGAAGGGATAAGCTGCGGATACAGAACCCACTTCGCATAGGATACGGGGATGAATTCACGATAGTCGACAAACAGGGCAGACATGAAAACGAGAAAGAAGACGGATATGATGATCCTGAGAATCCTGAGATGCTTCTGCCTCATGTGCTAAGTGTAAGCCTGTTGATCTTCAGGGCATCAATGTCGCTGGTTCCTACTCCCGATTGTTCAGCGAGCACAAGATGCCTGAGCTGATTGGGTTCCATACCGAAGACTTTTGTTGCTGCAGCATCAGCTGCTACCATATCCGTTGCAATGATCTGGTATTTCATGGTGACCACATCTGCAGCTGAAACACCGCGGGGACCGTTGCGTTTCATCACCCTGTAGGCGTCAATGATGTTAAGGTCGGGTTGAAAGAATGTCGCGAAATCAGCAATGCACTGATGCAGGTCGTTGCTGTGCCAGTATTGCCTGTCCCATACAACGCCCATTAAATTCTTCATTGCGATTGTGAGTGTTGAGCCTCCATGGTTCTTTAGTACAGGAATGTTGATAAAGACATCTGATTCGAGGATGAGCTCATGGACTTTCGCATTTTTTAGCACTTTACCTTTTGGAATGCTGACGTTCTGATAGTATCCTTCACTCTTGCCGGAAACAACCGTTGCACCTGCTTTTTTGGCGGCTTCTTCGATCCCGCTGTATGCATAGCTTCTTGTCCACTCTGCGACCGGATTGTCGAACACATATACAGATTTGGCGCCGGCCAATTTGCACTGCTCAATAACGGCTGACACGAGTTCCGGATTTGTGGTCGCACCTTTTTCAGGAGTGGTATCCCATCCGATATTGGGTTTGACCACCACGGTCTGGTTGGGCTTTACAAACTGTTTCAGTCCGCCCAGCGATGCAATCCCCCTGTCAAACATTTCACCCGGTTCTCCTCCTCTGATGGCTACCATGTCATAGGGCAATTGAAATGATGAAGTGCTGTCTGCTGCTTTAAGAGCTCCGTAGCTTCCGAGGGTAAATGCTGCACCCGTGAACATCCCGGCACTGACAGAGCTTCTGATAAAATCCCTTCTTTTCATAATGTTTACAGTATTTCGTTTTACTGATGCATAGGTTTCATTTAAAACTGAAAATTACTGAATTTTGAGCAAAAACTTCCCAAATCCAATATATAAAAAATGTTAAATGAAGAATTTATAAGAAATCTAAATAAATATTTAAATATTTACATATCATATTTCGTACAATGTTGCTGGCAGACCCTGATTCATCTTTCAGAGTCCGGATGAAATTATCTGATGTGCTTTCCGGATATCATTTGCATCTTGCTGCTTCAATAAATATTCCTAATTTCGTATTCGTTATTTTGTCAGTTATTCATCGCCATTTCGTATGAAAATATTGTATTATGATTGTTTTGCAGGCATTTCAGGTGACATGAACCTGGGGGCCATGATTGATTTAGGGATTGAACCTGATTACCTGAAAGCGGAACTCGGTAAACTGCACATAAGCGGTTATGAACTTAAAGTATACAGGGACGCCCGAAAAGGGATTTCCGGAACAAAGGCAGAGGTGGTCATCCACAGGAAGCCTGAAAACATGCAGAAAGAGAATCACAATCAGGAACATGGTCATAATACTTATGGTGAGATCAGGGAAATGATTCAGTCCTCTGAACTGGATGAAAATGTCAAAAGTCTCAGTCTTGAAATCTTCAGAATTCTCGCGGAAGCAGAGGCAAAGATTCATGACAGATCGCCTGAAGAAGTTCATTTTCATGAAGTGGGTGCAGTGGATTCGATCGTGGATGTCGTCGGGGCGGCAATCTGTCTTTACAGGCTCGGTCCGGATGCGATTTATTGTTCGCATGTGGAACTGGGAGGCGGATTTGTCCACTGTGCTCACGGTATTTATCCTGTCCCTGCTCCAGCAACGGCAGAGATCATCAGAAACATACCCGTGCGGCTCGGGACTGTGGATTATGAAGCCACAACACCTACAGGTGCTGCGATACTTTCAGCCATTGTAAACCAGTATACGGACAGAAAAGATTTCAGGGTGCTTAGGACCGGTTACGGGGTTGGAAGCAGGGACGGGGAGATTCCGAACCTGCTGCGCGTTTTTTTATGTGAAACCTCTGATATCCCGGTTGCCGGAACCGTACCTTCATCCATCATCGAATGCAACATTGATGACATGAATCCGGAAGTTTACGATTATATCATTGACCTCCTTTTTGCGGCAGGAGCAAAGGATGTTTACATTACCCCGGTCATCATGAAGAAGTCACGGCCTGCAGTGAAACTTTCGGTCGTTTGCGATCCGGAATCTGATCAGGGCATCCTAGAGGTGATGTTTAAGGAAACATCCACGATAGGTCTCCGGAAACACAGGGTGGAAAAAACAATGCTTGAAAGAAAAGTAAACACTATCATTACCCGTTACGGTACGGTGCGTATTAAATCAGCATTCTTTCAGGGAAAATGCATCAAATCAAAACCCGAATATGAAGATTGTATTAGGATTGCACGTGAAAGGAATATTCCGATCAGCCAGGTATACCGGGAAGCAGAACTCATGATCGGCAATGAAGAAGAACATTCCGGAAGCTGACAACAAAAACAGCCGTCTGCTGGGCTCGCTTGAAAAACTTGGAAGTGCCGCAATCGCATTTTCAGGAGGAGTTGACAGCACTTTTTTGCTTGCTGCGGCAACCAGCGTTCTGGGTGATAAGGTGTTGGCCCTGACGGTAAAAACTCCGTATATCCCCGATCAGGAACTGGAAGAGGCCAGGAATTTTTGTTCCGGACAAGGTATAAGACACAGGATCATCCATACAGAAATCCTTGAAGAGATCATGAGTAATCCTTTCAACCGTTGCTATTTGTGCAAAAAGCATGTATTTTCCCTCATGAAGGCTGAAGCTGCCCGTGAAGGCATTCACCATTTGCTGGATGGTACGAATGCAGATGATCCGAACGATTACAGGCCCGGGATGATGGCTTTAAAGGAACTTCATATTGAAAGTCCGTTGCTTGAGAATGGACTGACAAAAAAGGACATCCGGTATCTGTCCCGCAAACAGGGTCTGGCTTCAGCAGACAAGCCCGCATATGCATGTTTGCTGACCAGGTTGCCTCACAACTATGAAGTGAAGACGGAGGAACTGAAGCGTATTGAGAAGGCCGAACTGTACCTGGTGTCGCTGGGTTTCGCCATTTCAAGGGTGAGGAATCACGGCACCGTAGCCAGGATAGAAATAGACCGGGGGAAAATCCCTGATTTTATGGAGGGAAGAACGGTGAAAAAAATAGTCCGTTATTTCAGGTCGCTTGGCTATGAATTTGTGAGCCTGGATCTTGAGGGATATCGGACAGGCAGTTTAAGCAAGTAATATATCCTATACCAATAAAATGAACAGCAATTATCTGAGAAAAGTACTGGAAGATGTCAGAAACGGTCTTTCAGGCGTGGATGAAGCACTTGAGAAACTTAAGGATTTCGGAACGAAGGAATTTGAATATGCGACGATTGATACACACAGGGAATTGAGGACCGGTTATCCTGAGGTCATCTTCGGACAGGGCAAAACACCCGAACAGATTTCAGGGATCATTCGTTTCATGCTCAAAGGTGAAAGCAACGTTCTGGCAACAAGGACTACAAAGGATGTATTTGAAAGGGTCAGGGAATTTTGTCCGGAAGCAGTGTATAACCCTGTTGCGCGAACCATAACAGTGATGAAAAAGGAACTGCAAAAACCTTCCACATATATCGCAGTGGTGACCGCGGGAACATCAGACCTTCCCGTGGCCGAGGAAGCAGCAGTGACAGCCGAAATCTTCGGGAATCCGGTGGAACGCGTGGTGGATGTTGGTGTATCCGGTATTCACAGGTTGTACGACAAATTGCCTGTCATCAGGCAGGCCAGGGTTTGTATAGTTGTTGCCGGGATGGAGGGAGCTTTGCCCAGCGTTGTGGGTGGACTGGTTGACAAACCCGTAATAGCGGTACCGACCAGCATAGGATACGGGGCCAGTTTCGGTGGATTGTCGGCTTTACTTGGAATGCTTACCAGCTGCGCAAGCGGTACAAGCGTTGTGAACATAGACAACGGTTTTGGGGCAGGATTTCTGGCCAGCATGATCAATAAGCTGTAAGTTCAACTGAAATCATATCCGGTACACTGAATCCCTGACCACATCCCCTGCATGAGGTCCTTCATTGAAAATCAGATCGATAATGCTTAAGTTTGGTATAAATCCGAATTTGCTGATGAATACCTGGTGATAGGGTACCATCCGGAAAAACGGATCAGGCTTATTCAGGCGTTCCTTGGGATGTATGGAGTTGCGGAAGTCACCCTCACCCTCATCCGGCTCTTGCCATGTTCCTGTATAACCGATGCCGGTCTTTATGTCCAGAAGTTCCAGGATATACCTGAGCAATGCCAGATTCCATTCGAACAGGCTGTCAATGCGCCTGTGATAGAAAGCGGCCAAATCATCGGAATAATACTCGAAATAAGGTGACTGGCGGTAAGCAGATACAATTGATTTCCAGTGGAGGCTTTGCCATTTTGTTTTATGGTCAATCCTGATGTTCAGGATTCTGCATCCGTTTTCCGGAAATTTTAACACCGGGATCACCAGTGCCTGCCTTCCGTTAGCCCCATATATATAGCAACGGTTGCGATAGGATTGCTTCTGGTAATTTTCATGACTTTCCAGCTGTACTTTCCGGTTCATGAGAAACTTACTGAAATATTGAACCGGAGGAAGATAAGCCGTTGATAAGAGTACAGGCTGAAAAAGATCCTGCATGACTTTACAGCCGGATACCGAGGGACAGAACCAGCCTGTATTTGAATATGTCAAGATCTGCCGTATTGTCCCAGTAGAGGTTGTATTTTTCACCGTGCACCCGTCCCGCAAATCCAAGGTCCATGAATACGTTGCCATCCCTGTAACCCAGTCCTGTGGTAAATTCTGCATAATCTGAATCACTGTTCAGTTCCCCGGCATCATAGGGGCTCGGGAAATAGCCCCCTCCGGCTCTTATCGAGAAGTTGCCCAGTCTGAACTCGCCTCCTGCCCTGATATTAAGCACGGGTCTGTAGACATTTTCAATTTCCCTGTTTGATTCCTCAAAATCGGTGACATTGTCGCTTTCCTTCAGACGTATGGAAGAATAATCGACATACTCCACATCGGCTGCAACAATACCGGAGGACCCGATCTGTACGCTTGCTCCTCCCATGGCCCTGAGGGGGGTATTCAGTTTGTAGTCGAATGTCCCCGCAGAAAGTTCATTGCCTTCAATGTCGGTGGGCTTAATATCATGTACCAGTTGGTTGCCGAATTCAGGCAATGCTTCATCATATTCCGCATACAATGTATTATAATATTCTTCACTGATTCTGTAAAATGTCGGCAGATGCAGTGAACCTCCGATTCTGATGACATCCAGGAAGCGCACCATCATTCCCAGTTTTAGACTGAATCCTGTTCCCCTGACCTCCAGATCTTCCGTAAATGAGAAGTCTTTGAATGCATTGTAATCATATTCGTCAAATTCACTGTGGACCATGGTGCGGTTGTATCTGAGCTGCTGAAAACCGAGTCCCAGACCTGCATGAAAAGAATTGCTGAAATTCAGGCCCAGCGCAAATGACCATTCTCCGGTACCTCCTTTTGTATCGATGGTTTTTCGCTGGCCGACAGGCAGAAAAACCGGTGTCTGGTATTGGTTTACCTCACCCGGTACTGTGTCGATAATATATGCATCAAAAGCAAGTCT
>JAFGPB010000059.1 GCA_016926205.1 Bacteroidales bacterium
AATATTTTCTTTACAGTCTCTTTTGTTTCGTTTGAAACCATAGTTCAGTCAGATTAAAAAGGACTCAAAAATAAGTAATTTTTTAAAATGCAGATATACTATTTAGTCTAAATTAAAATTACAGGAAATCTCACAATTTTTATTGGCGGATGTTCTGCAACCGGATTGTACTGTCCTGAGCAACCGGATTGTACTGTCCTGATCAGGCTTGTTAAAGCAGAACTGAAATCAGGTCAGGAAATTATCACTTTTTTATGACTCAGCCTCAACGCGTGTAACGGTATCCACACCCTTGAGCTTGCTCAGGCTCACCAGCAGGTTGTTCAGGTCCTTTGTATCGTGTACGTATAAGTCCATCGTTCCTTCCCAGATGCCATCATGACTTGAAAGGTTCATCGAGCGTATATTCACATTAAGTTCCTTGGATATTACTGTTGTGATATCATTATAGATGCCAAACCTGTCATACCCGGAGATGGCAATTTTTACCAGAAATGAAAGCAGTTTGTGAGTTGTCCATTTCACCGGTACAACCATCTCACTTCTGCTGGATAGAAGCCGGACGGCATTTTTGCACTTTGCCTGATGAATGACCACTTTATCTGAGTCCTTAAAACCGCGAAACGCTATAACGTTGTCACCGGGAATGGGATTGCAGCAACCCGCTATGATATAGTCCGCTTCGGCATGACTGATATTTTCCTTTAAGAGTACCGGTTTGTTATATTCGGATTTCTGCGCTCCGGTACCTGAAGCTGACGGCTTCTTGTTTCTGGACGATGAGATTCCCAACTGAAGTTTCCAGTAGTTCACCCATTTGTTTTTCGTATTCCTTTTCAGGATTTCGCCAAGGTTATCCAGTTGCAGTATTCCGGTCCCGATTTTGCTGTAAAGCTCATCTTTGGATGTGGTTTCATGCTCCGTCATAAGTTTCTGGATGATGCGGGCGTTTGGCCGGAGTTTCAGCTCCAGCAGCTGTTCCTCGAGCAGCTTTTTGCCTTTTTCGATCCGGTTCTTGTTTTCTGCTTTAAGAGCGTCTTTAATAGCGGTTTTGGCTTTCACCGTAACCACGGTACTGAGCCATTCAAGCCGTGGCCGCAGGATGTCAGACGTGATGATTTCAACCTGGTCACCGCTTTTCAGGATGTGATTCAGAGGTACCAGGCGGTGGTTGACTTTTGCACCTATGGCCTTGTGACCGATTTCGCTGTGTATTTCATAAGCAAAATCAAGTGCGGTGCTGTTTACAGGCAATGTTTTGATATCTCCCTTGGGGGTGAAAATAAAAATTTCCGAAGCAAACAGGTTCAGTTTGAAATCATCCAGGAACTCAAGTGCATCTGTCTGCGGGTTGGACAAAAGCTCGCGTATTCTTTTCAACCATTTGTCCAGTTCGCTTTCATGAGAACTGTCGGTCTTATACTTCCAGTGCGCAGCAAAACCACGTTCCGCGATCTCGTCCATGCGGGTGGAACGGATCTGCACTTCCACCCAGTTTCCTTTCGGACCCATGACAGTTGCATGAAGCGCCTCGTAACCGTTTGCCTTGGGTGTACTGACCCAGTCGCGGATGCGTTCAGGTTTTGGCATGTAAACGTCTGTGATCATGGAGTAGATATTCCAGCACTGGGTTTTTTCAGGTATTTCAGAAAAAGGTTCAAAGACAATGCGTACTGCCATGAGGTCATAAACTTCCTCGAAGGGAATGTTTTTACTCTGCATTTTGTGCCAGACGGAGAATATCGATTTATACCGTCCGCTTATTTCATAATGAATATTGTTCTTATCGAGCTGTGTTTTTATGGGACCGGAGAATTCTTCCAGGAATTTCTTATGGCTTTCCTCCCTGCTTTTTATTTTGCCGGAAAGATCGTGAAAAACTTTTGGATTGCGGTATTTCAGGCTCAGATCTTCCAGTTCGCTTTTTATTGAAAAGAAGCCCATGCGGTGGGCAAGCGGAGCATACAGATACAAGGTCTCAGCCGATATTTTCATCTGCTTATGGGGAGGTAGTGCATCCAGTGTGCGCATATTATGGAGTCTGTCTGCCAGCTTGATCAGGATTACCCTTACATCATCCGACAGGGTCAGCAGCATTTTCCTGAAATTTTCTGCCTGAAGCGAGGAATTTTTATCAAAAACGCCTGAAATTTTTGTGAGTCCGTCAATAATGGATGCAATCTTGGACCCGAAATTGTTCTCGATATCTTCCAGTGAAAAATCCGTGTCCTCGACCACATCATGTAACAATGCAGATACAACTGCCTTCACGCCCAGTCCCATTTCTTCCCCAACGATCCTTGCTACAGCTATCGGGTGTAAAATGTAAGGATCACCTGACATTCGCACAGATCCTTTATGTGCTTCCCTGGCCATTTTAAAGGCTTTCCGGATCAGTGCCCTGTCACTGCGCCTGTTGCAGCGTGCGCATGATTCCAGCATGGCGTTAAATTCACGCACAATCCTGAGTTCCTCTGCTGTGAGTATCTCGCTCATGTATAATGATCCTTTTGCAAAATTGCCCGAAACATGGCAAAATTAGCGATTTTGTGTCATTCATGAAGTGGATGAACCAAAATAATGATATAAGATCCGGGCAGGACAGACATTCATGAAGGTATCTCAGAACGATGGTAAGCCTACCGGTATACTACCGTCAGACTGCCGTTTAATTCGACGACATCTGCAGAACGGTTGAAGATCCTGATATAATACAGGTAAACACCTTCAGGGACAAAGTCACCATTCACCCTGCCGTCCCACGGACCTGATCCTTCCCATATCTTCAGTCCATACCGGTTGTATATGAACATTTCATAATGTTCAGGTTCAAATTCGAAAACAGGTTCGAATTCGCGGTTTGCAGGTTCGGGATCATTGGGCATGATCGCATTGGGGATCCTGATCTCCGAAATGACTGAAAAGCAACTCTGATTTGAGACACTTCTTCCCTGAATGCCGTACAAATTAACATTTTCAACCGCTTCAACCCGGTAACAGATCCTGTTCTCATAAGGATCGAGATGGTTGACCAGTCCGGATACATCATCATTGAAACCCGTTACCGATCCGGTGTAAACAACATCCACGACAGGATTTTCCACTCCGACCGTCCGGGTCAGGGTATAATTTTGCACACCTCCAAGCCAGTCAATATATTCGTTCCAGTCGAGAATGATATTCATTCCGTTCAATGTCCCGTTTAGCAGTATATTGTTTGACGTGTTGGATGTATCGCCCGGAAGCCCGCAGTTGTTCAGGGCAACCAGGCGGTAATAATACACACCGGACTGAAAAACAATGGGATCGGTATATGCGATACGGGTCTCGCCGCTTTCAAAAGCGTCAATGACCGTATATGGACCCCCTGTCGCGGTACTGCGAAGGAGTGTATACTGATATGTCCCGGATGAGCCGATCGTAAAGGACAGGTCAATACCGTTTTCCCCGCTGATCGTGGCGTAATCGGCATTCATCCATTGGGGCCCGGGATTCATGTCTTCCGAATTCACGGATCTCATATTGGATTTCGACCTTCTGATCCCGTCAGCATGAACGGCTTCAACATACAGATCATAGTTGTGATCAGCCTGCAGGCTGCGTGTATAGGAATTGATCCCTTCATCGAGCGATGCGATGACCGTCCATGGTCCTCCGTCAATCCTCCACCATATGTTGTATTCATCAATCTGACCCCTCCACGAATTGTAATCGTTCCATTCAAGGGTAATTGTGGCTGTACAGGAGTCAACCAAAGGTTCCTGCAGAAAAATGGTACTGTCCGGTTCATCAAAAAGACTGGGAAAAACCAGACCTCCCCCCATGTCGTTCACAGCCCAAACACTGTATCCCACGGAATGCAGACCCGATTCCGTATTGGTGTTGGTAAATTCAGTGTCGGGTGGATAAACCCTGCCTACGGGAAGAAGATAATAAGGGTCAGGCGGATTGATCTGAGCAATTCCTATCTCATAATAATTAACATTCGGGGACGGACTGGGTAGCCAGACGATGATGTCATATCCGGTCTCGGGGTCCACGGTCACATAGTACAGATCGGGCCGTTCAGGTTCCTGTGCCCTGCCGGTGAAGGGAAGCAGCAGCAGGAATACTGCAAGCGAGTAATGTAAATATTTACCTGTCATATCGGTACCCTGAATAACGGAGACAAGAACCGGTTATTATGGTCAAATATACAGCAACTCTGTAAAAGTCAGGTACCAAAATCCCACATATTTATGGAACCTTTTCAACCCTCTGCAGGCAAGAAACTGAATTTTCATCAACGTTGCTTTTTCCGTGCCGGTTCATTTCGTATTTTTACAGGAATACAATAATTCTACAGGAGGAATGAGTGTCGTAAAAGCTATGGTAAAAACCGGGGTGTGGATGACCCTGTTCAGCATTGCAATGGGATTCCTGGAATCGGTTGTGGTGGTCTATATACGTGAACTCTACTATCCGGCCGGATTTGATTTTCCTATGGTGAGGCCTGAGACCGGGATCTTCGTCACCGAAGTATTGCGTGAGGCTGCTACAATCATCATGCTGTCCGCCGTTGCATATATTGGCGGTCGCTCTTTAGATGAGAGGTTTGCGTGGTTCCTTTACTGCTTTGCGGTCTGGGATATTTTCTATTATGGTTTTCTGAAGTTGCTTCTTGGCTGGCCGGAATCCATCCTGACATGGGACATTCTCTTTCTCATCCCGGTCGCATGGACCGGTCCGGTGATCACTCCGGTCATCATTGCATGCACCATGATCCTGCTGGCTTTATCGATCCTGTATTTCTCCTGTCAACAGAACGTGCCGGTCAGGATACCCAAATCGGCCTGGATCCTGCTGATCACCGGTTCCCTGGTAATAATTCTTTCATTTATCTGGGATTACGTTTCATTCGTACTGGAAACATTTAAGGTTACCGGCCATACCACCATCACCGCATTTTTTCAGCTGATATACAGTTATATACCTGATCGGTTCAACTGGCCGGTTTATATTGCGGGGGAAATCATCATCCTTGCCGGCATTTTCCGTTTCATTCACCGGCAAAGGAAAACAACACATTAATTTTACTGAATAAAAAATATTATACGATATATGTAAAATATAACAAATATCGTATATTTGTATCATGAATCGTATATCATGTAAATCTTGACAAAACCTTTTGAAAATACTGCCAAATACAGGGCAATCTTTGATACGGCCCGGGAACTTTTCTGGAAACACGGTGTGAGAAGGGTGAGTGTGGAAGAGATCTGCAGGAATGCCGGCGTGAGCAAAATGACATTCTATAAGATGTTCCCCAACAAGGTCGAACTTGCCAAGCACATTTATGACAGGATCGTAGACGTCGCCATGGAAAAATTCAGGGCCTTGATGTTTATGAATATTTCCGTAGATGAAAAAATAAGAAAAATGATTGAGCTGAAGATCGAAGGGACACACAACATCAGTCAGGAATTTATACAGGACCTTTACAAGAATCCTGATCTCGGACTGAAGGTTCATGTGGAAGAAACGTCAAGGAAAACCTGGTCGATGATCGCGGAATGTTTTAGGGAGGCACAGCGGAAAGGTGTTTTTCGCAGTGATATTCGGCCGGAATTCCTGCTGTATTACACGGAGAAAATGGCTGAAATGATCACGGACGAAAGGCTCATTAGGATATGCGGATCGCCTGAAGAGGCAATTAAAGAACTGATCGGTTTCTTCGCGTACGGCATATCGGAACACCAATAGCGAATCATGAAGTGGCAGGCTGCCATATTGCTGAACACCATCCTGATGTTACACGGGTTCACTGGGAACGGGCAGGAAGGACCGGAATTTTCCGGTCAGCTTTCCTCGTGGCTGCACTTCAATTCTTCAAATGATCTTCCGCTGTGGTCCGGTGGAAGGTATATACCACAACTGAATTTTGATATCCCTGTAATCGCCACCCAACTGATAGATTTTGAAGCATCTGCAAACCTTTACGGAAACTTCGGGTTGCATCCTTTCGATACCGTCAGTTTCAACGGAAAGATAAAACCTTACCGGATCTGGGCGCGCTTCTCGACGACCCAGCTGGAACTGCGGGCCGGACTGCAGAAAATAAATTTCGGATCTGCATCAATATTAAGGCCTTTAATGTGGTTCGACCGGATTGATTCACGCGATCCCTTGAAACTTACCGATGGTGTCTGGGGACTGCTTGCCCGTTATTATTTTCTGAATAATGTCAACATCTGGCTGTGGGGTTTGTACGGCAATGAAAACCCAAAAGGCTGGGAAACATTAAAATCAATAAAGCATACTCCCGAATTCGGAGGCCGTTTGCAAACTCCTTTGCCCAGGGGGGAGGCCGGATTTTCATACCATCATCGGATGGCTGATTGCAGCAGCCTGTCGGATTCGGCAATTGCTTTTAAAAAGGTTCCTGAAAACCGTTTCGGTTTTGATGCAAAATTTGATGTAGTGGTCGGCTGCTGGATTGAAGCTTCATGGTCAAATCACAGCAAAAACATCGGTATCTATTCCAATCAGGAGATCATCAATTTTGGAATCGACTATACATTTGGCCTGGGCAACGGTCTTACTGTCATAGTTGAACAACTTATCGCATCCTATGACCGGAAACCTTTTGAATTTGAGAATTCAACGACTTTTTCCTTGATGACACTGTCATATCCTGTCGGCATATTCGACAACATCAGCGCGGTCTTTTATTACGACTGGACGCACGACAAATCATACAACTTTGTGAACTGGCAAAAACAATTCAATAAATTTACATTTTATCTGATGGGGTACATCAATCCGAAGGAATACAACATACCCACACAGGGTTCGGATCAGATGCTGTATGCGGGAAACGGGATTCAGCTGATGGTGGTTCTTAATCATTAAAAGAATGAAGGTAACCATAAATATAAAACCGGGATCAGGACCAGCAGGCAGGATCTCTAGCAGGAAAAAATAACAACTACCAATTCTTTCAGAAAATGGAAAACAATTTTATCATTCAAACAGAAAAGCTGACCAAGCGGTTTCCGATGGGGAAGGGTGAGTTTACTGCACTCAAGGGCATAGATCTGGGCCTGGGTACGGGTGAATTTACCGGATTGGTGGGACCGAGCGGCTCGGGAAAAACGACATTGCTGAATATCATAGGGTCGCTGGATACACCCTCTGAAGGCAAAGTAATTGTACTGGACCATTCAATCGGAAGCCTGACGGCCAAAGAAGCGGCCAGGCTGCGCAAAGAGCAGCTGGGATTTATTTTTCAGAGCTACAATCTTCTGGCTGTGCATACGGTATACGAAAATGTTGAGTTTCCGCTGTTGCTGCTCGGATTCCCGGCAGGAGAACGCCGGAAAATGGTGATGGACGCCCTTGAATGGGTAGGCCTGACAGACAAAGTAAAGCAAAAGCCGCCGCAGCTTTCGGGAGGTGAGTGCCAGCGCGTGGCAATTGCCCGGGCCATGGTCAAGAAACCCTCCATTGTGATTGCCGATGAACCGACAGCAAACCTGGATGCTGCCAATTCTCACAACATTTTACAGACGATGGTCAGGCTCAACAGTGAACTGAAGACCACGTTCCTGTTTGCGACACACGATGAAAAGGTCATCAGCTATCTGAAGCGAAAGATTTATCTGCTTGACGGCAAAGTGGACAAGGATGAAATCGTTTCAAACTAAAAATCTGCCAAAATGAAACTAGCTATAAAACTGGCATTCAGAAACCTGATCGGGGCGGGTTTGCGGACCTGGCTCAATGTCATTGTACTGTCATTCTCTTTCGTGCTGATCATTGCAGCCAAGGGTATTCTTGTCGGATGGGACCGGCAGGCCAAACGTGATATGACCAGCTGGGAAATCGGAGGAGGGCAGTACTGGAATGAAAATTATGACCCGTATGATGCATTTACGCTGATCGATGCACATGCTCCGGTTCCTTCGGAGTTTTCTCCGGAAATTGAAGCGGGTGACATGGTCCCGGTGCTGATCACGCAAGGCACCATCTATCCGGAAGGCCGCATGCAGTCCATACTCATCAAGGGCATCAGTCCGGAACAGACGCTGCTCGAACTGCCTACATACAAACTGGATACGTTGCCGGGAAGCATCCCTGCAATTATCGGTTCCAACATGGCCAATGCCAATAAGCTGGAGGCCGGCGATTATGTGACCATACGCTGGAGGGATGCCAATGGTACCTTCGATGCCGCTGAGATATGCATTACCGGGATTTTTACAACGAATGTTCCTACGGTGGATGTGGCACAGGTATGGCTGCCGCTGGAAAGCCTGCAGTCCATGTTGCTCATGCCGGGAGAAGCGACGGTGTTGACGTTCAGGGACCGGGAAATAAACAGGATCGGAGTCGCAGGCTGGAAACTGATGAGTTATGAAGCGCTGGTCAGCGACGTCGAGGAAATGATCAGAACCAAATCGGTGGGTCAGTCCGTTTTTTACACCATCCTCCTGCTGCTTGCGCTCCTGGCAATTTTCGATACGCAGGTGCTGTCCATATTCCGCAGGCAGAAAGAGATCGGAACCTATGTGGCCCTAGGCTATACCCGTCGTGAAGTTGTGGGCCTGTTTACCGTCGAAGGGGCGATGCATGCCGTGCTTGCCGCTGTTGTCGGTGCAATATACGGTATCCCTTTGCTGTACTGGCTTTCCAAAACCGGAATCTCACTGGGAACTTCTTCTGCTGATTATGGCTTTGCCATTGCCGATACCATGTATCCGGTTTACAGCGGCTCACTGGTCGTGGGGACAACCCTGGTCGTCCTGCTGGCAACCACAGTTGTCAGCTACTGGCCGTCCAGAAGAATAGCAAAAATGAATCCAACGGAAGCTTTAAGGGGGAAAATACAATGATGCGGTTTTTATTGAAAGGACTGTTACGGGACAGAAGCAGGAGCCTGCTTCCCGTTATCGTGGTGGCCATCGGAGTCATGCTCGCCGTTTTTGCCCGCGGCTACATCAACGGTATTATGGTGGATATGATCGAGCAGACTGCCAGGTTTTCCACCGGTCATGTCAAGGTGATGACGGCAGCGTATGCGGAGAATATGGACCAGGTCCCCAATGACCTGGCGCTGCTGGAAGCATCTCAGCTGAAAGCGGATCTCCTGAAAACCTTCCCGGACGTTGAATGGGTATCCCGCATCAAATTCGGGGGATTGATCGATGTACCGGACGAAAATGGCGAAACACGCAGTCAGGGACCTGCCATGGGAATCGGTCTGGATCTGTTCTCGGGGGATTCCCGTGAAGCTGCAAGGCTGAATCTGGACAAATCCCTGGTAAGGGGAGCCCTGCCCGGGACTTCGGGTGAAGTGTTGCTCAGTGAGGACTTCTCACGGAAACTCGGTGTGAATCCCGGTGAGGACGTTACACTGATCGGTTCGACCATGTTTGGCAGCATGGCAATTCATAATTTTACCGTATCCGGCACGGTTCGTTTCGGCAACACGGGAATGGACAGGGGTACGGTCATCGCCGACCTGTTCGATGTGCAACAGGCGCTTGATATGGATGATGCTGCTGGTGAGATCTTCGGATTCTTTAAATCCGGTTACTATGATGATGAAATTGCCGGTCCGGTCGTTTCAGCATTCGAAGATAAGTTCGGGAATGAAGAAGACGAATATGCACCTGTCCTGGTTCGCCTGAGAGACCAGGAAGGCCTGTCGTTATACGTGGACCTGACCAGTCTCATGGGAGCGATCATCATCATTGTTTTCATGGTGGCCATGTCTCTTGTATTGTGGAATGCAGGATTGCTTGGCGGACTGAGACGCTATGGGGAAATCGGTATCCGTCTTGCCATAGGAGAGGATAAGGGTCATGTTTACCGTTCCATGATCAGCGAGTCGGTCATGGTGGGACTGGCCGGGACCATTATCGGAACGGCCTGCGGACTTGGACTTTCCTGGCTGATGCAAACTTATGGTCTGGATATCAGCGAATTCACTAAAAACGCCACTACCTCAATCATGATGCCCAATGTAGTCCGTTCGAGAATTACGCCTCCTGATTTCTTCATTGGTTTCATCCCCGGAGTTTTATCCACGGTGGCAGGGACCATGCTTGCAGGCATAGGGGTATATAAAAGAAAAACCGCACAGCTGTTCAAGGAGCTTGAAGCTTGATTAATTTGAATACAGATGAACAAAACCTATAAGGACGTTAATGACTACATCAGGACATTCCCAAAAGAACTTCAGGAAGTGCTGGAACAGGTTCGAACGACAATACTGGAAGCAGCACCCGGTGCAGAAGAAGGTATTGCCTATGGATTGCCGGCCTATAAAGTATATGGGAAGCCCATGGTGTATTTTGGGGCATTCAGGAGTCATATCGGTTTTTATGCAACGCCATCAGGCCATGCTGAATTTGCTGAAGAGCTTTCAGCATTCCGACGAAGCAAAGGTTCAGTTCAGTTTCCCCTGGGCAAAGAGATACCTTTGGATTTGGTCAGGAGAATAACACAATTCAGATTCCATGAGATCCAAATAAAATACAAAGAATGAAATACTGCAAAATGATACTGGGAATCCTGTTCAGTACGGGCGTTTCTGCACAGACCGCAGAAGCCATACTTGATCTGGTTGATCAAAATATGTCATCTGAAAACAGGATTGTTGAATCTACAATGATTATTCACGGCAGGCGTGTCAGCAGGACCATCACATTGAAATCCTGGTCCGTGGGAAGTGAACGGGCTTTCACGGAATATCTTTCTCCGGCCCGGGAACAGGGAACGAAAATGCTTAAACTGGAAGACCAGTTGTGGCTGTATTCACCCTCGACTGACCGGACCATCCAGATTGCCGGTCACATGCTGAGGCAATCGGTTATGGGATCCGATCTATCCTACGAGGATCTGATGGAGGACCGCAAGCTGACGGAGGTTTATGATGCCGAGGTGGCAGGTGAGGAAACGCTGGAAGGGAGAAATACCTGGGTCCTTGAACTGACCGCAAAAGTTGATGATGTCGCCTATTATTCCAGAAAGGAATGGATCGACCGGGAACGTTATGTGCCCCTGCGCGAAGAACTGTACGCGAAAAGCGGACAGCTCCTCAAAAGAACGGATCTGAAGGACGTTAAAATGATCCAGGGACGATGGTTTCCAACGACAATGGTCTTCAAGGACATGTTAAAGGATGGCGAGGGAACGGAATATGTCATCAACAGCATTCAGTTCAATCAGCAGATACCGGAATACATTTTTACAAAAGCTGCACTGAAGCAGTAAATATTCGGCCGGTTCGATTAATTTTGTGCCATCAGCTGACAACAATCAACTGTGCAGGTTCTGGGTTACAATTAACTGAAGTCTTTGATGACCAATGAGTACATGCTTATCGTATTGACCGGACTGATAATTTTCTCCTATCTGTTCGATATTTTTGCAAAGAAAACCAGATTCCCGTCCGTTTTTCTGCTCCTGTTGCTGGGTGTCGGACTGAATGTCCTGACCGCCTATTTTGAAATCGAGACCTTTGATTTTCTTCAGATCCTTCCTGCACTGGGAACCGTGGGACTGATCCTGATCGTTCTTGAAGGATCCCTGGACCTTAAATATGAAACTGCAAAGAGGAAAGTAATCCGCAAGGCATTTTTGTCAGCGCTGTTTTTGTTGCTGATCACATCCCTCAGCATCGCCCTGTTGTTCTATTTTGCCACGTACGAGACATTCAGCATTTGTATTCTGAATGCCATTCCGTTTGGTGTAGTGAGTTCAGCCATCGCAATTCCTTCTGTTGCGAATATTGAACACAACAAAAAGGAATTCATCATCTATGAATCTTCGTTTTCTGACATACTGGGCATCGTGTTTTTCAATTATGCCCTGACAAATTCCGATTTTGGTTTCAGTTCATTCCTGAACCTTACTTTTGATGTTATTCTGGTAGTATTGATTTCGGTTGTTTTTTCAGTCTTCCTCTTGTTCCTGCTGGGAAGGATCTATCACAGCGTCAAATTTTTTCTGATCATCTCCATCCTCATACTTGTGTATGCGACCGGTGAGTATTTTCATCTTTCGTCACTGATCATTGTACTGGTGTTCGGGTTGTTTATCAACAATGCAGATCAGATTCGTTACCCCTTTTTCAGAAAATTTTTCATCTATGAAAAACTCCAGTACGATTTGCACCAGCTGTTTCAGCTATCTGCTGAGAGTGCTTTTCTGGTAAAGACGTTCTTTTTCATCATTTTTGGTTTTACCATCAGCCTTTCTGCATTGACCAATCCCACAAACCTGCTGTATGCACTGATTGTCATTTTCATTATTTATCTGATCCGTTTTGTATATCTGAAATGGATTGCACGGACCGAAATGGTTCCTGAACTGTACATTTCTCCCAGGGGACTGATCAGCATCCTGCTTTTTTATAATATACCCCTGGAACAAAGATTACAGGGCATGGAGAGCGGAATCCTGTTCGTGGTGATCCTGGTAACCAGCATCATTATGTCTATTGGGCTGGTCCAGGCCGGAAAAACCGTTGGAGCCCAGGATTCCCGCCTGGTCAGTAAGTAATATAAGGCAGCAGTACGACGGTAAAATCAACGGATGACGGTTTTTCCCTGAAAACACCGTATTTGTTCATGCCGGGTTGATTGCGGAATTCCCCGACAATCCGGTTGCATCCTGCAAAAGCGATGATATTTTTTGGAAAATGGTTTTCCATTATCGCTTTGCGGGAATAATCCTTGATCAGCAGATTGCCTTTGAGGGTAATGGCGTTTACCCGGGTCAGGAAGTATTCAGGAACGGGATGGTCCTCAAAGGTTTCAAGGGACCGGTTGTAATGAATATCGCCGTTCCAGCCGTAAAATATCAAACTGCCTTTCCTGGAAAGAATATTCCGGATCTTCAAGGTGCAGGTGGTGATTGAATCACCGAGTCCTATGATCACATCATTGGGAATCTGGTGAATGAATTCTATGACCTCTTCCTCGTTATTCAGGATTAGGATTTTGAATCCCTTTTCTTTTAGTGTGTAAGTCAACTGCTTGATCAACCCACTGTCCAGTTTGATGCATTCCTTCGTTTCTGACATAGAATGAATTTTTATTCAAAATAAAATTAAAAATATGATAATTATAAATATTTGGGATATCTGCTTCATTTTTAGGGGTGAAATTTTGTTTTGCGGGGTGAAGACAGGTCAGGCGGGGCGAAATCTCAATCTCAAGACATGTTCTTTGGTATGTTACGGCGGTTTTACCTGTTCACTGAATGGTTCCAGGGTTTTTCACCCCGGGTTTTTCTGGTTCATCTTTGATCCCGGCACGGTAGCCGGATATTGCATAATACAATATATAAAGGTAGCAGGGAAGACAGATCCAGTATGCAGATTGCGGGTGATCCTGACTGACATCGGCGAGCTTGCCCCATAACAGTGGCAACAATGCACCGCCCGCAATCATCATGATCAGGACGGAGGATCCGGTCTTGATGAATCTGCCCAGGTTATGGATGGCAAGGGGCCATATTGCGGGCCAGACCAGTGCATTCGCGAAACCCAGAAGCGCGATGAACAGAATGGAAGTTATTCCCTCCGTAAATATGGCGGAGAGAGTGAAAACCATTCCCAGGACAGCTGATATTTTGAGGGCTGTACGCTGCGAAATCACTCTGGGAATCAATATAATGCCCAGCAGTACATATCCGGCGACCATCAGCAGCAGCGTATAGGTGGTGAAGGCTTTTGCCTGTGCAATCGGGATGCCGAGCGCAATACCATATCTGATGATCGTATCTCCGGCGATCACCTCAACGCCGACGTAAAGGAAAAGCGCCAATGCACCCAGCCACAGATGGGGGAATTTAAAAATGCTGTTACGGGAGCTGCTCAGCATCCGGTGTTCAGTATCCTCCTGCTCGGTTTCAATTTCGGGCAGGGGAGAAATCCTGACTGCCATGGCCAGAATTGCAAGCACGGCGGCAATCACAATATAAGGTGCGATCACCCTTGAGGCAAGTTCATCAAGTGCTGCAGTCCGTTCAATGTTCCCCAGGGTACCCAGCTTTTCAACAAATGCATCACCATCGCTCAGGATAAAATAGGCAAGAATTAATGGAGCCAGGGCACCCGCAATCTTATTGCATATACCCATAATGCTGATCCTTTTTGCGGCTGTCTCTCTGGGACCAATGATGGTGATGTAGGGATTCGATGCAGTCTGGAGAAGGGTAAGTCCGGTACCCTGTATGAACAGACCCGCAAGAAAGATCCCGTAAACCCTCATGAGGGCAGCAGGAATGAAAACCAGTGCACCGAATGCCATGATGAACAATCCGGTTACCATTCCGTTTTTAAATCCGGTTATTTTCAGCACCTGTGAAGCCGGTAATGCCATAAATGTATAGGAAATATAAAAGGCAAATGCGACCATAAGGGACTGGAAAGTCGTCAGTTCACAGGCAATTTCGAGATAGGGAATCAGAATACCATTCAGCCAGGTGATGAAGCCAAATATGAAAAAAAGCGTCCCGATAATTGAAATGGACGTCCAGTATTGCCTTTTGGCTAAAATTTCATTCTGTACCGGAACATGTTCTTGTTTTTTCATGGTGCACCTTAGATATAAAGGTAAATCGTCATAAAAGAAGCAATTTTAGGTAAAAAATAATTGAAAATAGGTAAGAAATATTTTTTCTTATTTATGAAAATGGGTTTATACTGATCGTACAAGAGCAAAAGTGAATCCTAGAATCCTCAGGAGGTATTTTCCGGGGTCACCTGGTGTTGCTGACGGATATGCAATTGTCCCGAATCCGTTCCGGCAGATGGCTGTGGCAGCCTTCGTTGTCTTATTGGTCGGGAAAGTGTCTCAGGTCGGTTTACCTTTCCTGTTTGCGGTAAAACGAAGGATAGGCAGAAATAATCCTTTCATCTATGAATTTCCGGAATTGGTATAGTTATTTTGTAATTGTAGAATTACTCTTCATAATTTTATTCCGGTTTTAATTGACAGATCTGAAATGGAGGTTATATATAAACGAAATCTGAGATTGACTGGGAAAACCGGACATCAGCAATTCTGTTTCATCATTTATGCAACTCAGACATCATTGAATTATGGAAATCATTATAGAGCATCTTGATAAAACATACCGGAATGGCAATCATGCATTACAGGATATCAATCTGAACATTCCGAACGGAATGTTCGGATTGCTGGGACCGAACGGCGCAGGGAAATCGACACTGATGCGCATTCTGGTGACACTTATGAAGCCGTCAAGCGGCAGAGTCACTGTCGATGGTTATGATCTCAGGAAGAACAGAAAGGAGATCAGAAAGATGCTGGGATATCTGCCACAGGATTTTCGATTTTTTTCCAAGCTGAAAACTTATGAATTCCTTGATTATGCTGCCCGTCTCGCCGGTATGAAAGAGGTGGCAAAAAGAAGGCAGGCAGTGGAAAAGATGCTTGAGGAAGTGGGACTTTTTGAAGCACGTGACCGTATGGCCAACAAATTGTCGGGGGGTATGAAAAGAAGGCTGGGAATAGCTCAGGCGTTGATCAATGATCCCCGGCTGATTATTGTTGATGAACCGACAACCGGACTGGATCCGGAAGAAAGGATCAGGTTCCGCAATCTGCTTTCCACCATCAGTACGAAAAATGTTATCATTATTCTTTCCACTCATATCGTGGGGGATATATCCAGTACTTGTGAACACATGGCATTGCTTGACAGAGGTGCTGTAGCTTTTAACGGATCACCCGATGAGCTTGTGGAAGAAGCCAGAGGTCGTGTCTGGTTGATCAAGGCAACAGAAAACGAGTACAGGGAAATCAGTGAAAAATATCCTGTCATCTCCACCATCCCTGAAGTGGATGGCTGGGAGATACAGGTTGTGGCCGACAGCATCAACGGTTATTCGGGAATCAATATCGATCCCAACCTGGAACATGCATACGTTTATTTCATGGAGGCGAAACTTGGAGAATGGACTGAGAGTGATGACTTTAAATAAAATTCTATTGATATGATCTCCCTGCATAATATATTATCCATTGCCAGATATGAAAGGAAGACCTTATTCAGAAGCTGGTTCTTCCGCATTTTCAGCGGTCTATCCCTGCTGGTACTGTTCATTGTGAACTTTGCGCTCCTGTCGGAAGCGGGTATGTCGCGCTGGGTATTCAGTGCGATACCCTCGACCATTCCTTATTTCAACCTGCTGATTTTGAATGTTGCACAGGCGATCATTGCGGTTTTTCTTGCTTCTGATTTCCTGAAACGGGATAAAAAGCTGGATACAACCGAAGTGATTTATATGCGTCCGATGACCAATGCAGAATATGTGGTAGGCAAGACCTGGGGAAACATTGAAGTATTCCTGTTCCTGAATATTTTGATTCTGGCCATGGCGTTTGTCTTTAACCTTCTTGCACCGGGTGCTTACGTAAACTGGGCTTCTTATGGCATTTACCTGTTGCTGATCAGCATACCCACACTGGTCTTTATCATAGGATTGTCATTTCTGGTGATGAGTGTCATACAGAACCAGGCCGTCACTTTTGTCCTGGTCCTGGGTTACATCGGCGTCACCCTTTTCCTGCTTCAGGAAAAATATTATTATTTATTTGATTACATGGCATTTAAAATTCCTTTGCTGCAATCCCAGGTAACTGGATTTGGGAATTTCCCTGAAATCCTTCTGCACCGGGGCATTTACTTCTTCCTGGGAATCGGGTCGGTACTGATGACCATGTATATCCTAAAACGATTGCCGCAGTCTGAATCCATGACCCGGCTGAGTCTGATTGGTTCCATTCTTTTTATTGTGGCAGGTCTGTTTCTGGGATACAGATATATCGGCAATTTTAAGGGGGATGAAAGTCTCAGAAATGAAATGGTTGAATTGAACGACCAGTATTTCAGGGAATACACACCTGAGGTTGTTCAGAACAATATTCAATTGAACCATTCCGGTGAACAGATCGAAGCTGCTTCGGAAATGTTGCTCCAAAACAAATCCGAAAACATCCTTACCGAAATCATACTGCACCTCAATCCGGGATTGCATGTGAACCGCGTAACCATTGAGGATCAGGAAAAGAAGTTCGAAAGAAAAGAGCATCTGCTGATCGTCGGAATGGATCCGGCATTTAAACCGGGTGAAGAATTGCAGGTCAGTATTGATTATTCCGGAACCATCAATGAAGCAGCGTGCTATCTGGATATTGAACGTGAAGAACGTGAAGAGATGTTTGGTGACCTGCTCATGAATGCTGACAAGCGGCATGCTTTTGTAACACATTCATATGTATTGCTGACACCGGAGGCAAACTGGTATCCGGTGCCCGGAATAAGCTATTCTCCCAATCATGTTGGATGGGACAAAAGAAATTTTACAGACTATACGCTGCATGTTACGACCAGCGAATCGCTTGTGGCAATATCACAGGGAGAAGTTATTCAGGAAGGACCGGGCACCTTTTTGTTCAAACCCGAACAACCTCTGATACAAATCAGTCTCACGATCGGAAATTATGAAGAAAAGTCCTTTGAAGCCGACGGCATCAAATTTGCCTTATGGCATTTCAAGGGACATGATTATTTTTCAGACATTCTCACCGGGATCAATGATACGGTTCCCAATTTGATTGCCGGTATGCTGAATGATGTTGAACGTGAATTTGATTTGAGTTACGGGTTTAACCGGATGTCTCTTGTAGAGGTTCCCGCGCAGTTTAAATCCTTTGACAGGATCTGGAGGTCATACACAGAATATATGCAGCCTGAACAGATTTTCCTGCCTGAAAAAGCTTATCAGCTATCCGATGCGGATTTCAGGTTCATGATCAGAAGACAGCAACGGCAGGGCAGAAACCGGGATGAAAGTCTGACTGACCGCGATTATCAGCTCCGGGTCCTGAACAATTTCATGGCCAATTTCACGGATGAGGAACAACGGCCCGATATGATGATCAGAATCGCGGGGGCCGGACAAATCACATCGATGGAAGAGTCCAGTCCATATTATATTTTTCCTCAACTGTATAATTTTCAGAATGACGTCAGGTCCGATCAATGGCCGGTCATAAACCGTATTTTTGAATACTATTTAAAAAGCAGTGTGGGGACCGATATGCGTTCTACTTTTATGAGAAATATTACAGGATCAAGCGGAGAGGAAGATGCGAACATTGCGCTGCAGAACCAGTCGTTTGTTGAGATCCTTACAGACCCGGACAAAAAGGACATCATTCCGGATCTGATTTCACTGAAAAGCCAGGTGTTTTTTGGCATGCTTCAGTATCAGGCCGGTGAAGAAGAACTTGGCAGTTTTTTAAAGGACATAGTGGCTGAAAACAAATTTATGAATCTGTCTTTTGAAGAATTCGAACATCAGGTCCAGGAACGTTTTAATGTTGAATTGAGCCAGTTCGTCGAAAACTGGTTTAATGAAAGGGAGTTGCCCAGTTATCTGATCTCATCAATGAATGCAGTGAAAGTTAAGGCAGAGGAACAGTTAAAAACAATGGTCAGTCTTAAGGTTTCCAATCTTTCTGACGTTGACGGAGTGATCCTTTTGTCCTTCAGATTGAGCACCAGCGGAGGAATGCCCGGAATGCCCGGTGGTTTTGGTGGAGGAAGAGGAGCCGGAGGATTTGGGGGTGCCTCCAACGTTGATGAACAGGTAGATGAAATACTGTATCTTGAAGCCAACCAGACAAAGGAATTCAGCTTTCTCTTGACCAGTGAGCCCAGAATGGCTACGATCAACACACTGACATCTGAAAACATACCCCAGACATTGTCCAGTCCTTTTGCCGATATTCAGGAAAATACAAGGATCACACCCTATGAAGGAGAAAAAACTTCAGACACTCCCGTAAATCTGGTATTGCCAGGGGAGATCGTTGTTGATAATGAAGATCCCGGTTTTCGTGTTACCACTTTAAGCAATACGAATCTGCTCCGCAGACTGATCATACGGGAGGATGAATCGGTTGAAGAATATGCAGGGGTGAATCAGTTTCGCCCACCTGCAACCTGGACCGCAACAACCAATTCAGATTTTTACGGCCTGATCGTACGATCAGCATATTATATCAAATCGGGTGACGGCAGTCTGAATGCCACATGGACTGTTCCCGTCGATGAGTCAGGCTTCTATGACGTATATTATTATGTATACAATTCACCTATGATGATGCGGGGAGGTTTTGGCGGAGGCAGACCGGGAGGCGGTGATGTTGGCGGCCGCGGCGGTTTCAGACAGCAAAGTGACTACTACTATTATTTTACCATATTGCACGATGAAGGAGAAGAAGAACAGATTCTTAATGTCGGGCAGGCTGATAATGGCTGGGTTTTGCTGGGTTCCTACAAGTTCTCTTCTGACAGTGCGGTGATCCGTCTTTCCAACAAATCAGAACAAAGAATAGTTTTTGCGGATGCTGTCAAACTGGTTAAATTATAAACAAATTGGAAAATTTCAAACACATGAGGCCTGCATGAAAATAAAAGATTATCACATCGAAAATAATGAAATCATTCAGGTTCCACACGATCAATAAAAATAAAACTATTTAGGCATGAATACCTTTCGAATTATCTTCAGGTTTTTAAAGACATTAGTATGTATTGCTTTAATTTCAGGCATTGACACACTGAATGCCCAGGAAGCGCTTACGCTTGAAAGAGCACTGAAAATAGGAGAGTCGACCAGTCCAACAATACAAATCTCACTGTTGAATCTGGAACGATACCAGAAAAGTCTTGAAGCTCAGCGCGCATCACTGAAATCACAGTTCAGTCTGACCGTTAACCCGGTAAATTATTCCAATTCACGGCAATTTGATGACCGTACACAGCAGTGGTACACCAGCGAGTCGTTTTCCAGCAATTCCACCCTAAGGGTATCACAGCCGATTTTGTGGACAGACGGGACCATTTCACTCGTCAACCGGTTCGGATGGCAGAACACAAACTCTGATTTCGGCGGCATTGGAGGCACAAACAAGGCATTTACCAACAACCTTTACCTGAGCCTTGAACAACCCGTATTTACATACAACAGACAAAAGATGGACCTGCAGCAACTGGAGCTGAATTTTGAAAATGCAAGGATCAGTTATGCCATGCAAAGGCTGAATCTTGAAAAAAACATCACCCAGTTTTTCTACAATGTATATATGTCCCAACTGAATCTTGAAATAGCCCGCGAAGAACTTAACAATACACAGAACAGCTATGATATTATAAAGAACAAGGTTGATGCAGGACTTGCGGCACAAGAGGAATTGTATCAGGCAGAACTGAACCTTGCCACATCAGAATCATCCCTGCAGAACAGTCAGGTTTCATACGAGAACGCCAAAGACCAGCTCAAATTGTATTTGGGTATGGATCTGTATAATGACATCGTTATTTTGGCTGACATTGACATAGATACCGTTCAGGTTGATCTGGAAAACGCTATAGATCAAGGACTTGCTTCAAGGATGGAGATCCGCCAGCGGGAAATTGATATTGAAAACAGCCAGTTTTCGTTGATCCAGACAAAAGCGCTCAATGAATTCAGTGGAAATGTCAGTCTTTCAGTAGGAATTACCGGAGAGAACGAGGCCATCGGACAGATCTATGAAACGCCGACCAGAAATCCCCAGGTATCTCTTTCTTTCAATATTCCGATATTCGACTGGGGAGAAAGAAGGGCCAGGATTGAAGCACAAACGGCCAACATCCAGTCGGCCGAAATCAATCTTTCAGAAGAGAAACAGCAAATCATCATTGGCATACGGCAGGTTTACAGAAACCTTCAGAATCAGCTCAACCAGATTGAAATTGCCAGACAGAGTGAAATCAATGCGGAGCTCACCTATGAGATTAATCTGCAGCGATACGAAAACGGCGACCTGACGGGAATGGACCTGAACCTTTATCAGACCCAGCTGTCTGAGAAAAAGATTGCCAGTGCGCAGGCGCTGATCAATTATAAGCTCGAATTGCTGAATATGAAGATCCAGAGTCTTTACGATTTTGAAAATGATATAGAAATTATTCCCTCGGAATTGTATAGTATCAATAATTAATCACTGTAAATTTTTCAACATGAAACCGATCAGAACTTCATTGTTTTTATTGACCATAGCAACATTGGCTGGCTGCAGCAGTCAGCCGCAGAATGTGGAAACAGAATTGTCAAGCCCGGTCTCCGTAACGGATATCAAACCACAAACCATTAGAAAATTCATCAATACTTCCGGTACCGTGTACGCGGTCAATGAAGCAACATTAAACTCAGAAATGGAAGGCAGGTATAGCCTCAGAACAAATCCTGCAACAGGAAGGCCATTCAGACTGGGTGACCGGGTAAGGAAGGGCCAGGTGATCATCCGGCTTGAGAACGAAGAATACGAAAATGGCATTGCCATTGAATCAAAGCAGTTGCAGCTTGAATTGTCCGAGCAGGAATATCAAAAACAGGAATCACTTTATGAAAAAGGGGGTGTAACACTCCGTGAATTGCGTGATGCTGAAGTTTCTATGACGAGTGCGAGATACAGTTACCAAACCGCGCTCCTTCAACTTGACAAGATGAACATAACGGCACCTTTTGACGGAATTGTTGTCGAACTTCCATTTTATACACAGAACGTTACAGTTTCCACAGGCAGTTTGATGTCGACCATTATGGATTACAGCGACATGTACATGGAAATCAACCTTCCGGAAAAGAACCTGACGGAAGTGGAGATCGGTCAGGAAGTCTGGATTACCAATTACAACATTCCTGATGATACCATTGTTGGCGTCGTAAATGAGCTTTCACCTGTTGTAAGCAGCGAAACAAGGACATTTAAGGGAAAGCTGCAGATTGAAAACCCGGCATTGAAGTTGCGTCCGGGTATGTTCGTGAAAGCCGATATCGTTGTGACCAAAAAAGACAGTGTGATTGTAATATCTAAGGATGTGATAATTTCCGGTACAAGAGGAAGGACAGTTTTTGTGGTTGACAGAAATGCGGCCCGGGAAAGGAGAATTGAGACCGGAATTGAAAATTCAGAACAGGTGGAAGTGGTATCCGGACTAAGTATAAATGATCAGCTCGTGACCAGTGGCTATGAAACCCTGCGTAACGGATCAAGGGTAAATATCGTCCGTTAAAAACCATTCATATACAATTAAACAGGAATCCCTAGTAATGAATAAATTAACGCAATTTTCCATCAATTATCCGGTCACAATATTCATGGCAGTCATCGGAATTGTCCTGCTTGGATTCATTTCGTATGGTAAACTTGGCATGGATCTGTTCCCGGACCTGAATTCACCGAGGATATATGTGGAGATTCAGTCTGGTGAGTATCCTCCTGAGGAAATGGAAGAACGGTTTGTCGATGATATTGAAGCAACCGCCATCAGACAGAAAGATGTCGTTCAGGTGACATCGGTGTCCAGGATCGGATCAGCGCAAATCATTGTTGAGTACAAATGGAAGAAAGATATGGATGAAGCATTCCTGGATCTGCAAAAGGCTTTGAATTCTTTTGCACAAAACCAGGATATCGAAGAAATGCAGATCATGCAATATGATCCCAACGCTGACCCGGTAATGATCATTGGACTCACGCATCCGGAAATCACCGATATGAACGAGCTGAGAAAGGTTGCTGAAAATTATATCAGAAATGAGCTGGTGCGTCTCGATGGCGTGGCCGAAGTGGAGCTGTCCGGTCAGCAGGAAAGGGAAATCCTTATCGAAACAGATTCCTACAGGTTGCAGTCGTTCAACCTGACAGTCGATGTACTGAGTCAGCAGCTGCAGAACTTTAACCGGAATATTTCAGGAGGCAGCATAACAGAGATGGGCATGCAGTATGTTGTCAAAGGTGTTTCAATGCTGACCAACATCTCGGATTTCGAAAACCTGATTATCGGTTATGAACCGGTAGTATCTGAAACTTCAGGATTAAGGGTCATCGGCCGCGCTCCGATTGTTCTGAAAGATGTTGCAGTGGTTTCATTTGTCAACAAGGAACCTGCCAATATCGTTACCATCAATGGTCAGAGGTGTATTGGCATGTCCATTTTCAAAGAAACAAAGTACAATACCATCAAGGCAGTGGATGAGGTCAACGAAGCCATGTTAAGTCTGGGCAGGGCACTGCCGGGATACGAACTGATATTTGTCAGTGACCAGGGCAGGTTTATCAGTGCTGCGATCGGTGAAGTCATGAATACGGCCCTGATCGGCATACTGCTTGCAGTATTCGTGCTGTTCCTGTTTCTTAAAAGGATTGAATCCACATTGATTGTCAGTACGGCCATTCCCATTTCCATCATAGCCACTTTCAACCTGATGTATTTCAACGATTTAACCATAAATATAATGACTCTGGGAGGACTGGCCCTTGGAGCCGGAATGCTGGTAGACAATGCGATAGTGGTACTGGAAAACATATTCAGGAATCATGAAAGCGGCATGCCTTTGAAAGAATCTGCAGTTGTCGGTACCTCACAGGTCGCAGGAGCGATAACGGCATCCACAATAACAACGATTGTCGTATTCCTTCCCATCATATACCTTGAAGGGGCATCCGGTGAATTGTTCAAGGACGAGGCATGGACTGTTGCCTTTTCTCTTGTTTCTTCACTTTTTGTGGCAATATTCGTAATCCCCATGTTGTATCACCGGTTTTACCTGAAACGACCGGTCCCTTCGGTAAAGAGATCGATAAAGTTTACCGGTTACGGCAACTTCCTGAAGAAAATGCTGGATAAAAAAGGCCTGGTGATTGTGAGCGCGACCGTCCTTGTTGCCGGATCGCTGGCACTGGTGCCTGTAATCGGTACGGAATTCATGCCCAGAACTGAATCCAGGGAGCTCACCGTCAATTTGAAGCTTCAGGAAGGAACCAAATTGTTCCGCACTGAATCGACGACCGAAAACATCGTTTCAATCGTGAACAGCTATTTCGGTGATGATATTGATATGATATACAGTCATATCGGACCGGAAACGAGCATTTCGACAGATGTGGAATCCGTGTTTGAAGGAGAAAATACAAGTGAGGTCCGGATCGTACTGAACGAAGATTCAAAAAGGTCTGCATACGAGCTCATTTCGGTTATTTCGCAATTGACAGACAGTGTACCCGGTCTGGAGATAACCTTTTCCCAGGAGCAGACAGCTTTAAGCATGATCCTGGGTACCGGTGGATCACCCGTGGTCGTTGAAGTACGGGGTGAGGAACTGGATCAGATTGAAAAGATCACGGAAGAGATCAAAACGCGCATGGCCGCAATGGAAGATCTTTATGATATTCAGACATCCGTTGAAGCAGGGGCACCGGAAGTGGAGGTCGTTATTGATCAGTACCGTGCAGGTATTTTCGGACTCAGTCCGAGCAATATCATTACCCAGATCCAAAACCAGCTTGAGGGACAAAATGCAGGTGAAGTTGAATACGAAGGGGAAATGAATGATATTACGATTGAGCTTCCGGAACGGACGCTAAATGATATTAATGAACTGATGATCATATCGGGTGACCAGACATACAGGCTGGATGAAATAGCATCGATCAGCTATTCCGTATCCCCCAAAGAAGTGCTGCACACTGACCAGACAAGAATCGGCAGGGTTACTGCAGAAATCTCGGGCAATACCTCACTCAATAAGATCGCTGACAAGGTAAGGGAAAATCTTGCCGGTATTCAGCTGCCGGCAGATTACAGGATCCGGGTGACCGGGGAAGAGGAAATGCGGGCAGAATCAATGCAGAATCTGAGGTTTGCTTTGATCCTTGCACTGGTGCTCGTTTATATGGTACTTGCCGCACAGTTTGAGTCACTGATCCATCCTTTCACCATTATCCTGACAATACCACTGGCCGTTGTCGGAAGCATCCTGGTTTTCTTTTTGCTCGGAAAGACATTCAACATCATGGCACTGATCGGGATCATTCTTCTGGTGGGGATTGCGGTCAACAATTCCATTATTCTGGTCGACAGGATCAATCAGTTGATGAAGGAAGGCATGAACCGCAGGGATTCCATTGTTGCGGCCGGTCAGCAGAGGATCAGACCGATCATCATGACGAGTCTGACCACGATCCTGGCATTGCTGCCGCTGACATTCGGTTTCGGGGAAAGTGTTGCACTGCGGTCACCTGTCGCTCTTGCCGTGATAGGAGGGTTGTTAACATCAACACTGCTGACGCTGATTGTCATACCTTGTGTATATGACCTACTGGACAGACTCACGGAAAGACTTTTTTCAAGGACGGCATAAGCAGGGATTGTAATCATTTTAACAGGACTGATCTCATGAAATTCATTTTACACAGAAAGATTTTTATCAGCATGCTGTTTTTGGGTTTGTCTGTTCTTGGGTACATATCCTATAAACATCTAGCGGTTGAGTTGATGCCTTCCTCTGAACTGCAGACACTTTTTGTTCAGATCAGCTCAAGAATGGAGGTGGAACCTAATTATCTTGAAAATCAAGCTGTTATACCCGTTGAGGGAGCGATAGGAACCCTTGATGGTGTGGAAGATATTTCATCCCGGATCACAAACCGTCAGGCCACGATAACCGTGAGTTTTAAAAGTGATATCAATACACAGCTTGCTTACATGAAACTGGACGAAAGGATCAATCAGATCAGGCAGAACCTTGATGAAAACTTCACAGTCCAGGTAGTCCAGGCAAATACCCTGGAGACGACCAATGACTTCATGGAATTGCAGATCAGGGGATCGGGAGGGACCGACCGCGTTCGCAATATCGTTGACGAAGAAATTGCAAACCAGCTGGAAAACATTGACGGAATCGCAGCCATGAATGTTTACGGAGGACAGGAGAAGTCAGTTGAGGTCATATACGACAAGGATGCCTGTGAGGCTTATAACATCTCACCCGCACAGATCAGTTCGGCAATCGGGCAGTTTGCGCAAAGCCGGACTTTTACAGGGCATGCACATGAACCTGACAGGAGGTATTTTGTCCACATCACAGCCGAATACGGAAGTGTCGGTGACATAGAAAATATTGTCCTCAAAGAGGGTCCCATTTTGCTTAAGGATGTCGCTGATGTGTATTTTGGGGTGAAGGAAGTCACTTCTTACAGCCGTGTAAACGGACTGGATGCTGTGTCGGCAACGCTGGTCAGTGATTCGGAATCAAATTTAATTGACCTGTCCCACCGGACTCTGGAGCAGATTGAAGTCCTGAATCAGAAACTTAAATCCAGAGACGTTGAAATCGTGGTTCAGTCGAATTCAGCTGAAACCATGGAGACCAATATCAATCAGATCATACAACTGGCCTTATTTGGTGGATTGCTTGCGATTTTCATCCTGTGGGTATTTCTGAAGAACCTGAGGCTGGTCGCTTTTGTCGCCCTGGCCATTCCAATATCCATATTTTCTGCGTTTAACTTCTTTTATGCCCTGGGAATTACAATCAATAGTTTCACCTTGATTGGAATGGCAATGGCCATTGGAATGCTGCTGGACAACAGTGTTGTCGTAATGGAAAACATTTACCGGTTGTCGGGCAACGGATTTAATCCCGAAAAGGCTGTTACCCAGGGAGCCAATGAAGTATGGAGGTCAATTCTGGCGGCAACCCTTACCACCATTACAGTATTTCTGCCTTTTATTTTCGCGTCGGATGAAAATATCAGGCTGATTGGCAACAACGTGGGCATTTCCGTGATTTCCACGATAGGTATGTCCTTGTTCGTAGCCCTTCTGCTGATACCCATGGGAAGCCATTTTCTTTTGAGAAGAAAGAAGGCACATAACATCTTTTATGAAAAAGTTACAACCAACAACCGGATCATTCAGATATATGTCCTTTTGCTGAAACAGAGCCTCAGAAATCCTGCAGCTACAATCATCGGTGCACTTGTCGTATTCTTTATCACCATACTTGTGGTTCTTGCACTCAGTGTGAACAATCTGTCCGAGGTTGAAGAAGAACAGTTTGATATTTATGTTACCATGCCTACGGGAGCAACTCTGGAATCTACCGATGCTGTTGTGCGTGAGTTGGAAGCCAGGCTGGAAGATCTTGAGGAAAAGAAAGAGATCGTGACACGGGTTGAGGAAGAAGAAGCCACGGTTACGGTTGTACTGAAAGAAAATTACAAGGATATCGCCAAACGTGGTATGGCTGAAGTCAAATCGGCCGTTGAAGAGGAGCTTGGAAGAAGGATCGGTACAGGGCAAATCAGCCTGACGGAATCGTCTTCCGGAGGAAGTGCAATGGCTGCTATGGGAGGAGGTGGCATGAGCAGCAATTTCAGCAGTTTCGTGGGAATCGGAACCAACCAGGAAAGGATCGTTATCAAAGGTGAGGATTTCAGTGTGATGCAGGGAGTTGCAGAGGATCTGGAGTATTATCTCGAAGATCTTGAATCCATCCGGAGCGTCAGTACCACGGTATCGACAAACCGCCCTGAAGTGCATTTGGAATTCAACCAGTTGCTGCTGACTGAATACGGACTGGCTTTGAATGATATTTCCAGCGAACTGAACACTTTTTCAAGCGAGTTCACGGCCGGAGTGACATTCAGTCAGGGCGATGAGGAATATGACATCACGATCAAGGAGAAGGATGCAGACGAAGAAGAGGAGGATGAAAAGACGCTCTTTGAATTGCAGACCCTTCAAGTTGGCAATGACAATACGGGTTATTATATGCTGCAGGATCTGGCAGACATTTATTATGCCGAGGGAATGTCAAATATTACCCGTGAAAATCAGGAGAAACAGATTGAAGTGACATACCGGTTTGAGGAGGAGGCTGAAGAGTTAAAAGACATCCTTGAAGCTTACCGGCTGGAGATCGACCAGATCGTGGCTGCCTACAACCTTCCTGCCGGTATTGCCGTTGAGGTGATCCATGAAGAGGACCTTTACAGTGAGTACTACGTACTGATCATCGCTGCACTGGTATTCATTTTCATGATACTGGCTTCTGTATTCGAATCGCTTATGACCCCTTTCGTAATCCTGTTCTCCATACCCATGGCAGCCATTGGTTCTTTTCTGGCACTGATCTTTACGAACAACAGCATTCTGAACGCCAATACCATTACGGGATTTTTAATATTGCTGGGGGTTGTGGTGAACAATGGCATCATCCTGATCGATTATACCAACATTCTGCGCAAACGTGGTTATGGCCATTCGAGAGCGTTAATCACTGCCGGAATTTCGCGTGTCCGGCCCATATTGATTACCGCAATCACGACAATTGTAGCAATGTTTCCGCTTGCCATGGGACAGGGGGGATACGTTTCAATTATCGGTGCTCCTTTTGCAATCACGGTTATCGGCGGACTGGCTGTCAGTACACTGCTTACCCTTGTATTTATCCCGACTATGTATTTCGGTCTGGAGAACGCACTGAAATGGATGAAATCATTGAACTGGAAGATCAGGACCATTCATGCCATAATTTTTGTTATCGGTGTTCTGTTCATTTATTTTGAAGTGGATACCTTTATCTGGCAGCTGGCAGACTTCATCCTGCTGTTGATCCTGATCCCGGGTGTCACCTATTTCCTCATGACCAGCCTGAGACGTGCAAGGACAAAGTTGATCGGAGACAATGATCCCATCAGCATAAACATCAGGAAAATTGTAAAGGTGTACGATCGGGATTCAAGGTTCGCCAGGGAATGGAAAGGCGGTATCAGGGTAAGGCAACGTGCTGGACTGGAGAAAAAATACAACAAACTGTATGATTTCTATGACCTGATGTGGCAGGTCCCGATGACGGGATTTATTGCCTATTTTATATTCTTTTTCATAGAGAGTAGTTTCTGGATGTTTTTGCTCTCCCATGCGATCTATTTTCTCCTGTTTGCCATCTGGAAACCCTTTCAGGCTGTCCTGGCAAACCTTGCCGCTAAGACAGGCAAACCGTTGTATTTGAAGATCAGCAGCATCCTTACAAAAATCATCATGTGGGGCACACCGCTGGTATTCCTGTATATCTTCTCAAAACGCTGGGATACAATGGGTGTGGTAATATTTGTAGGTGTCATCTGGATGTTCTGTCTGATCATCTATGCGACCTCCAAATATCTTTACGAGAAGAAGGTCAATATCGACAGGATTACCGGTCGTTTTGGAGGCCTGCGCCGCGGATTTTTAAGGATGATCAAACAAATACCCGTGATCGGAAAGCGCAAGATTCCTTTCAGGGCACTGAACGGTGCTTCCATGACGATCGGTACGGGCATGTTCGGACTGTTGGGACCCAATGGTGCAGGGAAGACCACACTGATGAGAATCATTTGCGGCATTTATGAGCAGAGCTATGGCAAGATTTTCATAAACGGACTGGACACCCAGAAATACCGCGAGGAATTGCAGGGTTTAATGGGTTATCTTCCGCAGGCTTTTGGCGCATATGAGAACATGTCGGCCTGGGAATATCTCGATTATCAGGCTGTACTGAAGGGAATATCCGAAAAGGAAACCCGGGAAGCGCGAATTGATTACGTGTTGAAGTCGGTTCACATGTACGAAAAGAAAGACGACAAAATCGGTTCCTATTCAGGAGGCATGAAGCAGCGTATCGGCATTGCGCAGATCCTTCTCAATTTCCCGAGGATTCTTGTGGTGGATGAACCGACGGCAGGGTTGGATCCAAGGGAGCGGATCCGTTTCAGAAATCTGCTGGTAGATCTGAGCCGCGAAAGGATCGTGATATTCTCGACCCACATTATTGAAGATATTTCAAGTTCCTGTAATAAAGTTGCTGTGCTGAACAAAGGTGTTCTGAAATATGCAGGTACACCGAAAGGAATGGCAAAGCTGGGTGAAAATTTCGTATGGACTTTCAGTATGACTTTAAAGGAATTCGAAGAATTTGCAAATAAACAGCTGATTGTGCATCATATGCGTGAAGGCAACAGGATCAAGGTTCGCTGCATCTCCGTGGAAAAACCGCATCCGGAAGCGGAACAGGCACATCCTTTGCTGGAAGATGCTTATTTATGCCTGCTTAAGGACATAGCATGATCATGAATGAACATAGTTTTTACTTTAAACCAATGATTACTGCAAAATCAAAAATAATAAATACGGCGATCCTGGTAACCAGACTGGCGCGTTACAATGTCAGCATCATATTCGCCAACAAATTCATCTGGTTTCTTCTGGCATCCCTTGTGCTGATGCTCTTTTTCTCAGTACAAAACGTATTGGAAAATGAAATCATTACGGAGGATAATATTTACAGCATCCTTTTGCTTCCTGGCATATTGCTGATATTTTACCCTACGGTGTTCGGGATCCAGAGTGATGATGATGCAGGGGTCATCGAGATCCTTTTCGGGATACCGGATTACCGTTACAAAGTTTGGCTGGTCCGGTTGGTCATGGTATTTGTAGTTGTATTCGTACTTTTGCTGCTATATGCCTGGCTTTTATCGATACTGCTGATTCCCATCAACAAAATGGAAATGACCTACCAGATCATGTACCCGATTCTCTTTGTCGGTAGTCTTTCATTCATGTTTTCCACCATCATCAAGAACGGAAACGGAACAGCCGTGGTTATGGTCCTCCTGGGGCTGTTTATATTCCTTCTGACAGATCAGCTTTCCGAATCAAAATGGAATATATTTTTAAATCCCTTTGCTATGCCATCAGATACCAATGAGCTGATCTGGGCAGGCACGGTGAGTGACAACAGGATTTTTCTGTCGATAGGCATAGTTGTGAGTCTGGTCTACGGGCTTTTTAACTTACAGAAGCGCGAAAAATTCATATGACGTTTTTCTGTTTTGATCCCATCTGTGTGAAAAGACCATTTCATCAGGAAACAATCGAAAAATCTTGATTTTTTCTGGAAAGTTTTTAAATTTGTCGATTCCTAAAAAGGAATAATTCTCATATAATTATTGTTCTTTATGAGTATCGAAGAGATCCGAAACAAATTGAAGAGCAGGGGACTGAAAATCACCCCTCAACGGATTGCGGTCTTTGAAGCGGTCACTTTTCTTAAAAACCACCCGACCGCTGACAGAATCGCAGCATTTATCAGCAGGAATTATCCAAATGTTGCTACCGGCACAGTCTACAAGATTCTGGAAACCCTTGTTGAAAATAAATTGCTTATGAAAGTAAAAACTGAGAATGACATCATGCGTTACGATGCAATTCTGGACAACCATCATCATCTGTACAGTACCGAATCCGAAAGGATAGAGGACTATTTCGATGAAGAGCTTGACAGGCTGGTATCGGATTATTTTAAAAAGAAAGCCATACCCAATTTCAACATCCAGGAGATCAGACTTCAGATCATAGGTAAATTTTTGAATCAGAAATAATTATTAACCTTTTAAATAAATTCATATGGAAGAAAATCAAGTAGTATCATTACCGCGCATCGGTGAGGCAGCACCTGAATTCAAAGCTGTCACGACCCAGGGTGAAATCAACTTTCCCGCTGACTACAAAGGGAGCTGGGTGATCCTGTTCAGCCATCCTGCAGATTTCACACCGGTCTGTACCTCAGAGTTCATGACCTTTGCCACCATGGAAGACAAGTTTGCCGAGGCAAACTGCAAGCTGGTTGGCCTTTCGGTCGACGGGCTATACAGCCACATTGCCTGGTTGCGTACCATCAAGGAAAAAATTCAATATAAGGGCATGAAGGATGTGGAAGTGAAATTTCCACTGATCGAGGACATCACCATGGAGGTTGCCAAAAAATACGGCATGATTCAGCCTGGTGAAAGCAACACCAAAGCGGTGCGTGCTGTATTTTATGTTGATCCGAAAGGTGTCATCCGTACCATTTTATACTATCCGCTCAGTCTCGGTAGGAATTTTGACGAACTTTACAGGGTTTTGATCGCACTGCAGGCAGCCGATAAATTTTCGGTCGCCATGCCGGCTGACTGGCGTCCCGGTGATGACGTGATCGTTCCCACTGCAGGATCCTGTGGTGTTGCCAAAGAACGCATGGAAAGCACAAATGGCCTGACGTGCTATGACTGGTTCTTCTGTACCAAAAAACTGGACAAAGATCAGGTGATGAATGCAATCCTGAAGAAATCCTGAGCAGGAACCATGAAAATGTAATCCGACAAATCAAGACAGATCGGGATACCCTTCAGACGGTCAGAACCGCTGAAGGTTTTTTTTTATATGGTGTGTCCGGCATGAACGGTAACTTTGGGGGAAAAGTCCCGGACGCACACTGACCCTGGCAGGCGTTTCCCCTTCATCCGGACAAAAAAATACCAGATGACATTTCCGAAAATTCAAATAGGATGTGCGAAAATTCAATGAGTAAGTGCGAAAATTCAATGAGCAAGTGTGAAGATTCAATGAGCAAGTGTGAAAATTCAATGAGCAAGTGTGAAAATTCAATGAGTAAGTGCGTAAATTCAATGAGTAAGTGCAACGATTAAGGATACAAATGTTTGGTCCTTTCGCTGAGTTTTTGTACTTTTTGTACGACAATTGTGAAGTTCATGGGTGGTCCGGCCAGCATTTCTTTGTTCAGAAGGTTTTTCCGGTTCTTCAGGCCTCCGGACAAATGGAAATTGCCGGTGATGATCATTACTGGAATTTTTACAGGATTGATATTGTATATACTGTATATTTCAAAAGCACCTTCATATCTCGGGGACAAGCCTGAAACATGCGTAAACTGTCATATTATGGCTCCCCAGTATGCGACCTGGTTTCACAGTTCACACCGGGAATGGACACACTGCAATAAATGCCATGTGCCCCAGGACAATGTTTTCAGCAAATATTATTTCAAAGCCAAAGACGGACTGAGACACGCCACCATATTTACTTTAAGGAAGGAACCCCAGGTGATATTTATCAAGGAAGCCGGAAAAAGGGTAGTCCATCAGAACTGCATCTATTGCCACAGTGAGTTGTTGATGGATGACAGACTGCTGACCATGACGGGCAATGAAAACCTTACAAAAACCGGCAGAGAATGCTGGGAATGTCACAGGGAGGTACCACACGGTACAGTAAACAGTCTGGCCAGTGTTCCCAACGCCCGGGTTCCGGTCCCGAAAAGTCCTGTTCCTTCATGGCTGAAAGTCCCGGATGCCAGGGATGAAAAAAAACCAGAATGAAGACAATCAATGAACTCATAAAGCAGAAGCCCTGGTTGGGCTGGGTTTTGTTCGGCAGTACACTTGTGGTCGTATTCCTGCTCGGACTGCTGGCTTCGTCCATTTTGGAACGCAGGGCTGAAGCAGTTTTTGCTTACACTCCCAGGACAGAACATACAGATTTTGAACCCAGGAACGAGATCTGGGGCACAAATTTTCCGCGGGAGTACCAGTCCTATTTAAAGACTTCAGACACTTCATTCCGAAGCAAATACAACGGGTCTGCAATGATCGACATGCTGGCTGTGGATCCCCGGATGGCAGTCCTTTGGGCCGGCTACAGCTTTTCAAAAGACTACAACCAGGCAAGGGGTCATTTTTATGCCGTGGAGGACCTGTGGAATACACTGCGGACTGGAGCCCCTATGAGGGGAACGGTCAGTCCCATGCCTAATACATGCTGGACCTGTAAAAGTCCCGATGTGCCGCGACTGATGAACCTTTACATAGAAGAAGCGGGGGATTTTACCACCGGAGTAGCAGCCTTTTACAGTGGGACCTGGGAAGAGAAGGGGAGTGAAGTCGTAAATCCCATCGGATGCGCTGATTGTCATGATGCCGCAACCATGAACCTTCGCATTTCCAGACCTGCATTGATTGAAGCATTCAGCAGGCTCGGCATCGATGTGAACCGTTCCACGCACCAGGAGATGCGTTCGCTGGTCTGCGCCCAGTGTCACGTGGAATATTATTTCAGCAGGAAAGTCGTTGAAGGTGTTGACTATCTGGTACATCCGTGGGACAGCGGTTTCACGGCAGAGGAAATGGAAGCGTATTATGATGGCATAGGATTTTCCGACTGGACACATGCGATCAGCAAAACGCCAATGATAAAAGCACAGCATCCGGGATATGAGATCTATCTGACGGGTACACATGCAAGCAGGGGAGTTTCCTGTGCTGATTGTCATATGCCCTATATCAGCGAGGGAGGACAAAAATTCACGGACCACCATGTACAAAGTCCCCTGAACAATGTCTCGAATTCCTGCCAGGTATGTCACCGGGAAGAAACCGAACAGCTGGTCAGGGATGTTTATTCAAGGCAGGATAAGATCATCGGGAACAGGGACAAACTGGAGGAACTCCTCGTAAGTGCCCACGTGGAAGCAAAACAAGCCTGGGAACTGGGTGCAACGGAGGAAGAGATGGCTGGCATACTGACCGGAATAAGGCATGCACAATGGAGATGGGATTACGCTGCCGCAAGTCACGGAGCATCATTTCATTCCCCCGTGGAAACCGGCCGCATCATTGCCTCTGCCATCGCCATAGTACAGGACATCCGGATCGAACTCGTGCGATTAATGGCACATTACGGACACAATCAAACTGTCCCGTATCCTGCTATCGAAACAAAACAAAAAGCACAGCATTTTGTCATGCTGGACATGCAGCAGCTGAACAGGGATAAACAAGAATTCCTGGAAGAGGTGATACCTGTCTGGCTTGAAACAGCCCGTCAAAGGGAAGCTGCCTATCAGGTCACAATCAAATGATGAATGTACCAATTACGCATGTGATATCCTTGACCCTTATCTTTGATCTTCCGGTATCATGCAATACTGTCTGACCTTCCCATCAGAGAAGCACCATTTTTGTCATTAATGTTGTACTGCCTGCTGTTGGTCACTGTTTCCGGCTCTTCCCGGTAACATAAGGATGTGTAACAGTAACAGTTCCATCACGATTCACGTGGATCTTTCTTCCTCTCCAGATGATTTTGCGGGTCAGGCAAGCATGAATCGATATGGGAAGTCTCAGTATGTCCATAACAGGAATTGTCCAGAAGAATCTCCGGAAGCTTTTATCCCGGACAAATTTCATATTGATTAATGCCAGATAACCCATCCGGAAGAACAAAACTCCAAGTATCAGTATGACGCCTGTAAAGATGTGTTCCGATATGATCAGAAAAAAGATGCACAATAGAAGTGGCATGTCGAACACAAATCCGGCAAATATCAAGATTGGCAGATAATGCCGGATAATTACCAGCCAGCGGACTATATGCTCCCACCATACTCTGAAACTGTCATGTCGATGGGTTATGCGGGCCGGTTCTGTATCCATATGGATTTTGTATCCCTTTTTATGAATTGCTCGCGCTATTGAAAGGTCGTCAGCTATTTGACGACCAAACTGATCAAGTCCTCCAATCTCATCAATCACCGTTTTGCGCATAGCCATGGTCGTTCCCACAGCTCCATGACCCATTCCAAAAAATTGCAAAACTGTGATGTTCATCGTGTTTTCATTGACCGCCATATTTAGCATGGCTGCTTTCCAGTCCTCTGCACCTCTTGATATGGGAGGGTGAAATACGAGACCAATCTTCGGATTGTTCAGACATCTGACAGAACTTCTTAAAAATGTTTTGGGTGCATAAACATCAGAATCACTGAATACAATCACATCATATTTACTTTCCCTGAGTCCGGCAATCATGTTCTTGATTTTACCGAAATTTGTCCTGTTACCGGAATCGCTGAAAACCAGGCGATTATCGAGCTCAGGACATTTGCTGATCACGCTTCTGATCAGGGGGATTGAAGGATCGGTTCGGTCTTCGACACAAAAGACAGTTTCGTACATATGTGAGTATTCCTGTTCACAAAAACTCAGGTAATTATCAGGCGCATTTTCATCCAGGCCCCGGATTGACATAATAACGGATACTTCAGGGGTATAATCCCCGGAAGAATCCGGACAAAGATCACGAACATAGTAAAACCGGCAAATAACATAGGTTAGGGTTATGCGGACAAAATACAATCCGATCAAACTGATCAGGATTGCTTCAAAAACTGTTACCGGACTGCTTGCCATTTTCGATATTAGACTGTGATCTGAACATACAACAATGCTTCCTTATGTCAGGACTGTACTTTTATTGGTCGGTTACACACATGTATATTGGTTGTTACATGCCGAAATCTTTCAAACAGCAGCTGTTGCACATGACAGGTTGTTATCAAACGGCCTGTCTAAATAATTTTTGTAAACAAATTGCTGAGTCATTTATGAAATACGACATCGGTTTCCAAAATTAATGATAAACTGATTAACAATTATTCCCTAATTCTCCACAGGCAAAAACCATATTTTTATTGTATTTGTGTAATTGACAATTCGTTAGACAACAAAGATATTATATTCTTCAATTACAACTATATAAAGCGTAATCACTTATCATCATCATACCAGAATCAGCTGATTAGTGCTATCAAGTTATTCTTCGAAACCATATGTTCGAAGGAGATTGTAATTCAGGATATTGAACGTCCAAGAAAATCAAAGTCCTTGCCTGACATATTTTCTAAATCTGAAGTAGAAATAATACTTCGGTCAATCAAAAATGTAAAGCATCAAGCAATGTTGGCATTAATTTATACCTGTGGTTTGCGTAGAAATGAATTGCTTTCTTTGAGAATTACTTCTAACGGGGAAATTTAAGATTTATACAGGAATTGCTTGGGCATAAAAGCATTAAGACAAAAGAGATATATACACATGTAACAGAAAAAAGCATTGAAAAGATAAAAAGCCCCATTGAAAACCTGAAAATATTGACTAATCCGTAATTTTATCGTCAATAAGTTTCAGTCATTGAAAGAATAAATCGTATGATATGGAAATAACTATGAAAATATACTACTATACACCCAATATTAGGTTGTAGTGTGACAAAACGTAGATCTATAAACAAGTTATGGGCAAGATAATTAAAGTATAAAATTGCTTTCTGATGAAGAAAGAATTTGTCCAGAAATAAATTGGATTAAAAAATGATTTGTGTTGAAAAATACTTAGTTTTAAGCCATAACATTAAAATGTTAATCATGAAGATAGCCATTAGTATGAGCCTGATTTTTTTATGCGTCAACGCTGTATATACACAAAATTTTGATTTGCTAGTTAAGTCAAATGGTGATTCAATAGCATGTCGCATAGATAGTATTACATCAACTCAATACTTTTTTGAGATGCGAATTAATGGGGCGTGGGTTCACACTCACATTAACAAGGAAAATGTAATAAAATATGATTCAAATGTGGTGAATAAAAAAAACACTGATTTTATGCCTGGTACATCCATTATCACCCATAAGAAAGGAATTAGGACTGATAGCTATCCAGGAACTACTTTTTATATAGAACTTGGAGGAAAAGGATATTGTTCGGCGAATATCGATTTTCGACTCAAGCAAAATCATCGAGTGAGTCTTTTTTTATCTGTAAATGACTATGTTGTATGGGATATATCAGAGAATAGCTCAGAGACAAAAAAACTTTCCACAGCAGGATTTATGTATAATTACATAAAAGGAAAAAGCAAGTCTTTTTTCGAACTTGGAATAGGAATAAGTACTTCAGTTCGACTTGATTTAAAATATGATGAAATGCCAGATACAGGATATAAAGGTAGTCCATTGAATATACATGGATTTATTGGATATCGTTACCAAAAACCAAATGGTCTTCTATTTAGAGCTGGTTTAACACCATTGTATAATCTGGGTAACTTTCCGTTACCAATTCTCGGTATCAGTATTGGATATAGTTTTTAGATATACCTTATATGCAAATAATATATAAAGCCTGCCCATAACACACAATAAAAAACAGTTGGGGTTCAGTGGTTTGCGTGCATTTGTTTTTCAATTCAACTTTTCCAACGGTGGATACGAACACGCTCCGAAAACCCAACTGTTTCATATTGTCAACAATTGTGCGTCATGCAAAATTAGTTCAGATAAAGGATATTAACCAAATTTCTAAT
>JAFGPB010000060.1 GCA_016926205.1 Bacteroidales bacterium
CACTTACAGCGAAGGTTCCGGTCCGGTGCAAATTACCGGTACCATCACTGTGACTGACCCTGATAACACCAGCCTGGCATCGGCCACAATCAAAATTTCTTCAAACTACCAGAGTCAGCAGGATGTTCTGTCATTCATCACCGCAAATGGCATTTCTCCTTCTTGGAATGCAGCCACGGGAACCATGACCCTTTCTGGAACGGCATCCCTGGAAAATTACAGCAATGCACTGAGAAATGTAACGTATAATAATACCAGTCTGAATCCATCCATGGATGACCGGACAATATCTTTTACAGTAAATGACGACAATGATCCCAGCAATACCGTTTACAGAACAGTAAGAATAAATTCAAAAAATGATCCGCCTGTCGTAGGGGATATCCCCGACCAAACCATCAATGAAGGAGAAACCTTTGCTGAAATTGACCTTGATGATTATGTTTCCGATCCTGACGATCCCGATGCTCAGATTACATGGAATTATGAAGGCAATTCCGAACTTCTGGTCAATATAAGCAGACGACGTATTGCTACAATAACCCTTCCGTCTGCAAACTGGTTTGGTTCCGATACCATAACCTTCATAGCAACAGACCATACCGGAGCAAGCGACAGCGACAGTGCCGTTTTTACCGTTATTAACATCAATGACAAACCCGTGCTTGACAACATTGAAGGTCAATCGCTGCTTTATAACCAGGGATCCGGAGATATTACAGTGACAAATACAATAACTATTGATGATATCGATAACGAAAATTTACAGTCTGCCACCATCAGAATTCTTGGTTATAATGAAGATGAGGACAGGCTCCTGATCGCTGATCAGCCTGGTATGGACGAAAACTGGAATGAGATTACTGGAGTGCTGACACTGAGCAGTAACAGATCTCTTGAAAACTATCAGGCCGCATTGAGAAGTATCCGTTATGAAAATACCAACACCATTGATCCTTCTTTTAATACCCGGATCATTCACTTTGTAGTAAATGACGGAAATCTGGACAGTGATCCCGTAACGAGGGAAATTGATATCAACCGGTCCCCAGTTCTGACAAATCTTGAAGCTGAATCCATTATCTATTGCAGAAATTCCGGAAGAGTTGCAGTAACAGCCTCACTTGATGTGACTGATGTAAATGACCCGCTCCTTGCCGGAGCCACAATCCATATTACCGGCCAGTATGCCAATGGACAGGATGTGCTTTCCTTTACTGCTCCCCGTGGAAGTGGCATCAACGGAATATTTGATCCTTCGACAGGAATTCTCACCTTGTCCGGCACAGCCAGAACGAATGATTATGAAACAGCGCTGAAAAGTGTGAGGTTCGAAAATACTGAACCGGTTGAACCCGTGACAGGCATCCGTGAAATCTCTTTTGCGGTCACTGATGGTAAAATAGTCAGCAATACCCTAAAACGCAATATAAATATCGTTGTGCCCAGAGCATATATTTCAGGATCGGACGAAATCTGTGAACACTCATCCGCAAATATTACGATTACCCTGTCCGAAGGCAAGTCACCTTACAAGTTCAGTTACAATCTGAACGGAGGCCTTCCTGTTGAAATCCTGAACGCAACAAATCCACGCACACTGTCTGTAAAAGAAGACGGCCTTTACAGACTGGTTGCAGTAACCGACGATAACAACTGTTCAGGAATTGTAGGAGGAAGTGCTGAAATCACGGTAATACCGGCTCCCGAAGTCACTATATCTGGACTGGAGCCGGCTTACAGCTATGACATGCTCAGAATACCGGTTTTTGGTGAACCGGAAAACGGAACATTTATTCCAAGATCATATTTAATCATGTCAAACGACACAACCTTTTTCTATCCCATCATTGCTGAACCCGGCACCCACAGTATTATATTCAGGTATCTGGACCCGGAAACATATTGTTATGGTTATGATACTGCCCTTGTCAGGGTACTGGTGGCAAATGCTGACATTCTTTTTCCGGACGACAGGCATTATTACTGCAACAACGACCGCCCGTTTACCATAACAGGAGTGAATACCGTAAATAAAACCGGCTCATTTACCATTGAAGGAGGAAAAGGCCTTACAGACAATGGGAATAACACGGCGACCATTGATCCGTCCGTGCTGAATAATGATATTTATACAATAACATATAAATATTTTGACGGTACAAATTTACAGGTATCGGAAAGTATGACCATTGGCAGCAAACCCGATGCCAACTTCATGTGGGAGACTGAATGCTTTCAGTCGGGACAACCCATAAAGCTGAATGATCAGTCCGTTTCCAACGGAGGAACAATCACTTCCTATAAATGGCTGTTTTATAAGGGATCTGGTTATGACAGCATCATGACGAAAAACGTATCCTATACTTACGCTCAACCCGGCAATTATAATATCGGCCTGCACGTCAGGACTTCAAACGGATGTAGCGACACTACCATTAAAGTATTTGCACTCAGACCGACGATAAGACTTGCCGGACAAACCTATTTTGAAGATTTCGAGGACCGTCCCGTTGAATGGCGTAGCGAAAAGGACATGATCAGTGTCAACAGCTGGTCTTTGGGAGCACCGTTCAAAGGATTTTCCGGCGCATCTTCAGGTAACAATTGCTGGTATACTTATATCCCGGTCACCAATGCACCCAGGGAACAGTCCTGGATCACAAGTCCGTGTTTCGATTTTACGGGAACAGAAAGACCTACGATAAAACTTGACATCTGGAGGCTTTTTAATTCAGTAAGGGATGGCGCAATCATTCAGGCTTCTGCTGACAGTGGCAAAACATGGCGAAACGTCGGAGAACTTGAGGATGGAATCAACTGGTTCAATGAATACAACATTCTTGGCACTCCGGGTGGCCAGACCCTTGGCTGGTCTGATATTCGTGATGGTAACTGGGTTGAGGCAAGACATAGTCTTGATATGTTCGGGAAACAGAATAGAGTTCAGTTCAGGATCGCCTACGGATCAGACGGAACTGCAAGAAATACTGATGGAATAGCATTTGACAATATTTGGATCGGCGAAAGAAACAGGGTCCCTCTGCTGGAACACTTCACAAATTCATCCGATACGGAATCCAAAGACGCCAATCTCCTGCTGAATGCAATGGACAGCGAGAACCATTTGAATATGATCAATTTGCAATATCATACCGCTTTCCCCGGTTACGATCCCTTTAATGAGCAAAATCCATATGTGCCGAATGTTCGGTTGCTATACTACGGATTATCGGATGTGCCTTATTCAGTCCTTGATGGCGGATCTGAAAGCGGTTACAGGTTTGATTACGATCTGAGAACTCTGGATGAAAGAACCATATTGATCCGGTCTTTGTCCGACAGTAAGTTCTGGATCAACATCAACGCTGGCATCATCGGCAATACGCTTGATGTTGAAGCTGAGATTCTTGCCTTACAGGATATCCCGACAAGCGAACTGACGGTCCACCTTGCCGTGACCGAGCGGTGGATTGATTCTGAAACCGGGAACAACGGAGAGACCGAATTCTATAATGTAATTAAAACTCTGTTGCCGGATGCGGGTGGAACAACCTTGTATAAGAAATGGGAAAAAGGAGACTATCAGTATGTGAATCACAAATGGGACATACAGAATGTATACGACCTTTATGAACTCAGGGTGGTGGCTTTCATCCAGGATGAATCTACGAAGGAAGTCTATCAGGCTGCACTCGATACCGTGGAAATTTTAACAGGCTTTGAAGGCCAGACTATCGCAAATCCGGTCAAGAAAAACTTTATTGTATTCCCGGATCCTGCCTCCACACGTTCATATATACGGTTCAAAGAATTCCTCCGGCAAGATGTCAAACTGGAAATTCTGAATGATCTCGGGGTACTCGTTCATGCTGACTGCATCTCAGCAGGCGAGATTGAATTTGAGTTCAATGTCGAGAATTTTGCTGACGGGATTTACTTCATCAGGCTGACGGACGAAAATCAATGGGTCGGAATCAGCAAACTCACGGTACAACATTAATTTCATGCTTAATCACAAATAACGGTAATGATCTCAGGTGAAAAGTCAAAATATGAAGTCCTTAATGTTCATGTTCACTGAATGATTCTGACTGATCTGACTTAATACGGCGTGAAAATGTCCTTCCGAATTCCGCCAGGTCTTTCAGTTTCCCTTTATCCGGGGAGAATTTGTTTGAAAATCCATCCATGACCACATTCAGTTTTAATGCACGCAACTGGTTCTCAATGATTTTTACAGCTTCTCCGCTCCATCCGTACGATCCGAAAACAGCTGCTTTCTTACCCCTGTCACGGATCGGATTCAAAACCGAGAACATTTTATAGACCGGTAACAGTGTATTCTGGTTAATTGTGGGAGATCCCACCAGAATGGATCTGCTGCGGACTATCAATTCTTCCAGGTCTCCCGGACTGATGTTTTCAATATCGACGAGGGTAATCTTAAAATCGACCTCCTGCCTGATTCCTTCAGCAATGGCTTCAGCCATATGCTTCGTGTAGCCGTATGCGGATACGTATGCGATCAGGATTGCGTTATCATCACGCCTTGTATTGGAAATGTACTCCATCGCCAGCTTTTCAGTCAGCTGAACTTTATCTTTCCACGTGCTTCGTAAAATAGGACCATGTCCGGGACATACAGCCCGGATCTTCAGTGGTTTGATTTTTTCGATCGCTTTGAGCATAAACTCACTGAAAGGTTTCAGGATAACATCGAAATAATAGGTGAATGAATCAGTATAATCCCCCGTCAGGTCATCGAACATCGCATCGTGACAATAATGTGCGCCAAAGGAATCGCAAGTGAACAATAATTGATCTTCTTCAAGATATGCATAAATTGAATCAGGCCAGTGAAGATTGGGTGCACTGATAAACCGGATGGTTTTGTTGCCCAGGTCGAGGACATCTCCATCTTTAACGGATTGCGATCTGAACGGTACGTTCATCATTTCCTGAAGGTAGTTGATTGCTGCCCTGCTTCCGTAAACAACTGCATCAGGAGCCATATCAAGAAGGTGTTTCAGGCATCCTGAATGGTCGGGCTCCGTGTGGGTAACAACAATGTTATTGATCTCACGTGGATTCACTATTTTCCCGAGCTTTCCGAAGTAGTCTTCCTTAAAGGTCTCTTTGGCTGTGTCAATGAGCGTCTTCTTTTCCGCATCAATAAAATATGAATTGTAGGTTGTGCCATACCGGGTTTCCATCACAATATCAAAGGTTATGATATCGCGGTCGAGAATGCCCACCCAGGTGACATCCTTATTGAGGTTGATTGTTTTCTGATCGGTCATGTTATCATCTTTTGGTTACACCTTATACAAAAGTAAGAAGTTTTTAATGCTTATTATGGATATACGTCCAAAACGATCCCTTAAGATACCGTGGATTTTTTAAAAGGATCTTCATAATGATGTCTTGCCGGATTAAATTTTTTCTTTACTTTAATAGTGTGAAAAATTAAGATTAAAACAGCCCTTGAAAAGAAATCTTTTTCAACGGATTTTCTTTTTTTACTATGACGGCTTTCGCAGTATGACCGTTGGTAAAAAGCTTTGGGTGATCATCCTGATCAAACTCTTTATCATGTTCATCATATTGAAACTGCTTTTCTTTCCGGACATTCTGAAAAAGCAGTTCAGTACCGATAAGGAACGGAGCGACTATGTAATTGATCGGCTTTCAAAAACTCAGTAATCATGTTAGAAAATGTAGACTTATCACTGGTCAACTGGTCGCGCGGACAATTTGCCCTGACGGCTATGTACCACTGGCTTTTTGTCCCCCTGACCCTTGGCCTGTCATTCATTATCGCGATCATGGAAACGATATATGTCAGGACCGGTCTTGAAGAATGGAAAAGGATGGTCAAATTCTGGATGACACTTTTCGGTATCAATTTTGCCATTGGTGTGGCAACCGGACTGATCCTGGAGTTTGAATTCGGCACAAACTGGTCCAATTACTCCTGGTTTGTCGGTGACATTTTCGGCGCTCCCCTGGCCATCGAAGGCATCATGGCTTTTTTTCTCGAATCCACATTCATTGCCATCATGTTTTTTGGCTGGAACAAAGTGAGCAAGAGAGCACATCTTGTTTCCACCTGGCTTGTAGCCATTGGGGCAAATCTGTCAGCACTCTGGATACTTGTCGCCAATGCCTGGATGCAACATCCTGTGGGTATGCAATTTAATCCGGAAAACGCCCGCAATGAAATGCTGAATTTCTGGGAAGTATTCCTGTCCCCCGTAGCTGCAGATAAGTTCATACACACCATCACTTCGGGGTTTGTTCTGGCTTCCATTTTCGTCATCGGTATCAGTTCATGGTACGTCCTTAAACACAGAGAATTGTTCATGGCCAAACGAAGCATCCTGATTGCATCGGTATTCGGACTCATCTCATGTGCTGTGCTAATACTATCAGGGGACAGCTCCACAAGACATATCGCAACCATTCAGCCCATGAAGTTTGCAGCATTGGAAGGACTTTACAGTGGACAGGAAGGTGCCGGCCTTGTCACGATAGGGGTTTTATCAAAGGACCGGGAAGATCTGTCCGGGAAAAATATAAAAGATTTCTCTTTCCGGATAGAAATACCCAATTTACTTTCTTATATGGCTTACGGGGACTTAAACGCATTTGTGCCGGGCATCAATGATCTGGTCGATGGCAATCCCGAGTACGATTTGTTGCCGGTAAAGGAAAAAATTGAAAGGGGTAAAGTCGCACGGGAAAGTCTCTCAGAGATGAAGGAAGCAAGGGATGCAGGGGATTTGGTCACTTTCAACGCAATCAAGGAAAAGTTTTATAATGAAGAATTCAAAAACAATTATTTCAGGTATTTCGGATACGGCTTTCTGAATGACCCTGAAAGTGTGATTCCCAACGTTCCTGTAACATTTTACAGTTTTCACCTTATGGTTGGTCTCGGGTTCTATTTTGTCCTTTTATTTTTTTTATCTTTAGTTTTTCTTTTCCGGAACACTCTGGAAAAAAGGACCTTCTTCCTGAGACTTGCCCTGTTCACCATACCGCTTGCTTACCTGGCAACCATGGCAGGATGGGTCGTTTCGGAAATGGGAAGGCAACCCTGGGTCATTCAGGATTTGATGCCCAATATCGCCGCCATATCTCATATCAATACCTCTACCGTCCAGATTACCTTCTGGATGTTCGCTGCACTTTTTACCATTTTGATCATTGCCGAAATAAGCATTATGGTGAAACAGATCGGAAACGGACCAAAAACGGAGGAAAAAAATCATGTTTGAATCATTTTCATATCTGGCCTTACAGCAATACTGGTGGGCGATCATTTCCCTGCTCGGAAGCCTGCTTGTTTTTCTGTTGTTTGTACAGGGTGGACAAACACTGATCCATTCACTTGGCAGAAACGAGACTGAAAAGACATTGCTGGTCAATGTACTCGGGCACAAATGGGAAACTACATTCACAACTCTGGTGACCTTTGGCGGTGCATTTTTTGCATCTTTTCCGCTGTTCTATGCAACAAGCTTCGGAGGAGCCTACTGGTTGTGGATTGCAATACTTTTCAGTTTCATTATACAGGCTGTATCCTACGAGTTCCGTTCAAAACCAAGGAATATCTGGGGAAAGCGCACCTATGACACCTTTCTTTTTATAAACGGAGCATTTGGAACTTTTTTGCTGGGAACCGCTGTAGCTACTTTTTTTACCGGATCTGAATTCAGTATTGATTTTGCAAACATATCCGGGATTGGGAATCCTGTTATTTCCAGGTGGGAATCCCCTTACAGGGGACTTGAAGCCCTGGCGAACCTGCACAACCTTTCACTGGGATTTTCGGTTTTTTTTCTGGCCCGTTGTCTTGGCCTCTTATATTTTATTAAAAATGTAGACAGCGAGGAATTAAATATAAGATCAAGAAAATCACTCCGGTTTAACAGTATATCCTTTCTGGTCTTCTTTCTGATATTCATTATAATATTGCTGACAAAGAAAGGTTTTGCCTTTGATAGGGTAACTGGCGAAGTGTATATGGAAAAATACAAATATTTGCACAACCTGACCGGGATGCCTTTGGTTGGTTTGTTATTTGTTGCCGGAACCGTATTCGTGGTTTACGGCATGGCCAAGACGATCTTTACCAGGTATAACAGTGGTATATGGTTTTCAGGAACCGGAACAGTCATGGTGGTTTACAGTCTTTTTTCGATTGCCGGATATCATGCCACGGCCTATTATCCTTCCACATTTGATTTACAAAGTTCCCTGACCATCGCAAACAGCTCTTCCAGCAAATATACCCTGACGGTGATGAGCTATGTTTCCCTGCTGGTACCTTTTGTGCTGGGTTATATCGTCTATGCATGGAGGGCAATGACCCGAAAAAAAATACACAGCAGTGAGATCCAGTCCGGATCACATGTTTATTAAACAACAAACCTATGTATGATTCATCAATACTTATATTGTCAAGCTGGCCTGTTGTCATTATTGTTTCCTATTTCGCCGTAAGGATTGCGCTTCATCTTTACGAAAAGAAAGAGGGACATAATAATATAGAGAAGAATCATCAGTGACAGTGCCTGCAATCCGAAAAATACCAGCAAAAACGCAGAGAACACCAGAAAACAATACCGGACGATGTTACCCCTGAAACCGTAAGTCTTGAATTTCAGGGAAAACATTCTGATATTTGAAATCAGCAGAGTACAGGATAATATGACAACGGCAAGGAGGAACCAATGGCTGACAATCAACTGATCAGGTATCAGGGGCTGACTGCTTTCCGAAGAAAACCCAAGGCCGGCAACGAGCAGAGCATTGGCAGGCGTGGGCAATCCTTTGAAATCGTTGACCTGCTCTTTATCCAGGTTAAATCTTGCCAGTCGCAGAGCAGAGAAAACTGCAATCAGGAATGCGGAATATATCATCACCATCTTCATAAAACCCGTTGACTGAGGATCGATCAATGAACCTGAAGCGCCCTCAGTAAGTGAAAACTGTAAGAGCTGTTTCATGATCATTGCCGGGGCAACGCCAAAGCTCACCAAATCAGCCAGTGAATCCATCTGTACACCAAACTCCGAAATGCTGTTAAAGATCCTTGCAGTCATTCCATCCAGAAAATCGAATAATGCAGCTGTCAGGATCATGATGCCCGCCAAATAAAGATTCCCTGAAAGTGAAAATGCAATTGAAATGCATCCGGCTATGAGCCCCAGGGACGTGATAAAACTGGGTATCGCTTTTCTGATCATCAGTTTTCAAGTTTAGAAATTCCTTCCTGGTGTACCAAAGTTAAAAGAATAATGATCACATCATCCTTTAAAGGATGACAATTGTAGGCTGTATCAGATAAATTTATATTTTTGCCTCGATGCAAACACATTTACACATTTGGATATGAAGATCGCAGTTGATTTTGATGGTACAATTGTAGAACACAGGTATCCGCAAATCGGGGAAGAAAAGTTATTTGCTTTTGAAACCCTTAAGCAATTGCAGAAACTGGGGCACCAACTGATCCTGTGGACCTTCAGGTATGGAAAAGAACTTGATGAAGCACTGGAATACTGCAAAAAAAAAGGTATTGAGTTTTATGCTGTGAACAAAAGTTATCCTGAGGAGGAGTTTGAACCTGATACTTGCAGCCGCAAAATAGATGCCGACATATTTATTGATGACCGGAACGTGGGAGGTTTTCCGGGATGGAGTGAAATATGGCAGATGCTCAATCCCGATTATGCTGATTCTGAATACAATGAACTCAGCAATCTGACAAAAGGGAACACAAAGGTTGGCAGCCGGCTGAAAAAGCTTTTTCAATAATCTGCACAAATATCAAACACATCAGAATATGTTTATAATGTTCAGGTTGCTTCGCATCTCTATTCTGATGATCACTGTAGTTCTATCTTTTGCCTGCTGTCATAAAACCGCGCCAAAAACTTCAGTCAGGGCTCAGGAATCAGAACAAAAATCAATTGCCGGGATCATTTCACCGGAAGAGGAACAGATCTATACCTGGGGTGACTCTGTCAGAGTCGTTCTGGACTTTTTGATCCCGTCAGAAGCAGTCGATTCTGTGCAGATTATTGCCTGCAACAATTCCACCAGGACATTTAAGGATCATTATGAAAGCTTTTACTGGCATACTGAAGGCTGTCCCGTTGGCCTGAATACGGTAAGGGTAAAAATCCACTATAATGACAGCCTTGTTGAATCCCATTCCTTCAGTGTCGTTTTGTTTTCTGATCGCATTCCGGAGAATTACAGCTATTCATTGATACGGACGTTTCCCCACGACCCGGAAGCATATACACAGGGTCTCCTGTATCATGAGGGGCTTTTGTATGAGAGTACCGGACTGGAGGGAAAATCTTCACTACGGGTTGTGAATATTTCGACAGGAAAACCTGAGAAAGTTGTCTACCTGAGACCTGAATTTTTTGCGGAAGGCATTGCTTGCTTCAGCAATCAGATATATCAGGTTACTTACAGATCAAAAGTGGGTTTTATTTATAATATCAGTACACTTGAACTGGTCCGCAGTTTTACTTACCGGATTAATGAAGGATGGGGACTTACTTCAGACGGAAGTAACCTGATTATGAGTGATGGTTCCGAACATCTTTACATTCTGGAACCGGAATTTTTTACACAGGTTGGTCAGGTTGAGGTGTTTGACCATAATGGCAGGGTATCCAACCTGAACGAAATGGAATTCATAAATGGTAAAATACTGGCCAATGTTTACGGAGAAACTTATATTGTAATTGTCGATCTGAAAACCGGGAAGGTAACGGGTCGGCTTGACCTGAATAACCTTCTTCCGGAAGGAGCAAAAGGAGACATGAACAAAGTAATGAACGGAATTGCATACAATCCCCTGAGCGGGAATCTCTATATTACAGGTAAAAACTGGCCCGTGTTATATGAAATAAAGGTCTTACCGTCCTTGTGATATCTTTCTGCTGATCTTGATTTGTTAACATATTTCGTCAGCAAAATCGTGTTTCCAGGGAATGTTATGAACCGGATATCAGCCCTGACCAGGTTGAATTTAACATGTTGAAAAACTGTCTCTTATCAACACAAAACCAGGCCATGCCAATCCTCTTTAGCTGTTAATAACTTGTTAATAAATGCAAATTGATTGTTTACAAAAGTAAGAATTAAAAAAAAATCCCTTGAATGATTAAGTTGTATTTTTGGTAGCGTACATAGTGTCTATTGTTTCATCCGCTCATAAATTTTACATGGGAAAGATCATTGCAATTGCCAATCAAAAAGGGGGAGTTGGAAAGACCACAACTGCAATCAATCTGGCTGCCAGTCTTGCAGTTCTGGAAAAAAAAGTACTGATTGTTGACGCTGATCCGCAGGCAAATGCCACATCAGGCAGTGGATTTGACACTAAAAACGTAAAAACGAGCATTTATGAGTGTCTGATTGATGAGGTTAATCCAAATGATATCATTCTGACCAGCGATATTGAAGGATTTGAGCTGTTGCCTTCACACATTGATCTTGTGGGTGCAGAGATTGAAATGCTGAACATGCCCAACCGGGAAAAAATGCTTAAAGCTGTAATCGGCAAGATAGAAAACAAATACGATTATATCCTTATTGATTGTTCCCCGTCATTGGGATTGATCACGGTAAATGCCCTTACAGCAGCAAATTCTGTAATGATTCCGGTTCAATGTGAATATTTTGCCCTTGAAGGTCTGGGTAAATTACTGAATACGATAAAAATCATACAGAACAGGCTCAATCCGGATCTTGAAATTGAAGGATTTGTTCTTACCATGTATGATTCTCGCTTACGGTTGTCGAACCAGGTTGTGGAAGAAGTCCGCAGACACTTTCAACAAATGGTATTTGACACGATCATACAGCGTAACGTTAAGGTCAGCGAAGCACCCAGCTTCGGAAAACCGGTGATCATGTATGATGCTGATTCAAAGGGAACGCTGAATTATCTGAATCTGGCCAGGGAATTGCTCCAGAAAAACGGAAGCACGATCATACCGGAAAGTCAGAAAATCATTGATTAATCCTGTAATGAAGAAAATGAAATCAAATGAATAAAAAAACTGTATTAGGAAGGGGGCTTGGAGCCCTTATTGAAGATACTGAACCGGAAATCAAAATGAATAAAACAGTCACCGGAGGAACAGAAGTCGATGTGAACCTGATCGATTCAAATCCCTTTCAACCAAGGTCCGATTTTGATAATGAGACCCTCGAAGAACTTGCTGCATCAATTAAGGAAGTTGGTATGGTTCAGCCCATTACTGTCCGCGAATTACAGAATAGCCGTTACCAGTTGATTACAGGAGAAAGAAGACTGAGGGCTGCGAAAATGGTAAATCTTTCAAAAGTGCCCGCTTATGTCCGGACTGCCAACGACCGGGGTATGCTGGAGATGGCACTTGTCGAGAACATTCAGAGGGAGGATCTTAATGCACTGGATATTTCAATCAGTTATCAGCGTCTTCTTGAAGAATGCGACATGACACAGGAAGACCTGAGTTTGCGCGTTGGGAAGAAAAGGGCAACGGTTGCAAATTATATTAGATTGTTAAAATTGCCTGCTGAGATCCAGATGGGTATCCGTGAAAACAAAATATCAATGGGACATGCCCGCGCCCTGGTAACCATGGATGAGGACCCCAAAGCACAGATCAATCTGTTTTACAAAATCATTAACGAGGATCTGTCCGTAAGAAAAACGGAGACCCTTGTCCAGAAATTCAATCAGTTTCCGAAAGAAATTCCTGAAAAACAACCTTCCGATAAGTCAGGACTGCAACTGTATGAAGAGCTTAAAAACCAGCTGTCCGGCTTTTTTCAGACCGCGGTTGAGTTTCGCCGCAGCGATAAAGGTTCGGGGAGAATAATCATACCCTTCAATTCCGATGACGAACTCGAAAGAATAATCGGTATATTTGACAGACTTAAAGTCTAAACCTCAAAAATTGTTTTTCGATCGTTTCTATCTGGATTCAATAAGAATTTTTAAGGCATATGAACTTATGATGCTGAGCATTGTGCTGTGCATCTGCACGATCTCAGAATGCAAGGCACAGGAACCCGGCACGAACATTCTGCAGCCTGAAAGCAGTATTGTTCCGGACGATGCAATCGTTGTTCAGGTCGATGAAGACACAGTTCCCCGAATTACAGAAACACGTTCACCACAGAAAGCAGTTTTATTTTCCTCAATTCTTCCGGGCCTGGGACAGATTTACAACAGGAAATACTGGAAAATTCCCATTATCTATGGAGCAGGAGGAGCATTCCTGTGCTACACCATACACTGGAACACCCAATATAAGAAATTCAGGGATGCTTACCTGGAGGGTTATTCACAGCCTGATCCCCAGCCGGTTCTTATCGACGGCAGACTGTATGATTATGATATACTTCCACGGGGCAGGGACGGTTACAGGAGGTACCGTGACCTGTGCATGCTGGGAACCGCTGTCGTATATCTTCTGAATATTGTCGATGCCATGATTGATGCACATTTCTTTAATTATGATGTTTCAGATGATCTTTCATTCAGGATCACTCCCGCGCTCATGGATGATCCGGCCGTTACAACTACTTTCGGCCTGAAGTTTCATGTTGGTTTTTGATTATTTTTGCAGAAAAAATCATGGTCAAGCTTACCTGTTTCACTGTTCTTTGCCTGTACTTGTTTGTTTTTCCCGTTTCAGCATCTTTTATGCTCCAGGATACATTGCGCATCAACAAAGAAGATACCACCATTATCGAACTGAATTTTGATACCAACCTCGACAGCCTGCTGAATCTTTACTATGTCGAACAAGCTGTTTCCACAGACCCCGACTTCTGGAATCATGATGCCGACAGCATCATTCCTGATTTTTCCGACTCAGTTTACATTCAGCGTATTGCAATGATACCTTCTGTGGTAAACCTGACCTACAATACAATCGTAAGACGGTACATTGAGGTTTATTCCAGACAGAAAAGAAACCTGGTTGAAGTCATGCTGGGCTTATCACAGTATTATTTTCCGATTTTCGATGAAATATTTGATTACCATAATGTTCCCAATGAGCTGAAATATATGTCCATTATCGAATCAGCCCTCAATCCGAGGGCCTATTCTAGGGCACGGGCAGTCGGCCTCTGGCAGTTCATGTATGGAACCGGAAGGGTATATGACCTGACCATCAATTCACTGGTTGATGAACGAAGGGACCCCATAAAATCAACACATGCAGCTGTCCGCTATCTGAAAGACCTGTACAATATTTATAACGACTGGATCCTGGCGGTTGCGGCATACAATTGCGGTCCGGGAAACGTAAACAAAGCCATTCGTCGTGCAGGTGGAAAAAAGAATTACTGGGATATTTATTATTTTCTGCCGCGTGAAACACGGGGTCATGTGCCTGCATTCATTGCTGCAACCTATATTATGAACTATTATAAAGAACACAATCTGAAACCGTTGACAGTATCCCTGCCATTCGCAAACGACACGGTCATGGTTTCCCGTGAACTTCACCTGACCCAGGTATCAGAAGTGATGGGTATTCCGATGCAACTCCTGAGGGATATGAACCCGCAATACCTGACAGACATTATTCCGTTTACCGGCAAACCTTTCTCACTGAAGCTGCCCCTGGAGCAGACATCAAGGTTCATTGACCTTGAGGAAACCCTATTTGCCTATAAGGATTCCGTATTTTTCAATCCGGAAAGGTTAACGATAAATCCCACAACAGCTAACTCCAGGGCTTCCTTTGAACCTCCTCCCGAAAATTCAACAAAATTCACCTATACGGTAAAATCGGGAGACAACCTTGGATATATATCCATGTGGTACAACGTAAGGGTCTCTGACCTCCGGTATTGGAACAATATCAGGGGCAACCTGATCCGAACCGGACAAAAACTGATAATTTATGTTCCCAACGGCAGTGCTTCCAGATTTACCAATATGGATGAATTGTCCTTTGCTGAGAAACAGGCAAGGATCGGCAAATCTGTTTCTAGGGTCAATCCTGCTCAGAATCAGAACATCGTGAATTTCACCGGGAACCATGACGAATATGTTCTGTATACGGTAAAACAGGGTGATACACTCTGGGATATTGCAAAAGGATATCCGGGAATAACGGAAACTGATATCATGCAACTGAACAACATTACAGATGCCGGCAGGATCCAGGTTGGTCAGATTCTCAGGATCAAACCAAAGAGCTGACTTAACAGAAAGAGCTGACTTTACAGAAAGACCTGACTTTACAGGATGTTTTTTTTTATTATTTTGCAAAGGCAAAGCCTGTTTACTGCTATGCCTGCTATCCGGAATTACCTTTATACAGTTTTCATTGCCTCAGGAATTTTCATCCTGAGCCTTATCTTTTACCTGCTTCTGCAGAACCGTTTTGTATACAACAGTCTTGCGAGCCATGTAATCAATAACTATTACCACGAGAACAATACGATCCTCAGGGGTAAGGTACCGTACGAATCCTATGCGGAATCCAAAATGCTTCACTGGGATGCAAGACTCTATCTTCAGATCAAAGAAAACGGATACGATACGGTATCCGCGGGAGGTGATTATATTTTTGCCTTTTTCCCCCTGTTCCCCATTGTGTGGAGAATTACACACATGACACCTTCGATGATCAGCATCTTCAACTACGTTCTGTTCATATTTGCAGTCATTCTGATCATCAGACACTTCCATTCCAGGAAAATGGATGACCACAAGCTTTATGCCGCAGCAGCCATCTGCAGCCCCATGCTTGCTGTTTTCCTGATACCCTATTCGGAAGGCATTTTCATGCTCACTGCCACAATTGCCTTGTGGGGGATTTATAAAGACAAATACTTAGTTTATTTCATCGCAGCGATGCTCATGTCTGTGACCAGATCATCCGTTACCATTCTGGTTGTTGCGCTGTTGCTGACCGAGATATATTTCTGGTTCGGACACCGCAAATCCTTATGGTCTCTGCGCTCATTCACCTTAAAGCTGCTTCCGCTGATTTCCGGAATACTGATCGTGTCATTCATTCAATATTTATATGAAAGCCAAAGCTTTTTCAGATTCCTGCAAGTACAGAGATACTGGGGATTTCAGTTCCAGATTCCACGGCACCTTACTGATTGGGCCCATGAACAGTTCGGTACAAACCTATCCCTGCTTTTGCTGCTGCTTCCGCTTTCTACGGTCTACGCAGGCTATCATTGGTTCCGGTATGTCTTTAAAAGATCCGGGAAACCGCTGATCAATGCGTTAACAGCTGAAGCATTCCGGAAAGAATATCTTTTTGTTCTTTCCTTGTTTTTCATGACGGGAATGGTCCTTTCCGTACTCTTATTCAGGGGTGGAAGCCTGAATGGTCTCAGCCGTTACATTTTGTGCACCCCATTCTATTATATAACCTTGTTTCTGATGAAAGAAAAACTGTCGGATGTGAAAACTGCTGTAAAAGTGATATTTTTCACATCATTTTTCATAATAACATTGACAGTCCTTTCCGCATCAGGTTATTCTTCATCCTGGAATTTTTCCGATACAGGTTTTTTGTTGTTCTATCTGCAGCTCTCGTTCTTTGTTTTTTCAAAACTTTCCAGGCAAAAATGGCTGGTGATACTTTTCGCGATATTGACTGCGTTATGGACCAGCTACTTATTTAATATGTTTATTTCAGATACCTGGATCTTTACCTGAACTGTATGTCAAAACCTTCAAGAAACCGGTTATCCCTATTGTCAGTACAAGTATTCTTTCCTTTGTTACTGTTGCTTTTTGTTTTATATAAAACCGGATACCTGAGCCTACCTTTTTACTGGGACGAAGCATGGTCATACGCAACAGCGGTTTTCGACATGCATGAAAACGGAGCAACGATACTCCAGGGCAATGCCAATACGGAACTTACGCGCGGGCATCCGCTGTTCTTTTATTTCATATCTGCCTTATGGGCAGGAATTTTCGGGACCAGTACAACAGCCGTTCACCTGCTTCCCCTTATCATTTCATGCTTCCTGTTGATCGTGCTGTATTATTTTTGCAGGGAATCTTTCGGCCAGGGCACGGCTGTCATCGCCCTGTCTTTTTTTTCCGTGCAACCGGTCTTTCTCGCACAAAGTACCTTGCTGCTCCCCGAGGTATTGTTGGCATTGCTGGCATTGTCCTCCTTCTGGGGTTATTTCAAAAAAAGATGGTGGCTCTATGTTCTCTCCGGTTCACTTCTGGTCATGACCAAAGAGTCAGGCATCATCTTCGTTGCTACCGTGATCCTTGACAGGCTGTTGGTTTCACGATCAGTCAGGGTAAATGAGAAGATCCTTTCAAAACAATATTTATGGGAATTTGCGGTCATCCTGGTGCCCGCGGGGGTATTCGCTGCCAACCTGATGTACCAGAAAATCCGTTTCGGCTGGTGGTTTTATCCTGAACACATTGATATGATTACGTTTCAGGGAAACGAACTGCTTAATAAAAGCCGTATGTTCTGCTCAAGACTGTTTCTTCAGAACGGGAGGAATGTCTTCCTGGTCGTGTCAGTGATATGTTTAACCGGACTTCTTTCCAGGAAAACGCTTCATAAAAAAGAAAAGCATTTTCTGCTGTTCTCTTTTCTGTTCATCCTCCTTTACGGCGCATTTTCCATCCTTAACTTTTTTACTGCCCGATATATCCTGAGTGCCCTGCCATTTTATATCATATCCGGTTCGGTCGTGATCTCATCTTTTCTTGAAGGAAGAAAAACGGTACGGGTGATCGTTGTTTCCGGACTTGTTGGTTTGTTTTCCTATTATACATGGTTCGGGTTCCGGAATGAAAGTGATGTCTCACTTGCTTTCAGGGATACTGTTCTGATGCAGAAGGAAGTGGTAAATTATGCGGAGAATATGAACTGGAATGACAAGCTGATATATTCCTCCTTCCTGATGCAATATTATCTTTCAAATCCATATCTTGGATATCTGGATGATCAAAACGAACCATTTTATGAAGTTAAGAACCTGCAGGATCTTCCTTACGATCTGTACATCTTTTGTTCCAACGAAAAAGATCCGTTCTATGAAGAGGTTTCCGGTAATAATGACTACATACTGGTAAAAAGATTTGAAAGAAACAAAGCATGGGCCGAGGTTTATGCTTTGGACAGTCAATGAACAGCAAATGAACAGGATCAATATAATGATCACTGGAATCAAAAAGACGGTTTCCGCTTTTGACCGGTTGAAAAAGTTTCCTTTACCCGTTTTTGTTATGGTGCTGATCCTTGTTTCCCTTTTATACTATTACCCGGTTATTGCCTTCAGCCCGCCACAATCCATTCACCGCTGGAGACAAACCGACTGTACTTCAATCACCCTCAATTATTACCAGCACGGAATGAAGTTTTTCAAGCCGGAAGTCCACAGTCTGGTTTCAGACGGATACACAACGGGATATGCAGCAGGTGAGGCTCCTGTATTATATTATTTTATGGCTGTTATATATAAAATATCCGGACCGGATGACGCTGTATACAGGATCATAAACACACTGATCTTCTATATTGGTCTGTGTGCTTTGTTTAAAACCGGCAATTTCTTTTTACATGACAATTACAACGCCGCCTTCATCCCCCTTCTGATATTCACATCCCCTGTCGCCGCATATTACGGTTGTAACTATTTGCCTGACACCGCCGCAATGACACTTGCTTTCCTGGGCTGGTGGCAATTCCTGAAATATTACGCCAAACCTCTGTTATATTGGAATTATATCCTTGCCCTGTTATTTTTTACAGCTGCGGGATTGCTGAAAATCTCCATGTCAATAAGTCTTGCAGCCCTGACCGGGATCATGATCCTGCGCCATCTAAAAATCATCGGGTTGCATGAAAAATTTGCATTGCACAATGCATTTAAAACATATTTACCTATAATAACAGGTATATGTATCATAGCAGCATGGTATTTGTATGCGATCTGGTACAACAACATTCATCAGTCAACAACATTTCTTACCGGAACCAGACCCTGGTGGGGTGCAGCCCCTGAAGAAAGAAAACAAATCACACAGTTTATTCTCCAAAACAACCTTACAATATATTTCTCCGGAATGGTTCTGTTTTTTCTGGCTGCATGCCTGATACTTGCCGCATCATTTATTAAGAAGCTTCCAAAGCTCCTTGTGGTCATGACAGGTCTGCTGCTTGCAGGAGGTTTTGGATACGTCAATCTCTGGTACCTTCAGTTTCAATATCATGATTATTATTTTA
>JAFGPB010000061.1 GCA_016926205.1 Bacteroidales bacterium
GGATCTCTGCACCCTGAATTTGCCCATCCGCCATGGCAATACCAAACAACAAATGGAGCAGTTGAAGGCGGGACGAATAATTCATTCTCATACGGACCTGCCTGCTAACTTCCCTGACCGGTATATCCTGCTTCAGAACATTTCTGAGAATTTTCAGCATGTCCAGCGCTTCCCGTTCCCTGAAAGTCTGCACCAGATATTTCTTTACATAATCAAGCTCCGATTTCAGTACTTTTTTATCAGCCTGCATTGTCGCTGCAAAAAGGATCATCAGACTTACCACAAAATCACCCTTTGTGGTTCCGGTCTCCGGAATTTCAGCCCTCCGAGCAGTGGAAGCATCCAGTACCGATCCGAACGCAAAGCCCAGCAGTGCGCCGATCGGACCGCCCAATGTCCAGCCCAGACCTGCACCGATCCATTTGCCTAATTTTACCATATATTTAATTCCCGGGGTTCTCCATTTTCATCAAAGATTCATGAATCTTCAAGATCTGCGGAATTACGAGATGACGGTCATCATTTGTGATCACAAAATCTGATCTTCCGGCTTTTATGTCATCCGGAATCTGGTTTTCTATAACTCTTGCAGCAAGTGTTTCAGTCATTCCCGGACGGGTCATGATCCGCTTTATTTTTAAACTGTCAGGTGCTGTTACGGTGATCTTTACGTCCATGATCCTATAAATCCCGCTTTCAAATAAGATTGCGGACTCCTGGATGATGTAATGTTCCTGAACCTGACGCTGACACCACTCCAGAAAATGTGTGGTTACCTCCGGATGAACGATAGCGTTAACCTGCTCAAGCAATTCCCGGTTGTTGAATATCAGTCCGGCCAGCTTTCCCCGGTCCAGATGCAGTCCGCTGTAAATATCCTCCCCCAGCAGCCCGATCATCCTGTTTCGGACGGCCACACTTGTGTCATACAGCTTTTTTGCTTCGTCATCCGCGCAATATACAGGCACACCAAGCAGTCTGAATACCTGACAAACCATGGTTTTGCCACTTCCGATACCTCCTGTCACGCCTGCTTTGATCATTTTCGCCTGATCAGAAATTCGATCAATTCAGGATTCAGTCTGATGTTGCTAATAAACTGAGGTGTATCCGAAAGCATCACGGGCACACGCTGTTGCTGTGACGTGACAACATCATTGTAATCAATAAACATCAGCAACGGATTGGCTGAGATCTTACTGTAATTGCTCATGCAAATGCGGTAGGTCACCTGAACCTGTCCGGGTATTGCGATCATTTGCAGACTGTCCGGTACATTCACGGAAACCACGGGAAGCGCCTCCTCCACCTCTGTGAATTTATCCACAGGAATGATGAGCTTCACTTTCTCCTGTGAAAAAATGATCCCGTCCACAAGCTGAATGTTGCAGGTAATTTCAGCCGTATCGGAAAGGTTTGACAACCGGACCGGTTCGGTATGTGCAAAGGTCATTGAATTCAGCAATGTTGAAGGACCTGAAATGATGACACTGTCCGGTTGCACATCAATCTCACCGTTTTGCATGTATTGTGCATGGAAAAATTTTTCATTCAGATTCAGAATTGGTTTGACAGCCACCTTCTTTACCCTTAATTCGCTGAACCTGAAGAAAAGGGTGTCTGGCTCTATATCAAGGATCTGCACCTGATTGAGCTCCTCGGAAAGAATATTCGTTACGGTTTCGGTGAGTATAAAAAAAGTGTCAATCCCCAGACTGTTCAATGAATATGAATTTACATCGAACTTCAGGGGTATGATGTTCAGATTCAGCCTGCTTTTCAAAATGTTAAACCCGTTTGACCTCACCCTGAGTGTCAACTTGCCGGGTACCTCCCCGATGAGCACTTTTCCTTCGGGAAAATTACTGTATCTCACAGGATAGTCCACAACAGTTTCATACTCCTCTCCGAGTGCACGAATATACCAGAAGCCGGCAGAAATGACAATGAAGAACAGAAAAATGACAAGCTTTTGATTATAGGGCGACCATTTATCAGGAAGCAGTTTTCTGTTTCTCCATAAATCTCTGATCCTGCCTGCTTTTCTGTTCTTTTCGGAATTCAATGTAAACTGAGTTTAAGTCCGGTACCAAAAATATCTTAAACCCTGCCTGATCTGTTGTTACTTTTGCTGCGTTTCAATATCGGTTGTATCCCGCAGTATTGCGCTCTTATCCACTTTCAGCAGTACATTGCTGCCTGCATCAATGGTCACTACGTTATCAGATATATTGTTGATCTTGCCGTAAATACCACCCGATGTAATGATGCGGTCACCTTTTTTCAGCGCTTCCCTGAAATTTCTCAATTCTTTCTGACGCTTCATCTGCGGCCGGATCAGAAAAAAATAGAAGATCACCATAATCAGCAGGAGCGGAAGAAGTGATGACCATGGATTTTGTGTCCCCTCTCCGGATGACATCAGCAAAAAGACAGATAAAATACTATTCATCATTAATGCAATTATAATTAATAATTAAGGAATTGTGCGTAAATGTTTTAATCTTTAACAGAAAGCAAAGTAACAACAAAAATGATTACGGTACAAATATATGCAACAGAATGGTCAAGCTGTAAATCAAAACGGTGCGGTACTTGCTATGTTTCAGACTTCTCCTATGAGTCCCCTGCCTGCTTTTCTGATCACCTGTTCCTCTTTCAGATGCCTGAAGATTTTATCCAGCAATCCGTTGATGAATATGCCGCTCTTTTCCGTACTGTAATATTTTGCTATTTCAATGTATTCATTTATGGTTACGCGGGTGGGAATTGAAGTAAACTCCACGGCTTCAGTAATGGCCATTGCCAGGATCAGGAAATCGATAAATGCAATTCTGTCAACATCCCAGTTTTCCGTATACGATTCAATCAGGTGACTGTATTCATTTCTGTGCATGACCGTTTTACGGAAAAGAGTTTTTGCAAAATCGCGATCTTCAGTATTTTTAAAGAGCGGCATCAATCCTGCATTATCCCCGTCTTCTTCACGAAAACCTTTGATCGTTTTGGAAATCATGCTGATCACAAATTCAACCTCATCGTTCCAGTAAATGCTTTGTTCTTCAAGAATCTGATATACACCTTCAAAATTCGCAATATCATGCGTGTAAATTTCGATGACAAGATTTTTATCCTGCTCGAAACCGGTTTCAGGATCCTCCATATATTCACTGAAATACGCATTCATCCTGATGTGATTGTGAAGCTTTTTAATGATCTCCGGTGTATTTACCCAGGTAAGCCTCGTTTTGTTCAGATACCGGCAAAGCTGCCTGTTAACGCGCAGCATCTCAATAATCCGGTTGTCCACAAATTTTGTATTGGGATTTAAGTCCTCCCGTGAAGGGATCTTTTTCTGTTTTGCAATTTCTATCCTTGAATATGCATAATCTGCGATCTCTATGATCAGGGAAAGCAAATAATGATACAGATCATAAGTCTTCTGAATACTGAAAAACAGCTCTTTTTCAAATTTATCCATTGAAGCTTCTGTCTGCTGAAAATAGGCGTAAAGCAGCTGTAAGATTTTGATCCGTAATACCCTTCTGCTGATCATAATTGAAAGAACCCGACGTTTCCGTAATTCGTTTTAGAAATGCTGCAAATTAAATGCTTTTTTTTATACATACAATCATTTGAAAAGAACTGTTAAAAAAACTGAAAAAACAGTCGATCATGCACGGTTCTGAAAAAAATTTATATTTTTGAACTGCAATTTATCTAACCTAAACACCCTTATGTATGGTTGAAGAAGTACCTGAAAAAAAGGAAAC
>JAFGPB010000062.1 GCA_016926205.1 Bacteroidales bacterium
ACAAATCTTTATGAAAATCATTCTTTTAACCAATACACGATTGCCATGACAACAACCATTATTATTCTCGTTATTGCAGGTATTCTGCTGCTGCTGTTCATCACACTATACAACCGGCTGGTAAAAATGCGCAACAGCCGGGAACAGGCTTTTTACGATATCGATGTACAGCTGAAACAGCGGCACGATTTAATACCGCAGCTGGTCGAAGCTGTTAAGGGATATATGGTCCACGAAAGAGAAGTATTGACAGAGATAACCGAAGCCCGTGCAGCGGCGATAAAAGCGGGTACGATAGATGAAAAGATCAAGGCTGAGACGCGCCTGTCACAAGCGCTGGAAGGTCTGAGGGTATCCGTGGAAGCTTATCCGGACCTGAAGGCCAGTCAGAATTTCATGCAGCTCCAGGAGGAAATATCCGATGTTGAAAACAAGCTGGCTGCTGCCCGGAGGTTCTTCAACTCAGCCACCAAAGAACTCAACAATGCAGTGGAAGTATTTCCCGCCAATCTGGTTGCCGGCATGTTCGGATTCAAACGTGAGACCATGTTTGACCTTGGAACAGCGGGACGTGATGAGCTTGACAAACGACCGGACATTAAATTTTAAAGTAAGGGCAATAAAGACATTTCGTTAAGTTTTCAATTCCTGTACAGTTGAAATATATCGGATTGCAATCTCAGATATGGAGCAACAACATCAAATCTGTCGTGCTCCTGATCCTGTTCCCGCTGGTGTTTTACCTGCTGGCATGGCTGTTCTTCTTTTTCCTTTCTGAACCTGAATACCGCAATCTTGAATCGACTACGGGAAACTTCCTGACGGTGTTCCCCTGGATCACGGCAGCAGTCGCCATATGGTTTGCAATCGCCTGGTTTTCACATACATCCATGATCAATCGTGCTACAGGTTCCAAAACCCTTGAAAGAAAAGAAAACAAGCGGGTTTATAACCTTGTTGAGAACCTGTGCATTGCTGCCGGCATGAAGATGCCTGCCGTCAACATCATCGAGGATGATTCCCTGAATGCATTTGCCAGCGGATTAAGCAACAAAACATTCACGGTATCACTGTCCCGTGGCATCATCGACAGGTTGAACGACGAGGAACTGGAGGCTGTCATCGCACATGAGCTCACCCACATCCGCAACAGGGACGTGCGGCTGCTGATCATTTCCATTGTGTTTGTGGGCATTTTCGCTTTCATTGCCGAAACAATGATGCGTTCCATGGTTTATGGGGGAGGGAGAAGTTCAGGAAGAAAGGGCAGCGGTGGGTCGGGACAGTTGATCGCCCTCCTGCTGGCACTGGTCGGTCTGCTGCTGGCAACCATATTCAGGTTTGCTTTGTCGCAGAAACGTGAATACCTGGCTGATGCGGGATCTGCTGAATTGACAAGGAATCCCCTCGCACTGGCTTCTGCCCTTCAGAAAATATCGCAGGATCCCACCATTGAGGCCGTTAAGAGAAAAGATGTGGCGCAAATGTTCATCGAGAATCCCCGGCTCAGGGTTAAAGGAGGTTTAAATCTGTTTGCCACCCACCCGCCTATTGAAAAAAGGATCCGTATACTGCAGCAATTCTAGGATTTTCTGCTTCCGGGTTGTTACAGGGTTCGGATATTTCAGGAGAGCAGGGTGTCTATGGTGGTTTGGATATGGCATTGTGTCAGGATCGCCCGGATTCAATTGTCATATGTTTTCTGTTGTACACCCACATGCCCCCGGCAAGATAGATCATACTGAGCAGGCAGAGGCATATGATTTCCTGAAGGACATCCTTTAAGTTCAGTTGCATGATCATGATCTTATTTAAGGCAGAAACGGCATGGGTGGGGGAGAGCAGACTAATAGCGGAGATTTCATAACCTTGCACGGAAAACCATGGTTTCAGATTGACCGGGAACATCGCACCCGTGAAAAACATAAAGATGAAAAGCGGAAAATTGCCAATGATGAGCACCTGTGTTGCAGTTTTGGAGAAAGCTGCAATAAACAGGCTGAAAATGATGATTGAAATGGTTGTGAGCAACACAATTACCAGTACCGGAAACACCGATCCTTCAAAGCGGTACCCCAGCATGGCAGCAACGGCAATTGTAAGCAGAACGGATAAAAAACCCACCAGTATCTGTACGACGGAAATACCCCCCATCAGTTCAAATGTGGTCACTTTTGACAATCTGAGTCTGTAAATGGTTTTGTTTTCCACTTCATTGACCATAGCGACGGATGCTGTGAGCATGAGCATGATGATGGCAAAGATCATGAGTCCAGGTACCGCCAGCTCAAAATCAGTTTTACTTCCGGATGCACCGATACTGGTTTCTGTAAAATCAAACTGGGGTTTGGACCCGGAGGTTTCCGTGACGAATTGAGATACGAGCTCGTACGCCAGGATGGCGCTGATCATATAGTTGTAGTCACTTGTATTCCCTGCAAACTCAAGACTGAAGCTTTTTTGGATCCTGCCGTATTCTGATGTTTTCAGTGAGCCTGTAAAATTTCCGGGAATGATCATGAGCAGATCAGCCCTGTTGTTCCTGATCTGTTGCAGGGCATCGGCAGTGTCATAGGAGATCCTGATGTTCCACGCCTGATCATGTTCCAGTAAAAAACGCTGTTTCAAACTGTCGCCATAATTGATATGGACACCCGCTGCCGATGTAAAACCTTTGTCTGCATTGTACATCAGTATGTCGTAACTGGGCTGATAGCTTTCCGTGATCAGCTTGTACACAACCACAAAGAATGGTGCCGTAATAATGGTCAGGAAAAGCAGCCAGAAACTTCGTTTCTGTTCTTTAAAGCTTTTTATGACCACACCCCAGAATCTCATTACTGTTTCTTTCTTAGATTCCAAATTTCAAAAGATCCATTCTTTTCATCACTTCGCGATATTTTATGCTTACTCTCTCAGCCTCCTGCCTGTAAGCTGGATAAATACATCCTCAAGGGTATTGGCCCTCATTTTGATTTCTCCCGGCAGGATGCCATTTTCTGTCAACACCTTTGTGATCTCCGGCAACACCTCAATGGCAGCTTTTTTTCTGATCAGGATGCTGTTTGCTGTTATGGTACTGAGAAGGGAAAACCGTTTCAGCAATGAAGTTATTTTCTTTTCTGCATCAGGACGTACCGATTCCAGGGTAATTTCAATGATATCTCCTTCTCCGACGGTACTTTTAAGCTTTTCAGGAGTATCCGATAACAGCAGTCTGCCATAATCAATAATGGCCACACGGTCTGACAACCGGTCAGCCTCATCCATATTATGTGTTGTCAGAATAACGGTCTTTTCCTTTCTCAGGTTCCGGATGAATTCACGCGTCATTACCCTGCTCTGCGGATCCAGTCCGGCTTCAGGCTCATCCAGGATCACGATCTCCGGATCGTGAACCAAAGCAAGACAGATGTTCAACCTGCGTTTCATGCCTCCGGAAAGGGTAGCGGCAGTCTTGTTGCGCTTTTCCGACAATCCGAGCTTTTCCAGCAGATCATTGGATGATGATCTGGATTTGCGGCCGGGGATGCCATACATCTCTCCCATGAAAATCAGCTGTTCCAGGCATGTCAGCTTTGGCCAGAGTATGATTTCCTGCGGACACAGACCAAATTTCCCTTTGAAATGTGTGGCTTCATCCTGGTCGTTACCATTAATGAGGACCTGACCTGAGCTGGGTTTTAAAAGTCCGCAGATCATGTGAATTGCGGTGGTTTTGCCGGCACCGTTCGGTCCCAGAAAACCAAAGATTTCCCCGCGAATGATTTCAAGGTTGAGATCGTCAACAGCAGCAAGTTCACCAAACCGTTTTGTAAGTCCTCTGGTTGTGATGACGATATCTTTCATCGATTCAGAAAGCATTGCCCTCGCTCAGGTCTCCGGTCTGATAACCTTTAAGAAATGCGTTTCTGCGTTGCTCGGAAGTGCCGTGGGTAAAAGCATCCGGGACAACATACCCCTGGGATTGCATCTGCAGCCGGTCATCCCCGACGGATGAGGCTGCATTGACAGCTTCCTCAACATCACCGGATTCCAGAATACCTTTTGTCCTGTCGGCATAATGTGCCCAGATCCCTGCCAGAAAATCAGCCTGCAATTCGATCTGCACCAGGTTCCTGTTGTAAACCGTCTCACTGACATTTCCCCGAAGGCTATGCAGCTGATCCATCAGGCCCAGCTGGTTCTGAACATGATGTCCGACTTCATGGGCGATAATGTAAGCCATTGCAAAATCACCCGTTGCCCCAAGCCTTTGCTGAAGCTGTGCCAGAAATGAAAGATCGATATAGACTTTTTCATCGGCAGGACAATAAAACGGTCCGGTTGCAGCTGAAGAATAACCGCAGGCTGATTCAACGGAGCCGCTGAAGAGGACAAGTGTGGGTTCTTTGTATGTCGTACCACTTGTATTGAAAATCGAATGCCATATATCCTCCGTATCCTTTAAGACGACTGATGCAAACTCGGCCAGTTCTGCCTCAGCTTCAACAACTGCAGTGTTGTCCGCAGCAAATCCGCTGCCGGTTGACTGCAAAGAATTGACAAGCTGGCCGGGATCTCCTCCCAGCAACCAGACGATTACAATGATGGCCAGGGTACCTATGGTACCGCCTGCAACCATTTGCTTTCCGCTCATTCCTCTCCGGTCTTCTACATTTCCGCTCTTTTCACGGTCTTTCCATTTCATAACGATATGGTATTATTGAATCTATAATAAAGAATTAAAGAGATAACAGGATTTAATATTCGCACAACAACATCAGAGTCTGCCTCCTTTCAGTTTGTCCTGATATTCCTTGAGCTCCTTCCATTTTCCCTCGCAGGCCATCAATGATTGTGCAGACCAGGTTTGTGGTTCGTGCATTGCATATGACGGACCTCCGTCTGAAAGCAGTATGTTCCTGATTTCATCGGCACTGGTGACAGACAGTTTTTGCCATGTTGAAATACCCCGGGTTTTAAGCATCTCTTCAATTTTCACTCCAATACCCTCAATGATTTTTAAGTCATTTTCAATGATTTTCTGTCCGAATACCTTCCTGGCTGACTCAGCATCGAATAAATGCACAGGTTGCTGAATCTTCTCCATACAGCCGGCAAGTTTGGCATTCAGTGACTGAATTTCTTTTTCCATTGCCTGGAAGCTTGCATTTTTCTTTTTCCTGAGGAGGTATCCGATGATAAAACCAAGCAAGGCAGCCACGATCAGGACTATCAGTATAAATAGCAGATCTGATGCAAATCTTTCATTCATGATAGTTACGTATTAATTTATTTTGATTTCTACCCTTCTGTTTTTTGCGCGTGCTTCCGGTGTGTCATTATCCGATGCGGGCTGAAGTTCACCAGAGGCGGAAGTCTCTATCAACCCCGGCCCCACACCCATTTCAATTAACTGTTGTCTGATAAATTCCGCCCGCCGGGCACTGATTTCTTCATTGATCAGGCTGGATCCTGTATTGTCGGCATGTCCCGTGACCTTCACCTTTCTGTCAGGATTCCCGGTCATGAACCCCGCAATGGTTTCGATTTGTTGTTCTTCGGGACCTGAAAAAACACATTTACTTTCACCTGTGTTGAAATAAACGGTCAGGGGCAGCGGGGGAGGGATTATGGTTATTGTATCCGGAACCTGCAAAACATCAGTACCTGACAATTCCGGTTGCACGGTTGTTACAACAGGTTCAGCCGGCGCTTTTCCACAGTCATTCCTGATCTTGCAAACATAAACATATGCAGAGCCCGCGATCCAGATGATCAGCAACGTTGTCAAGAGAAAAATTGACCTTTTCATCTTTTTTAAGGAAATTTAGGAAATATATTTTACAAATCAATGTGTTGTCCTGTAAAAAGCATATATGACCTTACAGGAGCATTCAGAAACATAATTTGCCTGTTCCGGCCTGATGCCATGGTTTTATCAATGATACCTGACTGATAGATTTAAACCAGAGGTTTACATCTATTTAAACGGAACGATCATGATGAAATCTGCCTTTGCTGCAGCACTGATGCAGTCTTTTACGGAAAGACTGCCGGACAGTCATTGCAGGATGGGCAGGTAAATAAAAACTCTATCTGAACCATGAATGCGTGAGAATACTGGAAACAGACAGATGAGGACAAAAGCAATACAATTACGTGGCTATAGCAGAATTTTGATTTTAAATTTGAAAATTCTCCCATTTGTGGTTTAACGATCCATGAGTTACTATACGTTCATATAAAAAAAGCCGAAAATCAAGTTATTACGCCTGATCTCAGCTTTAAATCATCAATCTGTAAATCAACAAGCCAATAAGTCAAAAAACAAACCTGTGGGCATTACTGGATTCGAACCAGTGACCCCTACCCTGTCAAGGTAATGCTCTAAACCAACTGAGCTAAATGCCCGGAAAATATCCCGCACACTTTGGTGAAACCATTCCGTTGGGTGCCGGATTGTAAAAATAATATAAAATTTTTCAATATAAAATGTAAATAAACCTGGGTTTTCCCGTATACAGACTTTGGTGATACCTTATTATTCATTTTAATGCGAGGTGTATCACATATTGTTACCCTTTACTGGAACAATTGGTCTGTCTGATTAAAATCGCACCATAAAAATATGCAACCATGAAAAAGATAAAACTGTTTTCGGGAGCTGCTGTCCTGTTTCTTCTGCTCAGCAGCACGGCATGGGTGAACCTTACACTGGTAAGACCATCGGAGATCATGCTGCCCGATTATATCCGGACCATTGCTGTTGTTGACCGTACTGTGCAGGACGATAACACAAAGAATAAAATTGAGCAGGTTCTTACAGGTGAATTTTTTCAGCAGGATGAGCAGGCTGTCCTCCAGGTTGCAGAAGGATTTATCAGCGCCTGTGCGGATGTGGAGCGGTACTTCACCGTCCGCACTGAAGAGAAATTCAGCAGTGACGGCTCCAAAAACATTTTCCCGAGCACGATGGACTGGAACGATGTAACGGAACTCTGCGACAAATATCAGGCGGATGCCATACTTGCCATTGAGATCTATGATTCGGATTTCATTGTGACGCACAGTCCCGTAAAGATCGAAACGAACAACGAACTTGGATTGCCGGTCATAAAGCTGGAATACCATGCTGTCGGTGTGGCCGTGATCAATTTTGGGATCAGGTTGTATGATGCGGCAAACAGGATCATACTGGATGAGTACCAGACCACACACAGAATGAATTTTGAGGTCCAGGGCGGAACCATACAGGCTGCGCTCAACCAGATGATTGACAAAGTACAGGCGGTGAACCGCGTGAGTTACGATGCAGGTTTCATCTATGCAAGCAGGATCACTCCCACATACTACAGGGTAACCCGTTATTTTTATGACAAGCCAAAAAAGAAACTTGGCCTGGGTGTAAGAATGTCTGAGGTTGCCGACTGGAACGGGGCGATTGATGCATGGATGCCTGTGGTTCAAACAGGCAGGCGAAAACATGCGGGCAGGGCAGCCTATAATATTGCTGTCGCCTGGGAAGTTCTGGGCGATCTTGAGCTGTCCAGGGAATGGGCCTCCAGATCCTATGTTGAATTCAGGGACAAAAGGGCGGAAGACTACCACGACATGCTGAGCAACCGGATCAGGGAAGAAATTATCGTTGAAGAACAATTGTTATCCAGAGAATAATGTACATTTTGATTGAGGATTGAATCTCTGCGTGAATCCAAATTCAGGTTCCTGCCACACTCACACCCACACCCACACCCACACCCAAATACCCACACCCTAATTTTCTCTTTCTCCATGTTCGGCTTCAAGAAATCTTTTTGATAACGCGGCGATCAGCTGGCTGAATGTGGCCATTGCCTGTCCAGTTTCCCTGCTGACCTCTTTCTTTTTTAATCTGAGCAATAACAGTCCGTATAAGGCATTCATGCATGTCTCTATATCATTGGCAATCTGATTGCCTGATTTGGCTTTCAGTTCATTTATGTATTGGGAAGCATGCAGATACAGTTGATGATACTGTATTTCAGCAGTATTATTCAGGAGCCTGAGGTGAAATTCATTTAAATCACACATCAGGGTTTTGAGAAAGCTCAGGTGACCATTCTGACGTATCCCTTCTTCGTGCATCATCAGAATGAGATCAGCATACCAGTCCCGGATCTCTTCCTTAATCTTTGAAGGCTGGGCGTACTGGGATATCAGATTGGTTTCAATTTTGTCTATATCAAAATAATGTGCCCGTATGAGATCTTCAACCTGCCACATATAGAGTATGTATTCCGCGATGTTGGTCTGCCTTTTTTGCCGGGCTATAAACATGTTATTTCTATTCCTGGTTTATAATTTCACTGAGCAACCTTCTTTCCTTTTTAGTAGGGCGTCCTGTACCCCGGTCACGTTTGAAAAAGGCCGTGTCCTTTAATTTCAGTTTCTCAAGTTCTTCGGGAGCGGTAATATCATCATAAAATTCATGGATCCGTTTTGCAGGCAATCTGTTTTCAACCAGCTCTTTAACCTGAAATGTATAAATAACGGGTAGTTTTCTGATAAGAATGGTATCGCCTCTCCTGACTTCACGGGAAGGTTTGGCTTCTGTTCCGTTGATCATGATCCTGCCTTTCCTGCATGCCTCAGTGGCCTGACTGCGTGTCTTGTAGATCCTGACCGACCAAAGCCATTTGTCCAGCCTGACTTTATCCTTTTCTTCCATGTATATCCTTCAGATCATCTCAATAAGTGAATTGATGTAAAATTAATCAATATAATCTTTATATCCTGTTAACCCGGTAAAACCGTAAAAAGGTGATGTAAAAAAAGGCCTTTCATGCAAAAGGCCTTTTCGAGCATTAGACAAAACTACTAACCAAACAACATGGGCAAAACCGTATCTTTATTTCCCTGGATGAATTTCTTTGTTTTGCTTTCTGTTGTATATTACGCAAAAACTTGACAGCTGTCTAAAAAATGTGATGAAGTGATGCTATATGTTGACAGAGCAGTCTTTTTCTTATGCAAGCATTAAGCGAATATTCCTGCCTTCTGTCAGATTCTGTCAGAACTCAAGCTTCACACGGGCCAGGGATTTGAGAATACGAAGATCGTTTTCAACGGCAGAACCGACCACTACACCGTTGGCACCGGATTTATACAACAAACGGATGTCAGCCGGTGTTTTTATTCCGCCACCTGCAATCAGGGGCAGGGTAACAATGTTTTTAATGGCGGTAATTGCATGTTCTTTCACAGGTCTGGCAGCACCGCTTCCGGCTTCCAGATAGATCAGTTTCAGTCCGAGCTGTTCTCCTGCAAGAGCAGTGGCTGCAATAATGTCTGTTTTATCAGCCGGGATGGGTCTGGTGTTGCTGATGTACTCCACTGATGATAAAGGATGACCGTCAATGAGCAGATAACCTGTAGGGATGATTTCCAGTCCGGATTTCTTAAGGAACTGAGAGATCAGAACATGATTGCCGATAAGATATTCAGGGTTTCTCCCTGAGATCATCGAACTCAGCAGGATCCCATCGGCCTTGTCACTGAGCTGGAACAGATTGCCCGGAAATAAAAGTACAGGACAATCGGTAGAGTCTTTTATGGCTTCAATAAGGTTGTCGACAGGACGGGATGTAAGACTTCCTCCGACAAGGATGAGGTCAGTACCTGCAATCGTTGCAGTATCAGCGGTTTTCCTGACTGAATCGACTGTATGAAATTCAGGATCAATCAGCACAATAAAGATTTTGCGCCCGCTTTCAAATATCTGATTGTAAATCATATTATACCGACATGTTTAAATTCATTTGCTGGTCCAGACAATTATATAATTGCCCATGCTGAAATACTTCATTTTAAACAGTTCATTTCTCCGTTTGTTTTTGACCCAACCGTTCAGTTCACCGTCCTCCTGCGGATGAAAAGGCTCAATTGTAAGATTCTCCTTAAAATTTATGTCATGCTTGTCACAAATCTTATACAGCGCTTCCTTTGCGCACCAGTGTATATAGAGATGGTATTTTTTCAGTTCCATATCGTCAGTGACATATTCCTTGTCATTGATGAACTTATAGGCAAGATTGCTGATGCGATGGGACATAAATTCCAGATCAATACCTACCTGCTTTTCCTTGCTCAGAAGAATGGATGTCAGGTCCCTGGAATGTGAAATGCTGATATGATATGAATTGCCTCTTACAAAGGGCTTTCTGTTACCGTTGTAAAAGATGCCCAGATTCTTCTGTGTCATTTCATTCAGGAGTACCCTTACACTGAGCCATTCCAGCTTTCTCGGAAGAAAAGTAAATGCTTCCATCTTTTCTTCATCTTCAGGGACAAGATCAATCCTCGACCTAAGGTCACCCAAGGTTTCGGTTATTTTCCAGATACCCAACTGACAACCACCTTCGGTATATTTGTTCGTTATGAGTCCCACAGTCAAATATTCAGTTAATTCCAGGAAAATGTTTTAATCAAATGTTCTATGTCCGCAGTAAAAAATTCAATAACAGGAGCCAGTGAATCTTTATTGGGCTGTACATTGAAATACAATGCACCACTCAGAAAATTAAGTGTGCTGTCAGTAATGAAAAAGTTCAAAGATGAAGCGGTATTGCCCCGGATATCATAAATCATACCAAACACGTCCCGTTCAGGATAATAGAATGGTTTTTCGATAATATCATCTGCTTTAATACTATGTTTGTATGCCAGGAGCCTGATATCTTCGACATGGGCGGCGAGGTTATTGCTCAGTTTCTTGTAAGTCAGGTGGATAGTTCCTTTATATTCGGGAAATTCCAGGTTGATCCAGCAAGGTTCTGCATCGGCTCCCTGGTATGACATTATTTTGCCGTATTCAGGGTACTCAAAACTGTAATTGCATTCGCTCTGGTAGATCCGGTAAGATTTTTCCGGCAGATCGATACGGAAATAACCGCGTGGTTTTGGGACAGGACTGTTGTCACATGATGCACTTACGGCTGTAATAAAAAGCAGGACAGCAGGCCATAATGCTGATATAGTGCAATTTGAACTGGATTCAAGATTCATTTCACTCAATGTTTCCGGATTTAAATGTAACCAAAACCTGTTTTATCCTTCTTTCATCCACAGATTTGATTGTGAACTGAAAGTCTTTCACATTAAAAATCTCATTTTTCTTCGGGAGTTCATTTTTCATTTCCAGTATAAGACCCGCCAGTGTCTCAGCTTCACCTTTCACATTGCTGAAAATCTCTTCATCCAGGTTTAGTATTTTGCAAAAATCATGAAGCAGGATCTTGGCTTCGAACAGATAATTATCTTCATCAATTTTAACAAAGTGCAGCTGATCCTCGTCAGATTCATCCGTGATTTCACCCACTATTTCTTCCAGAATGTCTTCCAGGGTTATGATCCCCGATGTGCCGCCATATTCATCAACAACTACAGCCATATGTATTTTTGTGGTCTGGAACTCTTTTAACAGTTCACTGATCTTTTTGGTTTCGGGCACATAATAAGGTGGACGTATCAGTGACTGCCAGTTGAACGAATCAGGTTTTCCCAGATGAGGCAGAAGATCCTTAACATATAAGATTCCGTTGATGTGATCAAGGTCCTGATGGTATACCGGGATCCTGGAAAATCCTGAGTCCACTATCGTTCCTATAAGTGGTTTAAGTCGTGTTTTAATGCTTACACCCAACACATCGACACGGGAAGTCATGATTTCTTTTACATCGATGTTACCGAACCTAACAATCCCCTTCAGGATCTTCTTCTCTTCCGTTATCCCTTCCCTGGTCAGATCGAGGGCTTCAGAAAGATCATTCATCGAAATGTTCATGCGGCGGGAAGCCAGTCTTTTATGAATGAAAGATGTGGAGTTGATCAGCAAAAGATTTAAGGGTCTGAATATTTTTTCAAGTACATCCAGCGGGATGGCCATGAATTCTGCAAATTTCATTGCATAGCGAATTGCATAGATCTTTGGTAATATTTCGCCAAACACAACGATCAGTGTTGTGATGGCAAGCACCTCAATGATAAAACCTAAAACTTCCGACTGCGTGTAATCGAACAGCGAGGTGGTAAAATAGGTGGAAATAATAATAATGCCAAGATTGACAAAATTATTCGCGACCAGGATTGTAGCCAGCAACCGTTCCGGCATGTCAATCAGTTTTACAACAATTTTGTTTCTTCTGTTATGAGAGCCTCTGAAAGAGCTTATTTCGGAAGGTGACAGGGAGAAGTATGAGGCTTCTGATCCAGAGATAAATGCAGATATTACAAGCAGTATAACGATCACTGTCAGTGTAATTCCCAGATTCAGGGTAAAAGGATTTACGGTGAAATCCAAAACTGAGATTATAACCTGTTGATAAGGTTCGTCGTCCAATTCAGAAAATACTAGGTTAATAGTCAAATCTATCAGAATGGCAGATCGTCTACCGGATCTTCCGCATCAGCCTGAGGTTTTTCTTCCTGAAAAGAATCCGGTTGATTGTAATTTCCACCTTGTGTTGAATCATCGGGACGTTTACCGAGCATTTGCATGACATCAGCAACGATTTCAGTAGTATAACGCTTGTTGTTGTCTTTATCATCCCACGAACGGGTGCGCAGTTTCCCTTCAATATAAAGTTGACTTCCTTTCTTCACATATTTGTCTGCAACTTCAGCAAGTCCTCTCCAAAGGACAACATTATGCCATTCTGTTGAAGTGACCCGTTCTCCGTTTTTGTTTTTATAAAACTCCGTGGTTGCCAGTCTGATGTTACAAACAGGAGTATTATTATCCAGGTAACGGACATCCGGATCCTGTCCAACATTACCCACCAGTATCACTTTGTTAACAGACATATGATTTGTATTTGTATTCGGAGCAAAAGTACAAAAAAAATGGATTCATGGAGGTTTTATTTCAGATCCTGCAGATAACGCTCAATAAGTCGTGGTACCGCATACTGAACTATTGAATCCAGAGTAACTGAAATGAAATGTTTTTCCAGGTACGGTGCTTCACCGTTGACTGGAATGTCAATAAACCTGGCATAGATATTCTGATGTGTCAGTTTGTGATGATATATTCCGGATATGTTCCTGATTTGATAAGCACTTCCGCTCATCAGGCTTTCCCATTCTTTATGCTTTACAAGCTGCTTTATGTTCAATGGTTCAGAAGTTTCTATCATGGGAAATTCATACAGGGAATGCCAGATGTCATTCGAGTTTCTTTTACAGATGTATGTTTTTTCATGATGCATGAAAACAAGATAATTAAAGTACCTGTTTCGTGAAGCTTTTTTGGGTATTTTCACCGGCAGGTCCGGAATGAGGCCGGAATGTTTTGCCCTGCAATATTGCGCCAGGGGACAATCGTGACAAAGTGGTTTTTTCGGTCTGCATATCAGTGAACCAAGTTCCATAAGAGCCTGATTGTGCTGACCGGGATTTCTATAATCCAGAATATGTTCGGCCAGTTTACGGAATACGGATTCACCCTCAGATGTATTTACCGGTGTATGCTCTCCGAAAACCCTGGCCAGGATCCGGTAAACATTCCCGTCGACCACCGGGACAGGTTCTCCGAAAGCAATGGATGCAATGGCCGCCGCTGTATATTTCCCGATACCCTTGAGGTTTAGAAGTTCTTTGTATGAAGAAGGAAAACTGCCTCCGAATTGATTTGCGATTACCCGGGCTGTTTCATGCATATTCCTTGCCCGTGTATAATATCCCAGTCCCTGCCATATTTTAAGAACATCATCAAGGTCTGCCGAGGCCAGCATATGCACATCCGGATACTGATCAATGAATTTAAGGTAATATTTCAATCCCTGATTTATGCGGGTCTGCTGCAAAATAATTTCGGAGAGCCAAATACAATAAGGAAATTTCGTTTTTCTCCATGGAAGTTCCCTTTTGTTGTGAACATACCATTCTGCAATGATTTCAGAGATATTTGACATGAAATTCTACGAATTAAATTAAAAAGTATGTCAAAATTAATCGATTAGTATTTTATTTATCGAAGGAAAAATCTATATTTGCATCTCATAATTACGGAAACTTCTAATATATTGATAATTAAAGATTTTAAACAATGACGAAAGCTGATATTGTAAACGAAATCTCTAAGAACACAGGGATTGAAAAGATTACTGTTCAGAAAACAGTTGAAGCCTTTATGGAAGCAGTCAAAGATTCGCTTGTAACAAACAAGAACGTGTATTTAAGGGGGTTTGGCAGTTTTATTATAAAGAAGCGTGCCAAGAAAACAGCCAGGAATATCTCAAAGAATACCACATTGATTATTCCCGCTCACAATATTCCTTCATTTAAACCTGCAAAATCATTTGTGAATAAGGTGAAAGCCAATGTTAAGTAAGATTTATTATTGATTGGGAGAAACAGAAAATGCCAAGCGGAAAGAAGCGTAAGAGACATAAAATGGCAACACACAAACGCAAGAAACGTTTGCGGAAGAACAGGCATAAGAAAAAGAACCGTTAAGCTTTAACTTATTTTCAAATGAATGACATGAACCTAAAGTAGAACCGATTACTTTAGGTTTATTGTATTTATTTTAAGTATTCTCTCTGAGAGGTCTGCTTTCTGGCGTTTATAATAATCTATTAGTGATGTGAGCAAAGAATTAATTATTGATGCATCTTCAAGCGATGTCAGTATTGCTCTTTTAGAGGACAAGAAATTAGTTGAATTGAACAAGGAAAAAAGCAACCTTCAGTTTGCTGTTGGTGATATTTTTCTGGGAAGGATTAAGAAACTCATGCCGGGACTGAATGCTGCTTTTGTTGATGTTGGCTTTGAGAAGGATGCATTTTTACATTACCTGGACCTGGGTCCTCAGTTCAGAAGCCTCCACAAATACCTGGAAGCGAGTCTGAGCCGGAAAGGAAAAATACCTGCATTTCAGAAGGCAAGACGTGAGCGTGATATCGACAAGGATGGCAAGATAACGGATGTTTTGTCACAGGGACAGACCCTTTTGGTACAGATCGCCAAGGAACCCATATCAACAAAAGGCCCCCGTTTAACTTCAGAAATATCAATCGCCGGCCGGAACATCGTGTTGATGCCTTTCCATGACAAAGTATCGGTATCCCAGAAGATCCAGTCAGCAGAAGAGAGAAACCGCCTTAAAACTCTTTTGCAAAGTATTAAACCCCGTGGTTACGGAGTAATTGTCCGTACAGTTGCCGAAGGAAAAAAAGTAAAAGATCTGGATATTGAGCTTAAAAGTCTGGTAAGGAAATGGGAACAGGCCTTTGAGAACATGAAAGGGGTCAAACCACCTTATCTTTTTATCGGTGAACTGAAACGTATCTCTGCGATTTTGCGGGATTTGCTGAATTTTACCTTCAACAGCATTACCGTTAATGATGAGATCATTTACCGTGACATCAAGGATTACATCAGTACCATTGCACCTGAGAAAGAAAAAATTGTCAGATTGTATAAAGGACATCTGCCCATATTTGAGCATTTTGGAGTTGAAAAACAAATCAAGGCTTCTTTCGGCAGAACGGTATCCTTTAAGAACGGGGCATATCTGATCATCGAGCATACGGAAGCCCTGCATGTTATTGACGTCAACAGCGGAAACCGCTCAAAGTCAGTAACTGATCAGGAAACAAATGCATTTGAAACCAATCTGGCCGCAGCAGAGGAGATTGCCAGGCAACTCAGGTTGCGGGATATGGGGGGTATTATTGTAGTCGATTTTATTGACATGCAGGTGAGTGAGCACAAACAAAAGCTGAATGAAAAGATGAAACAGGTCATGGAAACCGACCGTGCCAAACACAGCATATTGCCCCTGAGTAAATTCGGACTGATGCAGATTACCAGACAGCGCGTCAGACCTGAAATGCATATCAGTACGATTGAAAAATGCCCGGCATGTAACGGAACCGGTGAGATCTCACCCAGTGTTTTGTTTGTGGATAAGATTGAAAACAATATCAGTTCCATCGTCGCTGCAGGAAAATACAGATCCCTGATCATCAAAGTTCATCCTTACATTGCAGCCTATATCAACAAAGGATTTTTTGCGCTCAGGATCAGATGGAGTCTCAGGTTTAAGGTCTGGATTAGGACGATGCCGGTTTCTTCATTTGATTTTCTTGAATATCATATATACGATGGCAAGGGAGCGGAAATAACATTCTGACCTGGCGGCCGGAAATTATTTTTCAAAGATCATTTTTATTCCCACAAGCAACATCAATATCCCGAATATTATTTTTAAGGGTCTGTCAGGAATTCTCACGGCAATCAAAGATCCGACATAACCTCCAATGAAAAACGCGATCATGACAATTACGGCAATTTTAAAATTCACATAGCCGTTCCTGTAGTAATTCCAGAATGCAAGAAATCCTATCGGGAACAGGAGAATTGCCAGACTCGTGCCCTGGGCCTGATGCTGTGTCATGCCGAAAAAATAGACTAGTGCTGGCACCATAATGATGGCTCCTCCGATACCCATGGCGCCTGAAATAATGCCGGCAGATAAGCCGATAAGGATCAATGCGATCAGATCGTGTGCATTCATAATTCTTCTTAAAAATCCAAACCTATCGAGAAATAAAATATCCGTGGCAACAATTGCCGGTTTTCAATACCCCAGGCCCAGTCAAACCTCATGAAATATCCCAGAAGCTGGGTGTGTATACCGAAACCGTAACCTGCCACGATCGGGTCGCGGTCCGTATCAACCGTTATGGTGATGGGTCCCTGCTCAATGGTGTCCTTATCGTATGCATTTGTACTGGACCAAGGCAGGGGACCCGACCAGGCAGAACCCACGTCAAAAAAGCCCACCAGCTGAAAATTTTCAAAAAAGCCCCTGCTCAGCGGGTAATTGGCAATGTATTTAAACAGCGGAAAACGGATTTCACTGTTGAACACAAAAAAGTTGTTGCCGTTTCTGATGTTCTGTGAAAAACCCCTCATATTGGTTCCGACTGCCTGAAATGCATAATTCTGACCCTGATCGATCGGAATCTCACTGAAAGGTATGAAGGTTGGTGTCCGGCCAGGGTTTATGTTGATCCAGTTGTCAACCCCTCCAAGATAGTAAATGATTCGGCTCGTTCCCTGGGAAGAGCTCCAGGCGAAACGGTTCGCCCAGATCAGTGAGCGGTGTACGCGTGTATAATGACGGAAATCAGCGCCAAAAACCACAAGTTCATACAGATCCTTATACAATTGTTCCTGGAATTCGGCAAAAATCTTATACCGGGTTCCGCTGTATAAGTTCATTCCGAGTGATCTTGTATTGTCAAAAATGTATTCAAACTTCAATCCCAGCCAGTTTTTATGCAGATTTGGTTCATTGAGATAGTTGGGATTGTTTGAGAGGAAGACGGTCCTGTCATTCCTGAATGAAACGGTTGCTGCAAAAGCTTTTACCTGGTTCAGCGGATATCTCAGTACCAGAGAAAGCTGGTGTGAATGGGTCTTGATCTCAAATGTACCACCTTCACCATAACCTGTATTCTTGAATGCTTCACGGTGGAAAAAGATCTGCTTGTCAAGTCTTTTTTTCAGGTTTTCAAAACTGAGCAAATATTCATTTGCGTCAAAATCAGGGGATAACCGGGCTCCTCCCGTGATCTTAAGGTCTTCGAACAGATCGTTGGCACCCACTTTAAAAAGCACGTTAAACCCGGGATTGAAATAGAATGCACCTCCTGTAAATGCCTGATATGAGGCGTTTAGAAAGTTGAAATCAACCTGTGAGACCAGAGTATTCTGATAAAATGCCGGTCGGTACAATATGATTCTGGGTTGTTCTTCCTCAGCTGTATCAACTGTTATCGCAAGATTTCTGTCCCTTAGCTGTTCATTATAGAAATTGATTTTTTCAATCTCAAAAACATAGTTGTTGATATCAATCTTGTTATCGCTCAACTTCAATGTGTCACCGTCGTCAACAATCATATTGTCTACAAGATCGCTCAGCAGGATCATGGTTCTTTTTTGGTTCTGGATGCTGTCCTCAACACTCAGAATTGTCAGGCGTTCATTTTGGCTGGCTGTAGATTCCATTGCTTCCGCACCGGAAAGTACAATATTTTCCAACGGATGATCAAAAATTCTGTCGCGGTTGTCATTGTATATCACTTCAACAACATTACCGGTGTTTTCGTTATAATCCTGTTCCAGAATGTTTCTTGAATATTGGGTGACCGGATGGGTCCGGGCAAAATACCTGTAATGAATGATTGTATCAATATAGCTGATGGTACTGTCGAACTCAGTCCGGTACCTGTTTGTGATGCCCGTTATATCATTTAGTTGTATGAATTCGTTTTCTCCGGTTTCCAATGGCAAATCTGAATTGCTGTAATCCAGGTCATTTAAGCGGATCAGTATATCCGACCTGTTTTTGTAATCACAGATGAACAAATCAGTTGTCAATGCACGTCTGCCGTCATCATTATTGAATCCAAGCGTATCAGAGATCCTGTCGGAGGAAAAGATGATTTTTTCGGAATGGTCAATAAAACGCGGGGCAAAATCATTCGCCGGGTCGTTAGTGATCTGATCATTCGTAGATGAGGCAATGTTGTGGACGTAGATGTCAGGCTGGCCATTTCTTGTCCCGGCGAACACAAATGATGAACCGTCATCCGAGAAATGGAAGTCAAGTACTTTCTCAAAATACAGGAAATTCCTGACAACGGTTTCTTTTTCACTGATGTCGTAATAGTACAACCTGAGCATCCCTTTTTCTTCTGTAATGAAAGACAGGTAGCGACCCGAGGGATGCCAGGCTATTGCCGGATAACTATAATCGGCAATCTGTTCCAGACGGTATCCAAGTCTGAATATTTTTTTTCTCCTGCCGGTGCTTCTGTCATACAGGGATACTTTGTACAGACCGATGTCATTCGAGACAAATGCGATATAATTGCCATCCGGACTGATTTTTGCCTGGTAATATCTCACATTTCGTCTTGGCCGTTTTAAAAGACTTTCTGTTTGAGGTACCGGAATGTTTCCCTGATCATCTGAAAAAACATCCATATAATATCCGATCCATTCATTGGTAAGGTCTTTCAGTGATAGTCCCAGCACTTCCAAAAAACTTGATTTCGTGGCTTTTGTAATGCTGGTCATGTATATGATGCTTGAAACAACTGATTTTCCGTAGGTGTCAGCAATGTATTTCCAGAATGAATGTCCTGCATATATGGCATCTTCACCCGTTAGTCTATTGAATTTCTGGTATGTTCCATTGATAATACCGTCTTTTACCCGGTTCTCAGTTTCAATGTCCCAGCTTCTGGACAAATAAGCTATAAGTCCTTCACTGAACCATTCGGGTATATTCATCAGCGTTGCATTTGTGAAATTATCAAGCAACTCATTACCGTATAACATCTCATTAATCGTCATACGTGCAACAGCTGCCTTAATTTGCTGGTCATAGGCATTAAAATCCCCTTCAAAGTAAAGAAAGGCCTTATTTCGGTTGAGGATCGTCGTCCCTCCGATATTGTAATCGCCCTGTCCAGTTATGAGTCCGATGTTGCTTTGGCGAAAATCTGACAAACGGTTGTGGACTATGAAAAGTAAACGTGCATCGAGGTTGTAGTTAAAATAATCCTGAATTCTCAGCATTGCCTGTTCGGCAAATTTCCCGGTATATTGTGCAAGGTTTACACCATCCTCATTGAAGTAAACATCGTAATCGTCGTAACGGTAGTACGACCAGACAAATTCGTTATACTGGACACGGTTCTTCCCGAAGGTCATCTGGTGGCCGTTGTAAAACTGCGCATATCCGACAGGTGAGAGTCCTGCCACAAAGATGATCAGTATGAACTGTCTTAACGATTTCCCCATGCCTGCTGCCTGATAAACAACTTTCAGGCGATAAAATTAATCTATTCTGATGAAAATACCACAGTTCATAAATAATTAGGAACCGGGGACCGGGATTGATGACTGGTTTATCTGGTCCGGGAGAAAGTACAAGCGGCTGGACTTGTCAGACGATCATAAAATGAACAGGAACTGAGCCATGACCCGTGAAATGAGCGTTAGAAAACCCTTCAGGAGATTCAGGATATCCTGCAGGGGTTTGGCTCATTATCAGGCTTTGTTGGCACTTCCTAGTACGTTGATTATTTTATGTTTGTAAAGTTCTTTTAATTTATCCCGGGCAGGTCCCAGATATTTCCGGGGGTCAAATTCCGACGGCGATTCTGCGAAAACCTTCCTTACAGCCGCGGTAACAGCCAGGCGTCCGTCGCTGTCGATATTGATCTTGCAAACAGCAGAAGCAGCAGCCTTTCGCAATTGTTCTTCTGATACACCTGCTGTGTTTTCCAGTACACCACCGTATTTATTAATTTCATCCACTATTTCCTGCGGCACGGAGGATGCTCCGTGCAATACAATCGGGAAACCGGGTATCCTTTTTTCCACTTCTTCCAGAATGTCAAAACGCAAAGGAGGTGGCTGCTCACCGGGTTTAACCTTGAATTTGTAAGCGCCGTGTGAAGTGCCGATGGAAATGGCCAGTGAATCCACACCGGTCTTGCCCACGAAATCCTCTACTTCTTCAGGTTGTGTATAGGACGAATGCTCTGCCTGAACTTCATCCTCAATACCTGCAAGTACCCCGAGTTCACCCTCTACGGTAACGTCATACTGATGTGCAAATTCAACGACCTGTTTTGTAACCTTCACATTTTCATCGTAAGGCAGGTGCGAACCGTCGATCATTACGGATGAAAAACCCGTTTCGATGCATGATTTGCAGGTTTCAAAAGTATCCCCATGATCCAGATGCAGCACAATGGGTATTGCATAGCCCAGTTCCAGGGCGTATTCCACTGCACCTTTTGCGAGATGCTGAAGGAGTGTCTGGTTTGCATATTTACGGGCTCCCTTTGAAATCTGAAGGATGACAGGTGAACGTGTTTCCACACAAGCGCCGATAATGGCCTGAAGCTGTTCAAGGTTGTTAAAGTTAAATGCCGGTATGGCATAACCTCCATTCATGGCTTTTCTGAACAATTCGCGTGAATTGATCAAGCCCAGTTCTTTATAATGTATCATAATTGTTGTATTTTAATATTAAGATGCGCAATATAGCTCATTTCGGTCAAGCCTCCAAAATAATCGTCCGGAAAAAAGTTTTGTACGATATGACTTTTCAGGCTGAAAAAAGGAAACGGACACCTTCAGCAAGAATCATACAACAGCCAAAGATGCCCTGTAAAAAATTGATTTTCAAGTGCTTTAATATGGGAGGAAGTTGCAGAAATCAGGGATTGTCACAATCCTGGGGAGTCAGCTGAAGTTTGTCGACATCATATCCTTTCTGCCTGATGAGATCCAGAATTGTGGAATATGTGCTGCTTGTGACGGAGGATTTCCGGCTGAGGATCCATAGGTATTTCCTTTCCGGATGACCGACCACTGCCCATGAATAGTCTTCAGCCAGTCCAATGATATGATAATCACCACGGAAAGGCCAAAAAAACTGTACTTTAAGTTTTGAATTACCGGAACCTTTCACAGGAAATGCTTTTGCTCTGGCTACTGAGATTTTCGATTTGTTGTTCTTGTATTTTATGCAACGGTTGATCACCCGGATATAGTTCTTTCCGGGCACCAGTTCATACTCGGCTGTCGTGCACCGGCAGTCTTTCTGAAACCAGGCAGGATAGGAAGCGATATCATACCACCTCCCCTTGTATTTATCGAGGTCCACGTTGTCAACCGTTTCAGGTGGTTGTGCCTTAACATGGGTGAGAATACAAAGCATGATCAGGATCTGACTGGTTCTAAATAACATTTGCATTATAATCAGATATTTATAATGCGAGTTCAGACACAGGTCTAAAAATACAAAATTTTATCAAGAAAGAAAAACAAACATCACTGAAGTAAGAACCGGAAGGAATCAAAATGAGGAATGCGTCAGATTATTCCGTTAGCATATTTAACGTATAAGGGGTAGCATTACAATATAATATAAAAAATTAGTTTTATGCCATATAAAAATAAAGGTAATATATGTAAAATATATAAAAATTTTTGTTTATACCCTAAAAAAATATATATTTGCTGCAATATTTTATGAAATAAACTTGCAAATTATGAAAGCGATCAAAAGAAGAAGCATTTTTGCGATTGGGGTTTTGGTTGTTCTGACTGCCGGTTCAGTTCAGGCGGCAGACGGCAATCATATCGATACCGGTGTAACAGCCTGGATGCTGACTTCAACGGCACTGGTGTTGCTTATGGTACCCGGACTTGCCATGTTTTACGGCGGGCTTGTGCGGACCAAGAATGTGCTGGGGACCATGATGCACAGTTTTGCAGCGATGGGCATCATGGCTGTATTGTGGGTGGTCGTCGGTTATTCCATGAGTTTCGGATCCAATGTTCTGGGCGGCTGGTTTGGCTGGAACAGTGATTATTTTTTACTGAAGGGCATTGACCAGAATATCATGGATGCCGGTGTACCGGAATATGTTTTTTCCATGTTCCAGGGAAAATTTGCAATTCTGACACCTGCATTGATCGCGGGTGCATTTGCAGAACGCATATCTTTCAAAGGTTACATGGTTTTTATTGCGGTATGGGGAATTTTGGTGTACAATCCCCTTTGTCACTGGGTATGGGCATCAGACGGTTTTCTCTTCAACATGGGAGCAGCAGGGGCCATTGATTTTGCAGGCGGTACTGTTGTGCATATCGCTTCGGGGATCAGTGGTCTGGTTGCCGCTTTGTATCTCGGACCGCGAAGAGGTTATTCAAAAACTGCTGCGGCTCCGAGCAACCTGGTCATGACCATGATAGGTGCTGGTTTGTTGTGGGTGGGTTGGTTTGGTTTCAATGCAGGAAGCAGCATTAACAGCGGACTCCTTACGGCACAAGCACTTACAGCTACACAAACAGCTGCGGCAGCCGGTGCAATGACCTGGATCATCATCGAGTCATTGCATCAGGGCAAAGCCACTGCACTGGGTTTTGCCAGTGGAATACTGGCCGGACTTGTTGCTGTGACACCTGCTGCCGGAGTTGTGCAGCCTGCCGGGGCACTGGCATTGGGTGTCATCGCTTCGGGAATATGCTACACAGCGATCATCATAAAAAACAGACAAGGATACGATGACAGTCTCGATGCATTCGGGATCCATGGTGTAGGTGGTATTGTGGGTTCACTGATCCTGGTGTTTTTTATCAGGGAAAGCTGGATGCAGGATGCTGCTGCTGCTGCGGGAGGATCATGGACCATGTGGCAGCAGTTTGGTGTACAGGCAGTCGCGGTTGCAATTGCCATTGGGTATGCTGCCCTGCTGACATTCCTGATCATATTTGTGATCAACAAAACCATCGGTCTCCGGTCTTCAACGGAATCTGAAATGCACGGAATGGACCATTCATATCATGGAGAACAGGGTTACGGTATGCTCAATCCGAGATAATCGGTCATACAGGATAATAAACAGTTAAACCTATTGTAATGAAACTAATTACTGCCATAATACGTGAAAACAAGCTGGATCATGTGCGGGAAGCATTGATCGATGCAGAAATAACAAGAATTACAGTAAGCAGGGTTTCCGGACACGGACAGCAGATCCGTGAGGAAATCTATCGGGGGAAAAAGGTAATTCCGGACCTGATCCCGAAAATCAAGCTTGAGATTGCTGTGAATGAGGCCTTTGTCAAGATTACCCTGGATACCATTATCAGGGCGGCAAGAAGCAACAGCACTGGGGAAGTGGGTGACGGTAAAATATTCATTTCACCGCTGGATGAATGTATCAGAATCAGGACGGGCGAGACAGGCAGCTCTGCAATATAGCTGCCAGGTAACCGGTAAATGATTGAGGCTGTGGTTGAAGCACTTTCGTGATTGATTTCCGAGTGGCCGGTATTCATATATGAACCCGGATGATCAGCGGGAAAAGGCTGTATCCGGGTTCATTACGATGCATCCGTCCCTTTAACAGATTATTAATCCTTCTGAACCTTCCTGGAGAGAAAGTAGGATGCTACCAGTCCTCCCCCTGCAAACAAAAAGATCATGGATATATAAGCAGCACCCGGGTGAAGTGCTGTTGTTTCTGCAAGAATATTGCCGATGAGTGTACCAAAACCGGCACCGGCAAACAGCAAACCCAGCTTGATCACAAAAGTTTTGAGGGTCTCCTTCGGTTCATTTCTCAGAATCGAAGGATCAGCATTCTTTTCGATGAGCGCAAGTCTTTCCCGGTTCCTCGTATTGTAAAATATATACATGATCCCGAAAAGTGCTGCAAATCCTGTGACAAAGAATACAATTGCGATAAGTTGTTCTCCCATGGCTTTTCAAATTTAAGATTAAACAATTGCTATTTGAACTCTTTGACGCCTGTACTCATATTCCGGTTACAAAAAGGGGATACATTCATGAAAACTTGTTTATTTTTGTAACCTGCAGGACTGTCCGGGCGTCATAACATCAGTATGAGTCAGATCAGTGATACGGAATTGATCAGCCGGATCCTGAAAGGGGAAGTTTCAGGATATGCCATACTGGTGGATCGCTATAAAGACCTTGTATTTACCGTTGCGTACTGCATTGCTAAAAACCGTGAGGATGCTGAGGAAATTGCACAAGATGCTTTCCTGAAGGCTTTCAGGAACTTAAAGCAGTTCAGGGGGAAATCAAGGTTCTCCACCTGGTTGTACCGTATCACATACAACACGGCCGTATCAAAAAAAAGGCTGAAAAGTATTCCTATAATACCGATTGAATCAGTAAACCATTTCGGCACAACCATTCTGGAGGATCCGGAAGCAGAGGTTCAGGCCGGAGAAGATGAAAAAGCTTCCCTTCTTGAAAAAGCCCTGAATGCTCTGGCTGAAGATGAGAGGACCATCATAACTTTATACTACCTTGACGATTCGAGCGTAGATGAGATACGCAGCATTACAGGCTTGTCTGCAGCAAATGTGAAAGTCAAACTTTTCAGGGCACGCAATAAAATGAAGGTTATCATATCCGGTAATTCTCATTTGATTTATGCCTGAAATAATTGAATATCAAAATGGAGCACTTGAATGAAAACAACGAAGAGGCTTTAAGAAAACTGATGAAAGATGTAGGCCTACTGTCTGCACCGGCTGATTTCACCCACCGGGTGATGAGTCAGGTCGGGTGTATTGCAGGTGTTACAGAATCGACTTATAAGCCACTTATCGGGATAAAAGGCTGGACCATTATTCTTGCAAGTTTATTGCTGATTTTGGCAAGTTGCATCATGATTCTGGCAAGCGGAGATTATACTTCATACGGATTTTTTGATTTTCTGACACCCGTATTCGGTTTCCTGCAGAATCTGGAAATATCGTTCAAAATAAGTATGGGTTCAGTTTATATCGGTATTGTAATATTTATATCCATATTGATCCTGCTTTCAGTCGATTTTGTGTCAATACGTCAATAAGACTGGAATAGTGGCTGTATCAGGGATTGACCTCCAGCAATTCCAATTCATAAATTACGGTTGAAAAAGGAAGGATTCCCGTACCTTCAGGGGGTTCACTTCCAAAAGCCAGTTCGGCAGGAATAAACACCCTCCATTTTGAACCCGCAGACATCATCTGTATTGCCTCAACCAACCCTGCTATCGCTACATTCAGACGAAAAATGTTTGGGCTCCCTCTTTCGTAAGAGTTGTCGAAGACTGTGCCATCAATAAGATAACTTTTAAAGTGTACTTTGACACGGTCAGTTTGACCGGGTTTTTCTCCATTTCCCTCCTTAAGTATGATATACTGCAGTCCGCTCGGCAATGTAACGACACTATCCTTTTTTGCATTCTCTTCAAGAAACACCCTGTTCGCAGTCTTGTTATCACGGAACCTTATATCAAGCTGTTTCTGATCATATTCGTCAAAAAATACCTCCACATAGGCTTCTGCCAGATATCTGGGATAGAGCATTGAATCGTCCAGGTGAAAACATTCGTAAATACCCCTGGCAAAAGCATCGTAATTCAACATACTGTCCCTGTATGATTGTTTCATCTCGCTGCCAAACCGGAGTCCTATATAATATGATAAGGTATCTTCACGGGTTTTGAGAACCATATGCTCCGGATTGCTGGTGCATGAATCCGTAAGGAAAGCCCAGATGATTGTGAGTCCAACAAAGAATCCGTATTTTTTCATAGTCACATATGTATTGTTTTCCGCTTGCGAATATAATATTTTTCGTCTCTTTTGGGTAAATTAGTGATATTCTTGTATGCATTTCAGTTGCTTATTGCTAATTTTCCGCAATCTGGATTGCAGTATTCAGGAGATGAACTCAAATCAGCGTACACTGAAATCAATCTCGTGCAAATGCAAAAGTCTTGTATTCTTTTGTTGATTTTACTGATCATCAGGGGATTTTCACTCTTTTCGCAGGACAACAGCCTGCTTCAGGCAGAGGATGCTGATAAGATACCGGTATTGGATAGCAGTTACAAAAGAGCACTGGCAGAAGCGTTGTATATTCAGTTAAAAGCGGATTCCCTTGCCAGGACAGTGAGGGATAAAAAGATACTGGCACGGGAAACGCCGGACCTTACAGTCAAAAAAGAACTTACAGATGAGATCTTTAAAATGGAAAAGGAAGCAGAAATGTTTCAGGTTCAGGCTGACCGGTTGTTTGACAAAGCCCGGGAAATCAGAAATGCACTGAGTGGTCATGAAATCATTGACAAAGAAGTTCTCATTTACTCCCGAACCGTAAATGGAATTAAAGTTTTTCAATACAATATCAGTCCGGATACGGGATCCATTTCCGTATCAGTTGTATCTGTAAATAGTGAAAAGTCAGGTGAAGCAGATGCCGCAACTGTTGCAGGGTCGGAAACCAAGAATGACAGTGAAGTTCAGAAAACAGATGATTTTGCAATGCGGCAGCAATCTCCATACAATGTTGCTAATCCTTTTCCTGAAGGACTGACCATCATTCCGGGCCTGATTTACCGCATCCAGCTGGGCGTTTACAGCAGTCCGGTTCCATATGAAGCCTTTTCCGGTATCAGTCCGGTTTGCTTCGAAAAAACAGGGGAGGAGGAAACATTCAAATATTTTGCAGGTGTTTTTTTCAGTCTTGCGGGAGTGACCGCCGCTCTCGAACTGATCCGTTCTGCCGGCTTCCCGGATGCTTTCATTGTCGCTTTTCTGGACGGCAATCCGATTTCCACTGAACGGGCCCGTGAAATTGAATACGCGCCATATAAATTGTGAAATCATTCATGGATTTTTTTTATTTTTGATACAAATATCCTGCAACAATAATCCTTCTGCTTATTGTATATTATGAAACCAAGAGAATTCGAAGTTGACAAGCCTCAATCAGATGAACTGAGCAGCAGTGACAGCAGCAATAAGTACCAGCTTATACTGCACAATGATGACGTTCATACATTTGATTATGTGATTGAAAGTCTGGTTGAAGTATGTAAGATGGATGTCACACAAGCTGAACAATGCACATATCTTGTGCATTATAAGGGAAAGTGTGATATACGGAGGGGTTCGTTTAACGATCTGAAACCTTATAAGGAAGGTTTGATTGAAAGGGAATTGAATGCAACGATTGACAGATAAGCTGAAACTTTAACAACATGTCATTACTGGCCATAATATTGGTAATCGTACTGGGAATTATCTTATTGTTGCTTGAATTTTTAATTTTCCCGGGATTTACGGTCTTTGGTATCAGCGGATTTCTTGCCATATTGTTTGGAATTGGTTCCGCTTATTATTTTCACGGGGTTCAGACCGGAAATTATGCGCTTCTGATCACAGCTATTCTGTCAATAATTACCCTGTTTTTTGTATTCAAACAGAAGACCTGGAAAAAAATCGGACTGGAAAGCAGTATTGTCAGCAAAAACATAACCTTTGATCCCGATCAGATACATGAAGGTGATTCGGGTAAAACCGTCACAAGACTTAATCCGGTTGGTAAAGTGATGGTCAATGATGTGATATGTGAAGCCAAGTCCATAAGTGGATTCATTAATGAAAATACTGAAGTTGTTGTTGTTAAAGTTCTTACGACTCAGATAATTGTTAAACCAAAATAATCAATGCTATGACAGGTATCGGAATGTATCTTGTAATTGCTGTTGCAATTGTTCTTTTCTTATGGGTGTTCTTTTATTTCATACCGCTGGGACTGTGGTTCAGCGCTGTATTCGCGAAAGTTTACGTTTCAATCTGGCAACTTGTTGGAATGCGGATCCGCAAAGTACCTCCGGCCATTATACTCAATAGTCTTGTAAGTGCAACCAAGGCAGGTTTGAAACTGGCAACAGATGAACTGGAAGCACACTATCTGGCAGGAGGTAATGTGAAGCAGGTCGTAAATGCTTTGATATCTGCTGACAAGGCAAATATTCCGCTTGATTTTAAATCGGGCACAGCAATTGACCTTGCAGGCAGAAACGTGCTCGAAGCGGTGCAGATGTCCGTCAATCCCAAGGTGATCAATACTCCTGCAGTTTCCGCAGTTGCAAAAGACGGCATACAGCTTATTTGCAAGGCCCGGGTCACGGTCCGTGCCAACATCAGGCAGTTGGTGGGCGGGGCAGGTGAAGAGACCGTGCTCGCCCGTGTGGGTGAAGGCATCGTTTCATCAATCGGTTCCGCAGTTTCACATAAGGAAGTACTTGAAAATCCCGATAACATATCAAAAGTAGTACTCAGTAAGGGTCTTGATGCCGGCACTGCTTTTGAGATACTCTCCATTGATATTGCAGATATTGATATCGGAAAAAATATCGGAGCAGTTTTGCAAATGGATCAGGCCAACGCTGACAAAAATATTGCTCAGGCTAAAGCTGAGGAAAAAAGGGCCATGGCTGTCGCGCTCGAACAGGAAATGAAGGCCAAGGCACAGGAAGCACGGGCAAAGGTCATAGAAGCTGAAGTGCAGATCCCGTTGGCTATGGCTGAGGCATTCCGCACAGGTAATCTTGGGATCATGGACTACTACAGGTTTAAAAATATTGAAGCGGATACCAGCATGCGCGACTCCATCTCCAAAAGTGAAGGACAACAAAAGAAATGACGGGCAGGGGACAGAGGTAAAGATTAATGACTGAATGCGTGGATCATTCCGGAATCCTTCCCGAGAGGCTGATCAAAGAATACCGGCCAGATCCCGAATACTGCTTATTTCATAGGTGGGAGTAAATGAAACGGGTTTCTCGTAAGGATTGAAATATACCTGATCAATGCCTGCATTTCTGGCCCCTTCCACATCAGCTTCTGCATCGTCTCCTGTCATCAGGCATTCTGTTTTATGGGCATGGACCGACTTAACGGCATATTCAAAAAACCGGATGTCAGGCTTTTGATAACCAACCATTTCGGCAATAAATAGCCTGCGGAAATAAGATTGCAAACCGCAGGCATTGATTTTTTTCAGCTGAACTTCTGCAAATCCGTTGGTCAGGATGTACAGGTGATACTTATGTCTCAGGTATTCAAGGGTTTCATGGACATATTTAAAAAGGTTGGTTTTTTGAGGAACAAGTTCCATGTACAGATCGCTTACCGTTTTTGCAAGCTCAGTATCATGTATGCCCAGGTCCCGGAAAGAATGGACGAAACGTTCGGATCGCAGGACATCCTTTTTAATATGACCCTTGCGGTATTCAACCCAGAAACGGTCGTTGTGCTTTTCAAATATGCAGAGGAATTTCAGCGGATCAAATGAGTCTTCGGGGAGGGCAAGCCTGCTGAAGATATCCTGAAATGCTTCCAGTGCATTTGCCCGGAAATCCAGAAGGGTATTGTCAAGATCGAAAAATAAATGCTTATAAGGGATCATAACCTGCAAAAATAATGTATTTTAAGCGCATGAAGAGGCTTTTGTTCATATTAATGGCAATTATCCCTGTCAGGGGAGCGACTCAAAATCTGCAGCTGCATTATGACTTCGGAGAAGGAAGGAAATATATGACCGCCACGGTTGAGATGTTCAGACCCGACACTTTTGGCTCCACGTTCTGGTTCATTGATTTTGATTTTAACTTTCCGGGAAGTCCGAGGAGCATGTCTGCTGCATACTGGGAAATCTCCCGTGATTTGTACATTCCGGTTCTGAAAAAACTGCATCCTTTTGAACAGTTGGGCCTCCATGTGGAGTACAATGATGGATTCATGGCATTCAAAGACACAGCGGATTACATTGGAGCAGCGACATACAACAGTGTTCTTCTGACAGGATTCAGCTTTCCGGTCAGTTCCGGTGCATTTTCAATCACATCACAATTGCTTTGCAGAATGCCCCGGGGAATGAACAAGCCTGATTTTCAGTTTACACTGGTATGGCTTCGCTACCTGTTGAACAACAGGTTTTTGTTTACGGGATTTCTGGATCTCTGGTCACAGGATAAAACAGCGGATCCTGATAAAAAAGAACTGGTTTTTCAGACCGAACCACAATTCTGGTTTTTAGTGACCACCAGGATTGCATTCGGCGGAGAAGTCGAGATCAGCAGGAATTTCCCGGTGGGTCCGAACGAATGGGAATTCATGCCAACACTTGCTGTCCGCTGGGAATTTTAAAGGGTTATATATTTTTCCGGTTCCTGAGGTGTGAACTCAAGTTCTTCTTCCTTGATGATCTATTCCCGGTGTTTTTGCATTTCTTCGATTGCACGTTGCTGTTCTTCCTCACTCATTTTCAGATGCTCCTGCATTTCTTCAAGGACACGTTGACGTTCTTCCAGGGCCTGTTGACGTTCTTCCCGGCTCATTTTCATGCGCTCCCGGATCTCTTCCTGGGCCTGCCTGATCATTTCCTCAGCTTCCTTCATTTTCTCAAGGGTCTGCTGCCGTTCTTCCTGACTCAATGCCAGGCTTTTCTGTATGTTTTCAAAAATGCGCGCTCTTTCTTCCGAGCCCAGGTGAAATTGTTCCTTCAATTCCAGCTGGTACTGCTTCATATACTCCTGTAAATGCTGCATTTCTTCCTGACTGATTTTTAAATGCTTCTGCAGGATATTCCTGTAGGATTCAGGATCAACATATATGTCTGCCAGTATTTTGTCTATGTAATCCCTGTAGAAGGTTGAAACATCAGGATCCGTATCCTTTATGATGATTTCGATTTCTTTTGTGGTCCTTTTCTGCTCCCGGCTGACTGAATCGGGTTCTGATCCGGTGACCATGATCTCAACGCGTTGTTTTGTTTTAACACTGTCCTGGTACATTTCAAATTGCTCCGGAGGTATGGATCTTCCATTTACCGTAATTTCCCTGATGGTATCATTTGCCATTGTAATTCTTATTTCCCGGCTGTCTTTTACTCTTTCCTGATCCGTAATGCTTATGATCACTTCTTCCTCAACCTTGATGACCGATGTGTCGTTTAGAGAATCACCGGAACCATCCAATACCACGATGATTGTTTTTAATGTGTCGGTCCCTGTGTTTTCCGGAACCTGCTGCGTTGTGTAAGCACCTATCCGGTTTATGCTGTTCTTCGCGTTGAAAGGAATGCCGATTGTCGTACCGAGCACGAGACCTGCAACTACCAAAAAAGCAAACATTGTGGCAAGCCTCAGCAGGGGAGAATGATTCTCTTCCGGATGGATCATCCGTTTTATTCTGGAAAGCAAACGTTTGGGTTTGCTGATGATTCCATTTGCAGGAGTTATGCCTGCAAGATTAAGTTCCTGTACCATGGTTAATGCTTTAATATAATTTATTGGATCAGCGCATGTTTTCAGAGCCAGATCGTCACAACAATGCTCCCGTTCCCTGTTAATTGCAGAGGACAAGTACCAGGTCAGCGGATGAAAGAACAGGACCTGTTCAGCAATCCCCTGAATGATCAGGAGCACATGATCATACCGTCTGATATGTGCCAGTTCATGTGCAATGATGGCTTCGGTCTGGGAAGGACTCAGATTTGCGATGGCTGCCAGCGGGACAATAACGACAGGTTTCAGAACCCCGACCACCATCGGACTTATCTTCCTGACTGAAAGCCTGAGTTGTACAACTGGATTTACTTTCAATAATCTGCGAATGCGGTTGAATGTCTGCTGTTCATGATATTCAGGTTGCAGGGTGTTTTTCCTGATAATTACCTGTGATACATACAATCCCGCAATTAAGCGAATTCCGGTGATGATAAAACCTATGAACCACAGCAGTGCAAGTATGGGAGCAACAGGATCAATTGCTGATAACGACCATTGCATCAGACTCCTGAAGTAGCCACCGTTAAAAACCAGGTCTGTCGGGTTAACAGGAGACTGTTGGGCGGAGGACAGATACAGGGCACCGTTACGCTCATAAGAATATAAAGGTGAAATGGACTGGTAAACATGCAGGAAAGTATACAGAAAAACGAACAGCATGACCATCAGTCCGGAATACAGTACGATATAGCGCAGTCCGGACTGCTCCTTTTTGATCAGATTAAGCATCAGAAGTATCGGCAGGAGGATCAGCGCACCTTCCCACAAAGAGTGTATAATGCTCATTCCCAGTGCCTGAAGGATTCCGGATTGAAAGGAAAGGATGGTGTTCATTTTTTCCGGTCTTTTTCGAGTTTGTCAATCAACTCCCGTATCTCCCTCAGTTCTTCCTGTGTTGCCTGGTGATTACCCAGTGCCTGCAGGACCATTCTAGATGCTGAACCTCCAAACACTGAGTTGACCAGGCGTTCGATCAGAGCGGTGCGGATCACGCTGGCCTGTATCACCGGATTATAAATATGGGTACGTCCGCTCGTGTCCCTTGACAGCATTCCCTTTTCCGTCATAATCTGCATCATTTTCAGGGTTGTGGTGTAACCGACATTCCTTCCTTTTCGTTCAAGCTGCATATTCACGAAACGGACTGTATTGGGACCGTTTTCCCAGAGCACCTCAAGGATTTCGAGTTCGGATTCTGTCGGACGATGTAATGACATAAAAAAAATGATGCTGTTCAGATAAATACGAAATTCTTCGTACAAATATATACGAAAGATTTCGTATATACAAAAATATTTCATTAAAATTTGTTAAAACTTATGAAGATTTGATCGAACGGTAACCGATCAGGCGGTCAAAGTTCTGCCTCAAATCATGATAATAAACGAAAATGGTGTAGGTATTTCCGGTTTCATGATGACTGCCTTCAATGCTTACTTCATCAATCCCGCTGTTTGTTTTTTTCAATACGTATTCATAATCATACCAGCCCTGTTTTAAAAGCAGGGTCAGCTCATGGTAACCTGTTTCGGGATTGTATGTCATCCGGTTATGTTCGCCCGCCGACCATTCCGAAAACATTCCGAAAACATATACCGTTTCCCCGGCATGTATTTCAGGTAAATCAAGACTGAAGTGCACGTATACATAATCTGCTTCCCGGTGTTTGTCAGTTGCTTTTTCACGATCTATATAAAAGGCACCATCAAGGTCGGATCCCGAAAAGAATGGCATATGTGCCCTTGGTTCATCTGGCTTCAGGAGAAAATGCCAGTAAGGATTCATGAAATCGATCCTTTCAATATTTTCTGACTGGTATTTCAGGCTTTTGGTATCGAAGTTGCGGAATTCATTCCCTCCCGGAAACATGATCCGGTCAGAATAAGTATAGTCAAACCTGCCAGGCTCCATATAGAGTGGTTTTTGAAGCCTTATTGTATTATCCTGACGGCCGTTTTGCATGACCACCGCCAGCAATCCCGAGTCCGGATCCCGTATCTCGTGTGACGGATCAATTACTGAAAATTGCAGCAGCTGTCTGTTTTCATAATATTCACCGGGTGGAGACCGTTTAACATCAGCTTCAACATCTACAACCTTTTCTACAATATAAAACCTTCTGGTAAGTATGATATTTTCCGGGTTGCTTATCTCGTAAACAACAATGGCGTAATTGCCGCTGATTAGAGGTTTGATGTTTTCTTCAGGAAAATTCAGGCGGTAATGGGTATAGTCGTAAGTTGTACTGAAAGATCTGTATATTTCACGAATTTCTCCTTCGCTGAAACCCTGAAGGTACTGCTGTTGTGACATGGAAGAAGGACGCCAGGAAGAGTCGCAGTGGACCAGTGTATAGGCGAGATAAAGTGACCTGTCCGATAGATCGTCGAACAGAAGTTCAAGTTGTTGTCCCGAATTGAGCTCGATCACCGGCAAGGTGAATTCCCATGATGCATTCCGAAGCATGACCGTATGGATGCCTTCGGAAAAAACACTGTCGGTATAGGTCTCCGGATAAAACTCGGGGCTTTGGTTGAAGCCGGGACAGGTTTCTGCTGACAGAGATATGAGAAGGATTGTTAGCGAAATCACAATATTGTTTTTGTTGCTGTGATCCATCAGTATGAAATTGTGCGGTTTTTTAATTTATATTCCGTCTGAAAAAGCATGGTATTCAAAAATATCTATTTTTGTTATGAATAAAAACGAATATTGTCATGTCCCGGGTATTCTCCGTCAGAAAAGGTCTGAACATCAGTCTTGCCGGCAGAGCCGAAAAAGTATTCGCAAAAGTGGAGCCTTCTGATCTGTATGCTTTGAAACCTCCTGATTTTCATGGATTGGTTCCACGTTTGCAGGTGAAGGAAGGAGCGGATGTGAAGGCAGGTTCCGTGTTGTTTACGGATAAAAACAGGCCGGATATTTGTTTTACATCCCCGGTAAGTGGTAAGGTAACATCCATCAACCGGGGTGAAAGGAGGATCATTCTCGAGGTAGTTGTGAAAGCTGATAAAGATAATGTATACGAAACATTCAGAACGGGAGATCCTTTCACCATGTCACGGGAGGACATCGTTGACAACCTGCTGAAAAGCGGGTTATGGCCGGTGTTGAGGCAGAGGCCATACAATATCATAGCAAATCCGCGTGATGTTCCCAAGTCCGTTTTCATTTCGGCATTTGATTCAGCTCCGCTTGCTCCGGATTACGATTTCATCATCATGGGCATGGAGGAAGATTTTCAGGCCGGTATCAATGTGTTGTCAAGACTGACACCGGGTAAAGTCCACATCAACATAAACGATGAATATCCTGCTTCCACGGCTTTTTCACAGGCTCGATATGCACAGGTCAACAGGTTCAGGGGACCTCATCCGTCCGGCAATGTCGGAGTTCAGATCCAGAGGGTCGATCCCCTGAATAAAGGTGAAATCATATGGGTACTGAATGTACAGGATGTGGTGACGATCGGGCGATTGTTCAAAACGGGCAAATATGACCTTTCCAGGGTGGTGGCACTGACCGGGTCGGAAGTGAAAAATCCGAGATATTACAGAACGACCGGGTGTTCTTCCATACATCATCTGGTCAGGGACAATGTCAGGGAAGGACAGAACCGTTATATCAGTGGCAATGTGCTTACCGGCACAAGAATTGCATCAGAGGGGTTCCTGGGTTATTATGATTCGCAAATTACAGTCATTCCGGAAGGCAACCATTTTGAGTTTCTGGGCTGGGCAATGCCTGGTTTCAACAAATACAGCGCGTCACGTACATTCTGGTCCTGGCTTCTACCCAGGCGTGAATATGTCGTCGATACAAACCTGCATGGGGGACAAAGGGCTTTTGTCTTGACCGGCTTGTATGAGAAGGTCTTCCCCATGGACATCCATCCCATGCAACTGCTGAAGGCCATAATGGCGGAAGATATCGACCAGATGGAAAAACTGGGCATTTATGAGGTTGCAGAAGAAGATTTTGCCCTGTGTGAGTTTGTTGATCCCTCAAAAACTGAAATGCAGGCATTGGTCCGCAAGGGACTTGACACAATGATACGTGAGATGAGCTGATAAAGAAATACAAGAGGCTGCATGAAATCGTTAAGAAGATATATTGACCGGATAAAACCCCATTTTGAGAAAGGCGGGAAGTTTGAAAAACTTCAATCCACATTTGAAGGTTTCGAAACATTCCTGTTTGTTCCTGACAGGGTAACCACTTCAGGATCACATATACGCGACAGCATAGATATGAAAAGAACCATGATTGTTGTCGTGATCGCCCTGTTGCCTGCGCTATTGTTTGGAATGTACAATTCAGGTTACCAGCACTTTCTGGCCACAGGGGACACCAGGCCGTTCTGGCCTGTACTGGGATATGGTTTTATGCAGGTGTTTCCTTTGATTGTTGTTTCCTATGTAACCGGACTGACCATTGAATTTATTTTTGCACAGATCAGGGGTCATGAGATCAATGAGGGATTTCTGGTATCCGGTATGCTGATCCCGCTTGTCATGCCGGTCGATGTACCTTTGTGGATGGTTGCCGTTTCCACCGCATTCGCAGTAATCATCGGCAAGGAAGTGTTTGGGGGATCGGGAATGAATGTATTGAATCCTGCACTCACGGCCAGGGCCTTCCTGTTCTTTGCCTACCCGGCCGAAATGACGGGAGATCAGGTCTGGATAGCCGGAATGAAGCAGGGAACCGGCATACCGGATGGCTATTCCGGCTCCACGGCGCTGGGAGAGCTGGCGCAGAACCTTACGGGCAGGATACCGGCTGACCTGGATTCCTTTCTCGGCTTCATTCCCGGATCTGTTGGGGAAACTTCCAAACTGGCCATATTGATCGGGGCATTTATTCTTATTTATACCGGTGTGGGGAGCTGGAAAATTATACTTTCAGTATTTGCGGGGGGATTGTTTATGGGTTTGGTATTCAATGCATTCGCTGCAAATGAATACATGGCTTTGCCCGCATACAAGCATTTTCTGCTGGGTGGTTTTGCCTTTGGTGCCGTTTTTATGGCCACTGATCCGGTTACTGCATCTCAGACGGAAACAGGCAAATGGATTTACGGCATACTGACAGGCATGCTGGCCATACTGATCAGGGTGCTGAATCCTGCATATCCCGAAGGAATGATGCTGGCCATCCTGCTGATGAATGTTTTTGCACCGCTGATCGATTACTATGTAGTGGAATCCAATGTCAAAAGACGCCTGAAGAGACTGAAAAGATCCCGTATGGTTGAGGAAGGCAAACACAATCCTGAATGACCATGAAAGTACAAAACAATACATACACACTGATGTATTCGGCGGTCGTTGTGCTGATCGTGGCGACCTGTCTCGCCGTTTTTGCAACTGCCCTGAAACCAGCCCAGTTGAGAAATATCGAGATTGAAAAAAAGCAGAATATACTTGCTTCACTTCGCATTGTATCCGACAAAGCCAGTGCAGAGGAACTTTACAACCGCTATATCGTTGACAGTTATACACTGAACACATCAGGAGAACAAATACAGAATATCGACCCTTTTGCAGTAAACCTCCGGGAAGAACTTAAAAAGCCACCCGGAGAACGCAATCTTCCTGCATACGTGGGAGCCAGGAATGACAGCACTTTTCTGGTGATCCCCGTTTATGGAAAAGGCCTTTGGGGGCCGATCTGGGGTTATGTTTCATTCATGAAAAGGGACCCGGTTAAAGAAGGCATGCCATATTACAATGTGATTTATGGTGTAAATTTTGATCATCAGAGTGAAACTCCGGGTCTGGGCGCTGAAATATCCCAGGATTTTTTTCAGATTCCCTTCCGCGGAAAAGCCATTTTTGATGAACAGGGAAATTTCGTATCCGTGAAAGTTGTCAAAGGAGGAGCAGATCCCGGATCGATCCATGAAGTGGATGCCATTTCCGGTGGTACCATTACCAGCAGGGGCTTACAGGCCATGCTTGATACATGCCTTGTTGCCTATGAATTTTATTTTAAATCGGTTGATTAAAATGGTCAGGCACATGAAGCACTTAAAACTACTGACAAATCCATTAAATGATGAAAATCCGATAACCGTTCAGGTATTGGGTATCTGTTCTGTTCTGGCGGTTACCGTGCAAATGAAGCCGGCCATTGTAATGGCAGTCTCGGTGATCGTCGTGACAGCATTGTCAAACCTTATCATATCGCTGCTGCGTGCGACAATACCGCCGAGGATCAGGATCATCATACAGCTGGTCGTGATCGCTTTTCTGGTGATTCTCGTCGATCAGATCCTGAAGGCATTCCTTTATGATGTGAGTAAGAAACTATCGGTCTTTGTCGGTCTGATCATCACAAATTGTATTCTGATGGGGAGACTGGAAGCTTTTGCCATGAATAACAGGCCATGGGAATCCTTTCTGGATGGTATCGGCAATGGTGCTGGATATGGCATCATACTGATCGCACTTTCCACCATCAGGGAATTGTTCGGCAGCGGTTCCCTGCTCGGTTATCAGGTGATTCCGGAAGGGCTTTACAAGCTTGGCTATGTGGACAATGGAATGATGATCCTTCCCCCGATGGCATTGATTACTGTGGGTATCATGATATGGGTGCAACGGGGATACAACAAAAAACTGATTGAAAAGTAAGATATTATCGAATAGTTTCAGGGAAAGAAATGGAAAATTTATTCGACCTTTTTGTAAGAAACGTCTTCATCGAGAACATGGTGTTTGCCTATTTCTTAGGCATGTGTTCTTACCTGGCCGTTTCAAAGACCGTAAAGACTGCTGTGGGACTGGGGACTGCCGTGATTTTCGTGATTACTGTCACGGTGCCCGTAAACTGGCTCATGGAAAACTACCTGCTCAAAGCCGGAGCACTGAAATGGCTTGGCTCTTCGTTTGCAGATCTGGATCTGAGTTTTTTGAGTTTTTTGCTGTTCATCGCAGTTATTGCGGCAATGGTGCAGCTGATTGAAATGGTAATCGAAAAATTTGCACCTGCGTTATACAATGCTCTGGGTATCTTTTTGCCGCTGATCGCAGTGAATTGCTCCATACTGGGTGCTTCGTTGTTCATGCAGGAACGTGAATACGGAACCATTGCCGAAGCTGCTGTATTTGCTTTAGGTGCCGGTGTAGGATGGGCACTTGCCATAATCGTGCTGGCGGCCATTCGCGAAAAACTGAAATATTCCAACGTTCCTGCGCCATTGCGTGGTCTGGGGATCGCGTTTATATTGACAGGGCTTCTGGCTATTGCATTTATGGGCTTTGGAGGGATAGTGATCTGACAATGGATAAATGAATCATAAATTATGGGTCTTTTACCGGTCATATTGCTCAGTATAGCTGTTTTTCTCGGCATCATCCTGATCCTTGTAAGCATGCTTCTGTATGCAAAGGCAAAACTTACACCTTCAGGCAATGTAAAAATCATCATCAATGATGAGAGGGAACTGGATGTTGCTCCCGGATCGACTTTACTGTCAACCTTATCCGAAAACAAATTGTATCTTCCCTCTGCATGCGGCGGTGGAGGGACCTGCGGATTGTGCCGGTGTCAGTTGCTTGAGGGAGGAGGAGCGATACTCCCAACGGAAACGGATTTCTTTACCCGGAGGGAGATTCATGACAAATGGAGACTGGGTTGCCAGGTGAAGGTCAGGGAAGATCTCAGGATCCATGTGCCTGAGGAAGTCCTGGGTATTAAAAAATGGGAATGCGAGGTGGTGTCAAATCACAATGTTGCGACTTTCATCAAGGAGTTTGTTTTGGAATTGCCGCAGGGCGAGACCCTGAAATTCAGGCCTGGCGGGTATGTGCAGATTGATGTACCTGAATTTGAAATGAGTTTCAGGGATATTGATGTCGAAAACAGGTTTCATGACGAATGGGATAAATTTTCCATGTGGGATCTGAAGGTGAAAAATACAACACCGACATTCAGAGCGTATTCAATGGCCAATCATCCGGCTGAAGGCAATATTGTCATACTGAATATCAGGATCGCCACACCTCCCTGGGACAAATCAAGGTCTGCCTTTAAAAATGTTCCACCCGGTATATGTTCTTCCTATATCTTTTCCAGGAAACCGGGTGACAAGGTGATGCTTTCCGGACCTTACGGAGAATTTTTTATCAAGGATACCGGCAATGAAATGGTATATATTGGAGGGGGTGCGGGTATGGCTCCCTTGCGGTCACACATATTTCATCTTTTTCATACCCTGAAAACAGGCCGTAAGGTGAGTTACTGGTACGGGGCGAGATCAAAGCGCGAAATCTTTTATGAGGAAGATTTCCGGAAGATTGAAAAAAAATTCCCCAATTTCAGGTTTCACATTGCACTTTCGGAACCCCAGTCGGAAGATCACTGGAAGGGCTACACGGGATTTATTCATCAGGTATTGTACGATGAGTATCTCAGTACGCATGAATTTCCGGAGGATATCGAATATTACCTGTGTGGACCGCCAATGATGAACGAGGCTGTATTGCAGATGTTATACAATCTGGGCGTTCCTGATGAAATGGTTGATTTTGATGATTTCGGCAGTTGATGAAAATAAAACGCATACATGTTCAGATTCTCCTTCTGGCCACCGTTTTTCTCATAGTACTAATTGTCCACAACAGGATCAACAGGGGAGCGTATTTCACAGTGACGGGTATGACGCAGGGAACGACCTACCGCATCACTTACGAGAGCGGGCAGGGAGAGGAACTGAAACATGAGATCGATTCCCTGCTTGCCGATTTTGACCTGTCCTTGTCAATTTACAATGATTCTTCGGTCATTTCCAGGTTTAACAGGAATGATCCGTCGGTCGAAGCTGACCATAAATTCAAAACAGTTTTTGAGAAAGCTTATGAAGTATATCTGAAAACCGACGGAGCATTTGATATTACGGTGGGGCCCGTGATCAATGCACTGGGCTTCGGATCTGTGTATCAGGCGGAGATTGACAGCACATGGATCGATAGTGTGATGATGTTTGTCGGAATGAATAAGGTAAGCATGGAGGGCAATCAGCTGGTCAAAAAGGAGAAAAATCTCATGCTGGATGTGAATGCCATAGCACAGGGGTATTCTGTTGATGTTGTTGCTGAATATCTTGACAGCAAAAGGATCAGGAATTACATGGTTGAAATCGGAGGTGAAGTAAAAACGTGCGGACTAAATCCGAATCATGAGATATGGCGCATCGGTATCGACAAACCTGTTGAAGGCAATATGATTCCGGGATCCGATCTTCAGGCAGTGATCCGGCTGAAAAACAGAGCTCTTGCCACTTCCGGCAATTACAGACGCTTTTATGAGAAGGACGGAATGAAATATGTTCATACCGTTGATCCCCGGACCGGTTATCCAGTGATTTCCAATTTGTTAAGTGCTACCGTAGTTGCTGAGGATTGCATGACCGCTGATGCATATGCAACTGCCTTTATGGTATTCGGACTGGAGCGGTCGATTGAATTTCTGAACCGCAACAATTTTCTTGAAGCCTACCTGGTCTTTGCTGATGAAACCGGGGATTTCCAGGTGTATATATCGGAAGGTCTGTCAGAGTTTATTGAATAACAGGGGAAAATCCTGCGGATTCAGAAAACATCCAGCGGGGTATTTCACCCCACCGGAATGTAATTCTTATTCTTCGGAAGTGCAGGCAATATCATCGAAGTTTTCGTCCCAGCAGCCTTCGGACTGCAAATCATCATTCAGATACACTTCAATTCTGCCGGCATGAGTTTCGGTATTGTAATAGATCCAGGTGACAACACCGGGTTCTGTTGATTTGTAAACGCTGTAATAAGCATCGTAGTCAGGATTGTCATCCGTAATACCGCAGTTGATATAGCTTCCGTAATAATTGCTGGATTCATACACCACTTCATAGGTCACATCACAGGTTTCTGCTTCATAGTCCACAGTCCAGTCAATGTCAAGAATGGCATGCGGGTCAGCAGGTGTTTCGTACAAGGTCCATGTCCCTTCAGTGGCCAGGATGTCGCAGCTTCCTGTGAACCAGATGAAATCCTGGAAACCGTCGGTTTTTGATACTTTCATTTCCCAGTCAACCATTTCCTCCTCCACCACAGCCGTCAATATCGTCTGATAAGAGTTTTCCCCAAGATCGAAATCATTGGACCACTCCCAGGTATTGTTGTCAATCCTTTCAGGAGTTTGATCCACAGCCATATTGTATGCATGCACGGGTACGGCAAGTCCGATTGTCAGAAGTGAATTGAAATACCACACTGTAAAAGCTGCCTGCTGAAAGTTGGTCAATTCCAGTTCGGTCGACTTTTTGAGGGGGACACCGTCTTCAAATTCACTGAAATCGGTAATGAATGTGGCTGCAGGCGGCAATTGAGGTGCTTCACCTTCTTTGTCCTTTTCACAGCCCAATGGAATGATTAAACCGGCCATCAACACAAGGGCCATAAACTGATGCATTCTCTTTTTCATAACGTTGTTATTTGATTTGTTCAATGTTCATATACGTAACGGTGGCACTAAAGGTTTAGTGTAAGAATTGAAAAGTTTTACAGGAAAAATGCATTGAAGGAGATGTAGGTCCGGAGAAATCACACGTCACTCATCACAATTTCCAGGAATACTGAAGGTTATTCCGCATGGAGCCAGTATCATGGTTCTGGAATTTTGATGAACCGTACACTCCGTTCAGGATGATCATAGGTTTTCCCGGGCCGAATTTGTGAAATGCCAGTTTCATCAGGTAAGCTGACTGAGATACAACTGAATGGTTTTTTCAAGACCGAAATAGAGTGCATCCGAGATCAGTGCATGACCGATTGAAACCTCTGAGAGCCCGGGGATGCTTTCATGGAAAAAACGAAGGTTCTCAAGGTTGAGGTCATGTCCGGCATTAATTTCCAGTCCGAGTTCCAGTGCCCATTTTGCAGCGCGAATGTATGGTTCGACAGCTTTTTCCCGGTCTGAGGAATATTTGTCGGCATAAGGTTCGGTATAGAGCTCAATACGGTGGGTTCCTGCAATGGCTGCACGCTGGATCTGCTCCAGATCCGTTTCAATAAAGATTGATGTACGTATGTTATTGCGCTTCAGCTCAGTGATAACATCCATAAGAAATTTCTCATATCTGATAACATTCCAGCCCTGGTTGGAAGTGATTACATCATGTGAATCGGGGACCAGTGTGACCTGATGGGGCTTAACTTCAAGAACCAGATCAAGAAACCGCTGTGAAGGATATCCTTCAATATTGAATTCTGTGGTAATGAAGGGTCTCATTTCGCGAACATCCTGGTAGCGAATGTGCCTTTCGTCAGGCCTTGGATGCACAGTGATACCCTGCGCACCGAATTTCTGGCAATTCATTGCAGCCACTTTGACATTGGGAATATCCCCACCCCGAGCATTTCGTAAAGTAGCTATTTTGTTGATGTTGACACTTAACCTTGTCATTTGCCGGTCATTTGGAAATTTATTAAATATAGTATAATTTTAATGTTTTCCGCAAAGGTTGTTCCTGTTTGGTTTTAATACCGGGCGGCGGATTTTGTCTGATATTGGGCAGGTGTTCCATTGTTTCCTGCAGATTGCAAATTTAGCTTGTTTTGGATTTAATTATATGATATGTTAGCGAAAGATTTAATATCAGATGTTGTACCTGCATTGCGGACATCCGATAGCGGTCAGAAAGCCCTTTACTGGATGGATATATTCAGGATTTCCCATTTGCCTATAGTGAATAATGAAGATTTCCTGGGACTGATCTCCGATAAGGACATCTATGATCACAATATGGCTGAGGAGCCTATAGGCAACCACTCCCTCTCCCTTTTCAGTCCTTTTGTAACTGAGGATCAGCATGTCTATGAAGCAATTGAACTTGCTTCAAGACTGAATCTGTCTGTTGTTCCTGTCCTTGACCTTCACAACCATTATAAGGGTCTGATTACATTGAATGATCTGGTTCATTTTTTTGCTGATTTTTCTGCCCTGAAGGAGCCAGGCGCAATTATTGTTCTGGATATGAGTGAACACGATTATTCATTATCACAGATCTCCCAGATTGTCGAGAGCAACAACGCCAAAATCCTGAGCATGTATGTGAGTTCACATGCCACCACGACCCGACTTGAAGTGACCCTAAAGATAAATCGTAATGATCTGACCTCTATTATCCAGACGTTCGACCGATACAATTATATCGTCAGAAATACTTTTATGGATCAGGACGATATGAACAGTTTTTATGAGAACAGATATGAAATGTTCATGAAATACCTGAATATCTGACCAGATGGATCTGATGATCCGGTATCCTTTAATAAACCATTAGTCTGTGTGTCACATACAATTCTTACGATCCTATGAAGATTGCGCTATACGGAAAAACTTTCAGTGAAGGATTCAGACCTTATGTTCAGGAGCTCTTCAGAAAACTGACAGAATATAATGCACAACTTTCAGTTTATAAACCGTTTTATGATTATATCTGTGCAGAAACCCGGATGATGCCGGACATCAGCAGCATGTATTCGGATTGCAATGATTTCGATCCGTTCAGTGACCTGATGATCAGTATTGGCGGAGATGGAACCTTTCTTGAATCGATACCTTATGTAATCCGATATGATATCCCCGTGATTGGCATTAATTCAGGACGAATGGGTTTTCTGGCCTATATTTCCAGGGAAGAGATCATTAAAGCTTTTGATGCGATTTTCAACAATAATTTTGATATTGAATATCGTACCATGATCCATTTTCTGAAACCGGAGAATCTCTTTGAAGGTATGAATTATGCACTCAATGAGATTACAATCCACAAAGGCGGTTCCTCGATGATAACCATCGATGCCTTTGTGAATGAAGAATTCCTCAATACATACTGGACGGACGGATTAATCATTTCCACACCGACCGGCTCCACGGCATATTCCCTGAGCGTTTCCGGACCTGTTGTTGTTCCGGGGTCAGAAAATTTCATCATTGCTCCCATAGCTTCACACAATTTGACCGTAAGGCCATTGATAATTCCGGATGATACCGTAATCACCCTGAAGGTAAAGAGCCGGTCCGGAAGATTTCTCGTCTCTGCGGACAACCGGACCATCGAAAGCGTATCGGAAAAGGAATTCAGACTGGGGAAATCGGATCGCCGACTAAAAATGCTCAGGCTTCCTGATACCAGTTTTTATTCAACACTGAGGAATAAGCTGATGTGGGGTGTGGATAAAAGGAATTAACGACTCAGCGAATCATAAAAACTATTTTCAGGAATTCCCTCCAGATGTGTGCGGGTATCACCGGCAAACCTGGTGATTTTGTATTGATCGTATTCTTTCAGGTTGAACAGTGATTCGCAGTTCTCAAAGTAGCTTACCGGCAGGACATAAAAAGCGGATCTTTCTGTCAGGTCTTCGCGGTAAACCCAGTACGGCAGATAACTGTAATCTTTTACATGTGTTTTGCCAGCAGTTTTTTCCAGAACGATTTCAAAAACGATTCCACCATCCCGGTAATGGTCACGTTGGTTGGAAACGAAATTCCCGAGAGAATAGGCCACAATGTTATGTCCTGATGTATCATTGCTGTAAAACAATTGCACCGGCTGAACGACATGCGGATGTGATCCGATCACCGCATCGGCACCGCAATTCAGCATAAATTGCGCCAGATCACGCTGAGACTGGTTCTCAAACCGTTCATATTCATTTCCCCAGTGTATGGCTATAACAATAAAATCGGGAGAAGCGCGTTTGGCTTTCTCAATGTCTTCTCTGATCTGCAGAGTATCAATACGGTTGATGATAAAAGGTTCCGGTATTACCAGTCCGTTGGTCCCATAGGTATAATTGAGCAGTGCGATCCGGATGCTGTTTTTTTCAAGGATGAGCGGATGGTTTTTTTGACGATCAGTTTCATTGAGAAATGTTCCTGTATGCAGTACATTCAGTGAGTCGAGAACAGCAATGGTCCTTTTAAAACCGTTTTGACCCCGGTCGAGTGCATGATTGTTGGCCTGCAGAAATACATCAAAACCTGCATCCCTGGCCGCATGAGCAAGTTCATCCGGACTGGAAAACTCGGGATAACCTTTGTATGGCGGTCCGGCAAGTGTAACTTCAAGATTGACAACGGCAATATCTGCCACCTGAATATAACCTGATATGTATCGGAATACCGGTTCAAAGTTGTATGAGTTTAACCTGGCATCCCATGCAACGTTGATTTGCGCATCGTGTCCCATGACATCACCCGCAAATAAAAGTTTGATCTGATTTGTATCGTTTGTTTGCGCATACAGGCAGAAACTGCATAAGACCAGCAGGAGAATCGTCAGGAATCCCAGCAACAATTTCCTACTAACGGACAGCAGCATTATAGGGAAGTAACCGTGCATTAATTAAAATATTCTGATCTTTTCAACCTGATCTCAATTCATAAATCCGATTGCAGTGACAAGGATGATCACCATCTTCCGCTTGCTCCTCCTCCTCCAAAACTGCCTCCCCCGCCTCCTGAAAATCCGCCGAATCCACCGCTTCCGCCTCCTGAAAATCCTCCGAATCCGCCACTTCCGGAGTTGAAATCACTCCAGTTCCTGCCTGAAGAACTGCCCGTACCCATGATCCACCATGGAATACTATGTGTCGGTGAATAGTATTGTCTGCTGGTCCTGAATATTTTGCTGACTATCATAAAGACGATGATGATCAGAATGAGTATCAGCAGGGGATTCAGTTCATCCGCATCTCCTGTTAAATAATCATCTGCCGTAAACTCTCCTCTGGTCAGTGACATCAGAACATTTGCAGCAGAATCCAGTCCTTCGTAATAATTCTCTTCCCTGAAGCCCGGTGTAATCACATGTTCAATAAGCCGTTTTGCGATGACATCCGGTACCGCTCCTTCCAGACCATACCCTGTTTGAATGGTCAGAACGCGGTTTGCAGGACTTACGAGAATCAGTATACCATTGTCTTTGCCTTCCTGACCGATGCCCCATTCTGATGCAAGACGAACACCGTAATCGTCAACATCATAACCCTGAAGATCATCGTAGGTAACTACATAGATCTGTGTTGATGTTTCATTATTGAATTTCAGCAATTTATTGTTTAGCTCGATCTGTTGTTGCTCCGTAAGTAATCCTGTATAATCATTGACAAGCCGCAAAGGTACCATGGGATCGGGGAAATGCTGACCTTGTAATCTATTGATGGACAGTAAGATGAGTAAAACTATCTTAGAAGTTCGCATAGCCGCTCAACGGATTTAAAAGATAAAACATTCATGGGATCTTATCAAAGGAAATATCATCTGACAGCTCATTGATATCGTCAGCCTGCCGGGGAAAATGTTCTCTGAGCTGTTGACCTGCCAGTTCAATGCCTTTACACAATCCTTTTGTGAATTCTTCGCGCCTGAAATGTTCATCCATCGCTTCTTTAATGCTGTCCCAAAAATATTCGGGAACAAGCCTGTTGATATTGGTATCTCCCAGAATTGCAAACTGCCTGTTTTTTATTGACAGGTAGAACAACACACCGTTCCTGAGGCGGGTTTTATGCATGCCAAGACGGTAGAAGACAGTTGCTGCACGGTCAAGTACAGCACCCTGAAACAATGTCTCGACATGCACCCTGATCTCTCCTGAGGTTTTTGATTCCGCAACCCGGATCGCATTTCTCAACAATTCCTTTTCATTCCGGTCAAAGAAGTTGAAGGCCTGCATAAACTGAATTTCTAAAATTCAACTTCCGGTGCCTCAGATGCAGCGGGTTCAGCTTCAAAATAAGGTCTTTCTTTAAAGCCCAGCAATCCTGCAAAGAATACGGTCGGGATTTTCTTGATCTCTGAATTGTACAGGGTTGCGGTTTCATTGAAATTCCTCCTTTCAACTGCAATTCTGTTTTCGGTCCCTTCAAGCTGAGCCTGTAATTCGAGGAAATTCTGATTGGCTTTCAGTTCAGGATAATTTTCCACAATTGCCAGAAGCCGGGATAAAGCAGATGAGACTTCGCCCTGTGCCTCCTGAAACTGTTGAAGATCTGCACTGGTCATATCTGAAGCATCAATGGACATGGAGGTTGCCCTGGACCGGGCTTCGGTCACCCGGGTAAAGGTTTCCTGTTCATGCTCAGCATAACCCCTGACAGTGTTGACCAGATTCGGGATCAGATCAGCCCGGCGTTGATAGACATTCTCAACATTGGCCCACTCCCGGTTTACTTCTTCCCTTAAGGTCACCAGATTGTTATATCCTTTGCAACCCCGGAAGATGAGTACAATAAGAATGACAACAATAACAATCAGAATGATGCGGCTTGTTTTCATGGTTTTAGAATGTAGTTTATCAATCAGACAGAGTATGGTTTGTGAACATTGGTATGAATGATGCGAAAGTAATACATTGGTTCATATTTCACACTGGTTTGGAACCAAATATCCACAACATGGGGTTTCTTAAGCGGACATGTATCCGGTAATGGTTTCAAAAACCCGTTGCTTTATTTCCCCTGGTGTCGGATTCAATTCCGGGGAAGTAAAAGATCCTGTTTCACAATCGATCCGTTCATAAACCATCAGATATAGGTTAAAAATTATATGAAGACTGAGCAGGTAGGGAGGTTCAACATGTTTACCGAGGGTATGGATCGTTTCATGGGTGAGCCGACGGTATTTGTCTGCCAGATCACAATATTCGCGGATCACATTTCTGAATTCTTCTGGTATTGCCTTACCGGTTGCGATTTCCCTGACTTTCTCTGCATTCAGACCGTTCCGGGTAAGTATGTCATGAGCAAAACAATTCAGATTGTTTTCCTGATCCTTCCTGAAATCACGGATGATGTGTACGATATAGCTGAACATGGCACAAGGTGTGGCAGCTTTTTTCACATCGAAAGCAGGTATCAGGTATTCATGATCCCGTGAACGCAATCCGCAAAGATGTAAAAAAATTGATGCTGGGGCAACGGATGCTCCCTGACTGTATTCGATAAAATCATTCAGTGTTCTGAAACCGCTATGATTGATGTCGTATATCATGGACCTGGCAAAATCTTCCAATGGCCATAAAGGCAGGCGGAATTTTTTTATAGTCCGGATTAATTCATTTACCGATGTGGTTTTTTCTGTCTGAGCCTCTATGGAACTGATCCAGGAATCCACTTTGTCCATAAAATACTTTCTATCCTTTTCTTTAATTGTTGTATGCAGGGACTTATGACAGTCAATCAGATCATCAAGCTCGCGCAGGTACCTGTAAAAAGTTTGTGCAGCTTTGTAACGTTCTTCTTCCCAGAAGCTTGCAGCAATAAGAATATTTGGATGATCTTTGATCGTCTCGAAATCAATAGATTCAAATTTTACTATGAAGTTATTGTACATAGTTCAATTGTTATAAATCGTTCATTTCTTTTAATATACGTTCTGATACAAGTCTTGCTGAAAGGAGTACCAGGGGCACACCGTTACCGGGATGCGTGCCCCCTCCGGTAAAATATAAATTCTTGTAAAAAGGATGACGGTTATGAGGCCTGAAATATCCCATCTGGAATATATTATGAGCAAGGCTTCCGAATGTGGCTCCTCTGGACAGGTTAAAAACATTCTTCCAGGTTTGCGGGAGATAACTAATCTCAAATTTCAGATGTTCTTGAATGTCATCAAATCCCTGTTGCTTCAACCGGTTTATCACTGCCATCCGTGCATTTTCTTTAAGAATATTCCAGTCAATCTTTTTGCTGCCCATATGCCCGCAGGGTATGATGACAGACAGAGTATCCTGACCCTGAGGTGCGGCAGTCGGGTCGGACCTTACAGGAGCATGAATATAGAAACTAGGCTTTGCGGACAGGGATTGTTTGTTGAAAATGGTTTTCAGATTGGAACGGTATTGATCAGATATGAATACATTGTGGTGCTGGAGCCCGGTGTATTCTTTATCCAGAGCCCAGTGCAGAACGATAGCAGAACAACTGAATTTTAATCTGTTAATTCTGGCAGACCTTCTTTTGTCGGGAAGCAGGTCACGGTAAACATAAGGAAGATCGGCATTTGCAATGACAATTCCTCCATCTGTGGTTCGGCCGCTACTGGTTGTAATACCGGTAACCCTGTTTTTGCAGGTGTTGATTTTAACTACAGGCTGACTGAAGAAAATCTTCACACCCAGGTTTTGAGCCACGGAGACAAGTTTGTTAGTGATGCTGAACATTCCGCCCTGGGGAAAAAAAGATCCTTCTGATAATTCAGCAGCCGGTATCATTGCAAAAAGTGCAGGTGCTTTCAACGGATTTTGTCCAACATATATATTCTGAAATGTAAAGGCTGTTCGTAAATGCGGATGTTTAAAGAATCTTTTTATGTAAACCTGGTGTCTCAGATAGGTCTTCAATTGAATCAGCAACAACATGTTCTTCAGGTTGGCAAACTGAAAAAAATCTGTGAAATTTCTGCCCAGAAGCTTTGCGATCGCCAATTCATAAAACTTGTAACCCGATCTGATATATAACAGGGCTTTTTGGTAGCTGCCTTTTTCCAGACGTTCGAGCTGGTCCTGAAAATGCTTCTGGTTTGTGGAAAACTCCAATTCAGTACCGTCATCATAGTGAATTTTGTATAGTGTTGGCAGGGGATGTCTGATGCAGCATTCATCAAAATCAAGTCCGAGTGTTCCGAATATACGTCTGTAAATCTCCGGCATGAGTAAAATTGTTGCTCCCGTGTCAAAACGGTGTCCTTCCCTGATGATCTGTCCGCAACGACCGCCGGGAGTTGCATTTTTTTCAAAGATTTTTACCTGATACCCGTTTTGCGCCAGATATATGGCAGTTGTTAAACCTCCGATTCCTGTTCCAATGACAATTGCGGATTTTTCAGCATTCATAGATCCATGTATATTTTAGCATATCGCCAAATTAATAATTTTTATTCGTGAATCTCAAGTTTATAAATGCAATGAATTTCGAACCCGGTAAAAACATTTTCACAATTTCAATGCCGGTATTGGTAAATGACTTATCTTCGGGGTCTCAAATTTAATTAGTACAGCAGATGAAAAATTTAAGATTAATCATTTTTTTTATTGCAGGAATGTTTACAATCGCTTCATGCAGTTCCGGGCAACAGTATGCAGGAACGAAACTGAAAACAAAAGAAGATACGGTGAGTTATTTCCTGGGTATCACTTACGGAAGCAGTCTGAAGCAGGCAGAAGTGGACAAGATATTCAATTACGACGCGTTTGCAAAGGGAATAGTTGATGCTTCAAAATCAGATACAATGCCCGTTTCCGAAATTGAGATCAATGCCTATCTGAGCATGTTCTTTGAGGAATTCCAGGAAGATCAACTGAAGATACAATACGAGGATTATATTGCAGAAAATAAAGCTTTTCTTGATGCAAATGCAAAAGAAGACAGTGTCGTATCGTTGCCAAGCGGACTACAGTATAAAATCCTGGAGGTAAGCGCAGGTCCGCAACCTGTCGATACCGATGAAGTTAAAGTAAACTATACAGGCTGGCTGATAGACGGGACAAAGTTTGACAGTTCATATGACCGTGGCGAACCAGCAGTATTTCCAGTAAATGCGGTTATTCCTGGCTGGTCAGAAGCCATAAAATTAATGCCCCTTGGTTCGAAATGGAAAGTATGGATACCGGAAGACATGGCATATGGAAGTATGGCTCCGGAAGGCTCTCAAATCATTCCATTTTCCACACTGGTATTTGAAATAGAACTGCTTGAAATCAATCCCGCCCAGTAAGAAGTAAAAAGCTCTTTCAAAGGGAGTGTCTTAAAGGTTCAGCTTTTAAGGCATTCCCTGCTTTTCGGATGTCTTTCCCATACACTTTTAACTCCTGACGGCAAGAGTATTTGCAGAACTATTTTAAATCGCTGAATATTAATTTTTAATATTTCATATCAGATCGATTTCAAATGACGGACCTGTAGAAAAACCGGGTAACATCAGTTCGTCAGAACTCAGCCATACCATCAGAACCCTGCATGATCTTTATAATACGAGTCAAACGGGTAATAAACGATCTTCATTTTTACTGATTTGACATTGAATTGCAGAAGTGATTTGTATACCAGACGTTTTTTTTGTAAATTGATCTTGTATTTCAACAAAACAAATCAGGTCATGAATAAAGAAGAAAAGATGCCGGAAGGATTTGCAACCACGCAGAAAATCAAAAAAATACTTGTACCGGTTGATTATTCCGAGTGCTCGGATTTTGCCTGTCATTATGCGATAAAAATTGCCTGTAAGGTTGGAGCGGAACTCAAGCTTCTACACACTTATTATTCACCTGCATTCGATCTCATTGAACTTGCCGGTGCCGTTCAGACACAGGCACACCTTAAGGAGGAAGTTATGGTGAACCTGGAACAGAGTGAAAAGGAAACGGTTGAAAATTATGTCGAGGAACTTAAGAGATATATTAAAGATAGCGGTTTCCCTGAAATCAAGGTAGGATATGAAATACTTCCGGGCGTGCCGGAAGATGAAATCATCAGGTTCAGTGAGACTTATAAACCCGATTTGGTGGTGATGGGCACTCATGGCAAAGGGACCGGAATGGGCGCAATCATGGGCAGCGTTACTGTTGCGGTCATAAAGCGTATTGCTTTTCCGATCATGTCAATCCCTGTAAAATATACATTTGTCGGAGAAAAGAATGTGAAGAATATATTGTACGTGACAGAATTTGATGAATCTGATTTTATGTCACTGAAAAAGCTTATGAACATTACCGAACAGTTTGATTTCGACATTCATTGTGTACACATCACTGAAGATCCCGGGTCATGGGACAGGGTAAAAATGGAAGGTCTTATGGAATATTTCAGGAAGTCCTACGGAAAAAGCCAGGTACAGTATAGTTTTGTCAGTCCTAAGAATCTGCTTGAAGATCTGGACCAGAAGATCAGGGATCTGAAGATCAATATTCTTTCGCTGACCTCACACCGCAGGAAGCTGTTTGAGAGACTTTTTAAGCCGGATATCACCAAAAAACTCTTCTATCATACAAGTATTCCCCTGCTGGTTTTCCATTCATAATGATTATCAATATATGCAGGGACCGGCACCTGATGGTGCCGGGAGCCGGAATATTACTGACAAGAATTCAGTATGCATTGTTAAAGGCTGGTAAATGGTAAGGTTCTGGAATCACTTTGGCTTATATACCACCGCTTTGTTTGTTCTGCCGTCAATTTCAATTTTCAGCGGATTCCTGAAACTGATCTGTTTCAGATTTTCAGTTTCTTCTGTTACCGGGAGGCTGTCAAGATATTCCACATTATAGATTCCGTCTTTCTGATAAGGATTCACGGTCAGATATCCCACACCAAAGGTTGTGAGGTTGTGGAAAAAGTGCGTGCCCTGACTGGGTTCCACGCGGTAATGCTCAAGTCCGGATTCAACAATGATCCTTACGGCAGAGATCTGCGCCCATTTAATGGGAATGCCGAGCCAGGGATCCGTTGATCCCCAGCGGCCGGGTCCGATCAGGATATAACTCCTGTTTTTTCCTGATAAGTGACTGTTCAGTTTTTCGAGTTCATCAGTTATGCCTGTGTTTGCAGAGGGACTGTATGCATGCGTCTTTACATAAATAATGTCTGAAATATTCGTATATACTCCATTTCCCAGTGCTTTTTCGGAATATACAATCACCTCCTGCGGATCAACCTTGTCAATTTTGAAATTTATATTTTGTTCATTGATTACGATAGGTCTGATCTGAAGAAAGTTAAAAACGGGAGGCTTATCTGCGGGCTGGTCAATGTCCACTGCAAATTCGATCTCTACAGGATTATTCATTGCCTGCTGACCCGTTTTCAGAATACTGTCAAGAATTTCCGCAAGAGGAAAACTACCATAATTCAGGATGTTGGAAAAGGTGATAATCTTCTTTCCCGGCAGGTCGTACCCATCCCTGATGACATTGTTCTCAAAATCATATACCGAGGCAGCAAACCTCAGGGTGCCGTCCTTTTCTGCGTCCTTTATGTCATATCGGATCAGGTTTATTTTGTCGTCAGTTGACGGGGTGAACCGGCCGGGGTCCAGATTCAGTGCATAGAATTGCTTTTGTGTGGATTTCATGGCAAGGTCAGGGTTTGACAGTTGAATGATCTTTTTTGGGAAGCGCGGTGAGAACCGGAGGACCGTGCCTCCTTCGGCAATCATTTTGCCCAGTCCGAAAGCAATGGTGGCTATACCGTCTTCGGCTTTTTCAGGGTGGACAGGATAGAAGTTAATGGATCGCGCCACCCCGCTCAGGATAGGGTAAAAACGGTCACCATATGGTCTGCCACAAACTTCCTGAATAATGATACCCATCTTTTCTTCGTCAATGATATTTGAAGTTGCCAGCGCATAAGCTTTGCTGGATTTGAAAAATACGGATGCATAAACACATTTTATTGCTGTTTCAAGCAAATGCAGTGCAGCGGATTTATTGGCAACGAGAGGTATCATGTAGGTGTTGTATATCCCTGCAAATGGCTGATAATAAGAGTCTTCCAATTTACTAGATGACCTTATGGCAAGTGGTTTCCGCGCCTGAAAAATGATTGTTCCAAGATCCTCCGTAATGTTTTCAGGCAATCGGGAATGCACGAATTTTACCAGGATTTCTTCATCACTGATGCCGGATACTGCCACATCATATAAGTTATTGTGTTCCATGAAAGCTTCGAAGACTTCCGTACTCAATACGACCGTATTCGGAATTGAAATCTGCACATTTTTAAAATGGTCAAAAAGTTGATGCTGTTTCAGCAGGCTGCTGAAAAACGCCAGCCCCCTTGCCTTACCTCCGATGGATCCTTCACCAATACGGGAAAATCCAAGATATTCATCGTACATGTGCCGGTCAAATTCGGCAATAATCCCCTTCGATTTGCTGGAACGGAAACTGCTTATGGCTTTATAGATGTACTTCCTGACGTCACTGAGGCTTTTGAAATCTTCAAGTTTGGCAGGTTTGAATATCTGGGCTATGGGGAACAGTGCACGTGCGTTCAGCCATTTAGAAATATCATCCCGTTGTGTGTGGTAAATGAGGATATCATCAGGTACCGTCATAATCAGTTGTTGCAGATCTCTGAGATTGGCGGCCACACAATATTCTTCAAAAGTATCCGGATGTCTGAAAACAAATTCTCCGAATCCGAAATTCCGGATGATGTATTGATTGAGTTCATTGTGAAGATTTTTGGAGTGCTTGTGAAGAAAGCCTGCACCCAGTCCAAGCGCTGTTTTTTCATGTGATCTGTCAGATGATTGCAGGAGAACGGGCAGATTTTTATCCTCGGTTTTCACCAGACTGCAGAATTCAATACCGGCATCCAGGACTTTCGGACCTTTCCGGTCCGCGGTCATTTTGAAGCTCACATCCGATATGATGCCCAGTATATTTTTTTTATACTTTTTATATACTGTAACTGCATCAGCATAATTCTGAACCAAAAGGATTTTTGGGCGTCCCCTTCTGCGAAGCATTTTCTGGTGCTCATTCAGGGCTTCTTTCATGAATTCCATCGACTGTTCCAATACGATTTTGTAAAGGTTGGGCAGATAGGATGAAATGAAACGTACCGAATCTTCAACCAGTAAAATGGCCTGAACCCCGACTTCCTGGATATCAAAGTCGGCGTTCATTTTATCTTCGATCAGTTTGATGATGGCCAGCAACAGATCGCTGTTACCCAGCCAGCAGAATACATAGTCAATTGCCCTGAGATCTTCGTTTTCAAGTTTCAGTGAGACTTCCCGTGAAAAATGTGTCAAAACGACAATGGGTATCTTCGGATGTGCTTCCTTAAGTTTACGGGCCAGTTCAAAAGTGTCCACATCTCCGATACTCAGCATTTCAATGATCAGGTCGATCTGTTCAGTCTCAAGAATGGCCATCGCTTTTTTTGCTGAATTCGCCTGAATGAAAATAGGCGGATAACGCAGACTTAATGAAACATATTCATTAAAGATTTGTTCATCAATGCGACCGTCCTCTTCAAGCATGAAAAAGTCATAACTGCTGCAGATCACAAGCACTTTCCGGATACGGTTCTGCATGAGCAGGTTGAATGATGTATCGGAAAAGTAATATGTTTCAATCTGGGTTTCGGCAACTTTCTTGGCCATAGTTGACACCTTTGGCAAATGAAATTTAGCTTATTTCTATGGAATACTCAATTACCGTTATGGTTTTCCAGCTTAAAAATGTTACCGCTCATGAACAGGTCGTTCACATTTCCAACGGTTGATTTGTTGCGCGATGCCTCTATTTGCTGGTAGTATGTGTCTTCATATGTGTAAGCTTCACATGAACGTATGACTCCCATGGCAATGGGATTTTCCGGCAACATCATGCGGACCAGCATGTAATGCTTCGTATCCTCCCGGTCCACGGCATTGTGGATGAGGATATCCTCCTTCTTAATTCCGTTTTGACCTATGGTTACTGCTTTTAACCTTGAATCGTCCTGGATCAGGCCTTTTTCTTTATTTTTGCCGAAAAGCATGGACTTTCCGTGTTCAAGATAGATCTGGTTCTCATCACGCAATTCCTTGCTTGTGATTTCAGAATGAACGGCATCATTGAAAATCACACAGTTTTGAAGTACCTCGACCAGTGAGGTTCCTTTATGGGATGCTGCAGCAATAAATACCTTCTGCATCATTTCAAGATCATTGTCAACCACCCTGGCAAAGAAATTGCCCTGTGCGCCCATTGCAAGCTCACCGGGCAGGAAAGGACTTGCAATGGTACCGCTTGGTGAAGTTTTTGTTATACTGCCCTTGGGGGTAGTCGGGGAGAATTGTCCCTTAGTCAGGCCATAGATTTTATTGTTGATCAGCAAAATGTTGATGTCGAGATTCCTTCTCAGTAGATGGATGAAATGGTTTCCTCCAATCGCCATAGAATCACCGTCACCTGTCACCAGCCAAACGCTCAATCCGGGATTTGCAAGCTTGATTCCCGTGGCTATTGCCGCACCGCGCCCATGCAGTCCGTGAAAGCCATAAGTGTTAATATAGTAAGGAAATCGAGATGAACAACCGATGCCTGAAACAAAGACAATATTCTCTTTTTTTATGCCGGTTTCAGGAAGTACTTTCTGCATGGCTGAAAGTACAGCATGACAGCCACAACCGGGACACCACCGTACGTCATTGTCCATTTTGAAATCCTTTGCCGTTGTTTTGCTATAGTTTTCCATAGTTGTCAGCTTCCAGAGAAACCCAGTATTTCTTCAAACTTATGTTTCAATTCAGAGATCAGGAACGGGAGTCCCTGCACCTTGTTGAACTGAAGATAATGAAAATGCGGCAGTTTACTGCGCAGGTAAGTTGCAAGCTGTCCGAGATTAAGCTCACATACGACAATATTTTTAAATCTGCCCAAAATATCAGGAATATTATAGGGCAGGGGATTGATATAGTTGAGCTGGACCAGACTGATGCTGTGACCTTCTTCCTGCATTTCCTGCACAGCTGTATAAAGGGCACCAAATGTCCCTCCCCATCCGATCACAAGAAGATCACCCTCAGGCTGGCCTATAACTTCCTGTCTCGGTATATAATAGACCACCTTATCCAGTTTGTCTCTCCGGAGCAAGGTCATGATCTCATGATTAAAAGGATCGTATGATATTTCCCCGGTTACATCTGCCTTTTCCAGTCCTCCTATGTGATGCCGCAAACCTTCCTGACCTGGAACCGCCCAGAATCTTGAAAGGGTTTCAGGATCCCGGTTATAAGGTTTGAATGAAGGATCATTGTCTTTTATACGGGGGACCTTTATTTTCGGAAGTTCAGAGATTTCCGGGATGTGCCACAACTCGGATCCGTTGGCCAGATATCCGTCTGAAAGTAAAATGACAGGAGTCATATGTTCTATTGCCAGTCTCGCAGCCTCATAGGCAAAGTCGAAACAATTGGCAGGTGTTGAGGATGCCAGCACAACACAGGGACTTTCACCATGTCGGCCATACAGCGCCTGAAGCAGATCCGATTGTTCAGTCTTTGTGGGCAATCCCGTTGACGGTCCGCCCCGCTGCACATCCACAACAACGAGCGGCAATTCCGTGATTACTGCGAGACCGATTCCCTCACTTTTAAGGGATAAACCGGGTCCGGATGTTGTTGATACACCCAGACATCCTGCAAATGATGCACCGATTGCAGAACATACCCCGGCGATTTCATCCTCCGCCTGAAAAGCAATGGTTCCGAGGTTTTTCGTTTTTACAAGTTCCTGTAAAATTTCAGATGCGGGTGTGATCGGGTAGGATCCGAGGTATAATTTGCATCCCGACTTTTCTGCAGCTGCCAGCAAGCCCCAGGCAATTGCCGTATTTCCATTTATGTTGCGATAGTATCCCGGTCCCTTTTCAGCTGGCTTGACCCTGTACGTAGATTCAATCGCTTCCACGGTTTCGGCATAATTATATCCTGCCCGCAGCACCTCAATGTTTGCTTCGACCAGCTTTGGGTTGTTTCTGAACCGGTCACGCAGGAAATTCTCCCCGATCTTCAGATCCCGGTTGAAAAGCCAGAAGAGAATACCTGCAACGAACTGATTTTTAGTCCTGTCTGCCGTTTTTAAATCAAGTCCGAACCGCTTGACCACATCACGGGTCATTTCAGTGATCGGAGCCCTTACTACATTGTATTCGTCCAGTGATCCGTCTCCAAGTGGATCTTCCACATATTCGGCCCTTTTATAATGACGGGAATCAAAGCTGCTGATGTCGACAATGATCGTCGCTCCGGGTTTCACCCAGTTCATATTGGCCTTAAGGGCAGCCGGATTCATTGCCACAAGCACATCAGCCTGATCTCCTGGGGACTGTATTTCTTTATGCCCGATGCGCACCTGAAAACCGGATACACCGGCAACCGTACCCTGAGGCGCCCTGATTTCAGCCGGGTAGTCGGGGAATGTAGCAAGATCATTGCCGATAAATGCTGAAGTATCAGAAAATTGTGCTCCTGTTAGTTGTATGCCGTCACCGGAGTCACCTGCAAATTTCACAACAACATCGTCTCTTTCAATGACTCTAACTCGTTTCTTCACAAGAATATAATTTAATATTTTAACGGTCTTGTGGAACTTAGCATTAAGATTCTGTTATGTATCTGCAATGTTAGCGAATTCAAACATGAATAGCCATGATTATTGTCCTGATTTTTCCGGTCAGCCAGAAAATCAATGACCGATGAATTTGTTTTCGTATGCAATGGGCGTCAGGTTGCTGAAAATCGGTTCACAATCCTGCAAACCCTGTTAAAATTTTATCATAAGTCCATCTTTTCCAGCCGGATTTCTTCATCAAAGAACAGTCTGGAGATGACCTGGAAGTATTCCGTATAATCAGAGACTATGAACTTGTAACGGGGATTTGATTCCATGTTCAGCTGATTTTTTTCGCCCAGCAATTTACGCAGGTAATTTGCCACAATAGCTGATGAATCAATTACATCCAGTTTAAAGTTGTAATATTTGCTGATCTGGTTTTTAATGATGGGATAGTGCGTGCACCCCATGATCAATGCGTCAATATCCCGGAGTTCATGTCTTGAAAGGTAGGACCGGATGATCGCATTGCTGATGTCATCATATATGAAACCTTCTTCAATCATGGGTACGAACAGGGGTGTGGCCAGCGTGGATACGACGATGAGCGGATTTAAGGCTTTTATCTTTTTATCATAGGTTTCGCTGTTTATCGTGGCCTTGGTGCCGATTATCCCAATATTCTTATATTCAGCTCTTTTTGTGACGTAATCGACAACCGGATTGATCACATCCACAACAACAGCCTGGTTGCCTGCTTCTTCCTTTATTGCTTCATACGCATTGGCTGATGCAGTGTTGCATGCCACGACGATGACTTTGCAATTTTGACCGATCAGGAAACGGGTAATATTTGCTGCGTAAGAGATGATGGTCTCCCTTGATTTGTCACCATAAGGAAGATGTGCTGTATCACCAAAATAGATCAGGTTTTCGTTTGGTAATATCTGTTTGATGGCACTGGCCACTGTTAGGCCGCCTACACCTGAATCAAAGATTCCGACAGGACGGGTGGTTATTTTCTTCATACTTCATTGTTTAGTTGTCCTATGATTCCTATTTACCATTGAATGAAGTGTCACGAATAGCAATACGAATAAAAAAACCGTCTCTTACCCCAGGTTGAGACGGTTTTAACCTGTTAATAAAGGACTTATTGCAGTCCGAGTTTATCTTTGACAAGAGGCAGAATATCAATAGATTCATCAGAGGTGAAAACTACTGATCCGGCTGCGATATCAAACACATACGTAAATCCGTTTTCCCTGGACACTTCTTCAATGGCGCCAATGGCCTTTTCCTGAATGGGCTGAAACAACCTGGCCTGCTGGTCTGAGAGGTCCTGTTCAGCCTGTGTCTGGAAATTCTGTGCCCGTGTGTTCAGTGATTGCAGCTCTTCTTCCCTTGTCCTGAGTATCAGGGCACTTGTTGTGGGTTCGTTGGCCAGATTTACGTATTCCTGGTATTTTTTGTTGTATTCAACCTGCAACTCTTCCATGGTCGTCTGCAAATCCTGGGCACTCTTTTCCAATATCTTTTGTGCGCTGTCCGTTTCGGGCATGGCAGCAAACAATTCATTGGTATTCAGGTGGCCAAGTTTCACGGGACTTTGTCCCAGAGCACTGTTGCCTGGTAGCCCCAATACAATAACAGCCAGAAATATAATCAGTTTTTTCATTGTAAGATCAATTAATTACGGCACAAATGTATAAATTTAATTCTTATATCCTAATTTTTGAAGTACTTCATCACTCAGATCGTATCTGGGATTGAAGTAAACCATGACCGGTCCGCCTGCTGTATCGAAAATGACGGCATAACCTTCTTCCGTTGCCATGTCTCTGATGGCATTATAAACCTCATCCTGAATGGGCTGTATCAATTCCTGACGTTTCTGGAACAACTGTCCTTCCTGACCAAAATAGCTGGTTTGTATCTCTTTCACGTCTTTCTCCTTGTCAATGATCTCATCTTCACGTTTCCGTCTCATTTCCTCAGAAAGCAGAACCCTTTCTGCCTGATAATCATTATAAAGCTGCTCAATTTCGGCATACTGGGCTTCAATTTCCTGCTGCCATCCTTCTGAAAGCTTATCCAGTTGTTCCTGGGCTGCTTTATATCCGGGAATATTATCCAGGATATAATCGGTATCCACAAAAGCATATTTCTGGGCTATTGTCAGTGAAAAAGTGAACAACAATCCGGATAATAGTAATACTGTTCGTTTCATACTTTTATTATTTTGTTTATAATGGTCCTATAGTTTGTCCCGGTTTACCGGGAGAACACCCAAACTAATATTCTTATTTGTGAAATAAGTCTTACGCGGGTGTTTCATGACACTTGTTTTTGATTCCTGATTCAATTTCATAGATATTCACGAATATTCACAGCAAATTCAGTACCAAAAAATCAGCGGTCATTTTAAAACTGCTGACCCATTACAAAATGGAACTCTCCGCCATGATACCCCCTTCTTCTTTCCTCATCAGAAATACTTCCACTGTTGGGCAGGTCAAATCCAAAACCCCAGTCCACACCGAGCAGACCGAACATCGGCAGGTAAGCGCGTATTCCGACACCGGCTGAACGTTTAATTGCAAAGGGATTGAAATCATCCATCCGTTCCCAGGCATTCCCGCCTTCAAGGAATACATGTCCGAAAAAGGTCGCCGATTGGCTTAGGGATATGGGGTACCTAAGTTCCAGAGTGTATTTCACATATATATTTCCGTTGTCAATTCTTGATCCTGTACCGGTACTGCTCATGATTGTTGTTTGGGGTGTCAGGGAACCCTCGGGGTAACCCCTCATGGCAATGATATCAGTTCCGTAAAGGTTATAACCCGTCATGCCGCTGCCACCCAGACTGAATTTCTCAAAGGGTGAAGAACCGATATTTTTATTGTAATACCCGAGATAACCGAATTCTGTCTTTGCTGCAAGAACCAGGTCGCCAATCAGGCTCATATACCAGGAACCATTAAATTCCCATTTATGATATTCAATGAACTGGTATTTCCGCGAATCTTCAATGCTGCTTACCTCTGCGGCAGTCAGTTGTTCGATCTGGGCAACAGACATATACTTGTTCTCATTGGTTATCCGGTCCCGAATAATCAGCTTTTCCGCATCCGATAAGGTCCAGTAGTTATCCTGCCTGAGCAGCGATACCGGCGGTGTCAGCTGAAGTGACAGGTTAAATGCGCTGCCACGGCGCGGATAGATCATCTGATCCTGTGAACTTCTTGACAGTGATAGCTGCAGGTCAACTACATTTGAAAAGCCTTTGCTGATAAAGAAGTTTGTACCCCAGTTATTCAGATGATACCTTTGATAGCCGGCTGCTGTATAAAAGACAAAATAATCATCTGGCCAGGTCAGTCTCCGGCCGATACCAACTGAAGCTCCCGTAACCTTAAAAAATGCATCGGCCAGACTCGGGTCATTTCTTCTTCTCAGACTTTTGGTAATGGTATGGTAGAAGGACACGGAAAAACTGTTGGGTTTTTTGCCTCCAAACCAGGGTTCAACAAACGACAGGTTGTAAGCCTGGTAATATTTTCCGTTTGACTGTGCCCGGATGGACAATGTTTGTCCGTCACCCGATGGAACCGGTCTCCAAGCACCCAAATCGAACATGTTGCGGGCAGAGAAGTTGGCAAACCTCAGTCCTACCGTTCCGACAAAGCCATAACCGCCCCATCCCCCGGATACCTCCAGCTGGTCATTTGAACGTTCTTCAACCTGGTATTCAATATCCACAGTTCCATCGTCCAGATTGGGTATCGGATTGGGAATGATGTTCTCCGGATTAAAATGTCCAAGCGCTGCCAGTTCCCTGACGGAACGGATGATGGCTGTTTTGCTGAACAGATCCCCGGGAACAGTGCGCAATTCGCGCCGGATCACATGTTCATTTGTTTTTGTATTGCCGGTTATGATGATCTGGTTTATTGTTGCCTGGGGCCCTTCATAAACGCGCATTTCGAGGTCAATGGAATCACCTTCATAATTTGTTTCAACCGGTTCTATGGAACAAAACAGGTGGCCTGCATCCATATATTGAGACTGCACAGCATCGTCATCCATGAACAAACGCTCGTTAAGGCGGGTTTGATTGTACACTTCTCCTTTTTCTATTCCCAGTACATGGTTCAAGGCTTCTGCAGGGTATTTGGTATTGCCTATCCAGACAATATTGCGTAAGGTGTATTGAGGACCTTCTTCGACGGTAATATCCAGCGCTATTCTTTTGTTGTTGAGAACCTCGATTTTTTCATCGATAATCCTTGCATCCCGGTATCCGTTTTCGTTGTAAAATTCAATGAGGCTCTGCCGGTCCTCTTCATAATCAGGTTCGAGGTATTTTGAACCCTTGAAAATATTCAGATTGATTTGCTTTGTATTTTTCATGGCCCTTCTCAGTCTTTTATCCGAGAATGATTCATTGCCCTGAAATGCAATTTCCTCGATCTTAACTTTTTTGCCTTTGTCGATATGCAAATCAATATATACCCTGTTCCCGGGAGGAGTTGTGTCTGCCCTCTGGACTATATCAACGGAACAATTCAGAAATCCCTTTTCTGTGAAGTAATCCTTAATGATGGAAACGGAATTGTTCATTATGTTTTCGGTGACCTGGCTTCCTGTTCTGAGGTTGAGCTTCTCCCTGATTTCTTTGATTTCAGTGTTGTTAATACCCATAAGCTCCAATCTTGAAAGTCTGGGCATCTCTGTAAGCTGAATCTCAAGATATACATTTTTCCCTTCAATTTTTGTAATAACTACCTTCACATCGGAGAAGAGTCCAAATGACCAGAATTTATCGATGGTGTTGGTAATTTCTTCCCCGGGGATTGAGATTTCCTGTCCTACACTCAATCCTGAAATATTCACCAGGTAGGAAGTCTGATAGGACATGATCCCTGAAATGGTAATATCGGCAATGACATAATCACCGGACTGGCCATAGTTGATGTATTCAATATCGCTGGTATCCGGACTTTGTCCGGATACATGCATGACAAAAAAGAATAGTATAAGAACCAGACAATTCCTTTTCATCTGTTATCAGCTGTTTGATTTGCCATTGCCAAGTATCTGATCTGCCGTCTTGCCAAAACGTCTTTCCCTGTCCTGAAAATTCAATAAGGCTTCATACAGATGTTCCTTGCGAAAATCGGGCCAGAGTGTTTTTGTAAAATACAATTCTGCGTAAGCAATTTGCCAGAGCAGAAAATTGCTGACCCTGAATTCTCCGCTTGTCCTGATGACAAGCTCCGGTTCGGGATAAGCCGAGGTGGTCAGGTGCTGTTCGAACAATTTGTCATTGATGTCTTCGTATCTGATCGTTCCCCTTTCCAGCTCTTTGGCTATGTTCTTGACAGCCTGAATAATTTCCCATCTGGAGCTGTAACTTAATGCCAGTATCAATTTTAAGCCGGTGTTTTGCCTGCTTTTTTCCATGGCTATATTAAGTTGTTGTTGCACTTTGTCCGGCAGACTTTTGACATTTCCAATGGCAAGGAGTTTGATATTGTTTTCCAGGAGTGTGTCTGTTTCATTATGTATGGTTGAGACCAGAAGGGACATTAAAGCATCGACCTCACTTTTAGGTCTTTTCCAGTTCTCAGTGGAGAATGCGAAAAGGGTAAGGTATTCTATGCCCAGCTCAGCAACAGCTTCAACAGTATCCCGTACGGCAGCGATTGCATGCTGGTGTCCGAAAATCCTCTGATTTCCACGCTGCTGTGCCCATCTTCCGCTTCCATCCATGATAATTGCAACGTGCTTTGGCAGCTTTTCCCTGTTGATCCTTTCTTTTACCGGTATGGTATTATTTTCAGTCATATGCCGGACAATCCACCGCAAAATTAAAAAACTTATAGGTAATAAAAATACCTAAATATGAATACCAGTCATTATTGTGTATTATCGAATAAGTGTCTGACGGATTCTCATAGCCGTCGATCCTGTCATTGAAGGTTTTTCGGAAAGACCATTCAGCGCCTCCACTCAACTTTTTAGAGAAAGTTGTCTTGATGCCGATGCTAAAAGGCAGACTGACAAAGTTGCTGGCATCCCTGTCGGTTTGAACGACGAGAGCACCTGCCAGACCCGTTGCAATATAGGGTGTATAATCCCATCTCACCTGGTTGGGTTCATAAGGCAAAAAATTAAATTCAGCCTGTAAAGCAGCATCAATCAGTGAAGTGTTGAAGAACTGGGGGTTGAAAGGTCTGTCGGGATGAAAATCCGCAGGAAAATCGAGGTCACTTCCGCTCAGGGAAATGTAATATGCGTTTAATCTGATGGCATAACGCGTATTGATATTCAAACGGTACAGGCCTCCGAGTGAAAGCGATGGTCTGTAAAAATGACGACTTGGATTAATATCTCCGAGATAATATGCTGTTCCGCCAAATATCCCGACATTCGCATTACGCTGCGCGTTTACATTGATGCATGTAATGATCATGACAATCAGCCACGGTAAAAAGGATTTCTTCATGATGATTAAGTTCCGAATTGAGATATTAAACGCAAATTAATAGAATTTTAGCGCGTGAAATCATAAAGAATCTTAAAAAAACAGAAAAAACAAACGGAGGGAAAGATCAGAAGCGCGCCCGTCTCCATTGTCTGTCCAGGAAAACTGGAAGACCGCGTCGGGTTGTGGGAATGCGATAACTGAAGTTAAGGGAACTGATCCAGTAAATGTCTGCCATTTTAGAAGAAGGTGATTTAAAGCCGTCCAGAAAGTCTGTCAGTGTCTGACGGTAACCAACCTCGTAGCTGATGATCCAGTCATCACTGATGATGTATTTTAACCCAAGACCTAAGGGAAATGCTGCTGTAACACCGATGTCATATTTGTACTCATCACCGGGACGGGTTTCCGCCAGTTCGAGATCAGGCCAGTACATAGTCGCTCCGACGCCAGCAAAAACATACAGTGCAAAAGAGGAGTAGTTGTTGATCATACCCCTCCGGTTGAAGATCGCAGCTGAGCTCAGCAGACGGTTTTCCGGCAGCAGGTAATATTCAAGGTTCCCTGAGAATTCAAAAAGCTGCGTTATCGAAGTAAATCCGCGGTTTTCATTCCGCGAACCGGCAAAATCTTCAGTTTTACTGTAACCATATATCAAGGATGTCTTTATTGTAAATCTCGGATCCACCCGGTACCTGATTCCCAGATAAAATGAGGGCCGTGTGCTTCGAAATGTGATATCCTTGATGAACAAAAGATTTGTAGCATTTGGCGCACCACCAAGGTCGCTGTAAACATTGGTTGTGCCAATTCCAAAAAGTGCTTCAATTCTTTTCAGTTTCCACTGCTGACTAAAACCCTTAAAGGATAAGGTAATAAACAAAACTGCTGTCAGGTAACACTTTAGCATAATATCCCATGAGGTAATAACAAAGATAACAAATTTAGAATACGGATTGCTATGAATTAACGTCCCGTTCTCGCTAAATATTCCAAAAACGGAACATTATAAACATAAAAGTTTATACTTGAACAACGGGAGAAAGTCTGTTTATTCTTTAACGATTTCATTATCAACAAGGATACGCCCGCAATATTCGCATACGATGATTTTCTTTCTGGAGCGAATGTCGAGTTGCCGCTGGGGAGGGATCTGATTGAAACAGCCGCCGCAGGCATCACGCTGAACGGTAACAACTGCAAGACCATTTCTTGCGTTCTTCCGGATCTTCTTATACGCTGCAAGCAGACGCTCCTCAATGATTGCTTCATATTCCTGACGCTTTTTAAGGAGCTGCTCCTCTTCTTTCTGCGTATCAGCCGTAATTTCCTCCAGTTCGGACTTTTTTTCCTGAAGGTCATTCATCCTTTCTTCCAGTTGTTTGTTGGATTCTTCAATAAATGTGGATTTTTCAGCAGATTGTGCGGTGAATTCCCTGATCCGCTTTTCACTCAGTTCAATTTCAAGTGTCTGGTATTCTATTTCTTTTGATAGAGAGTCGAATTCCCGGTTGTTCCTTACATTGTTCTGTTGCTCTTCATATTTTTTGATCAGATTTCTGGAATTTGTGATTTCATTTTTTTTACCTGCTATGGCAGATTCAATACTTTTTATTTCTTCCTGAAACTTATCAATCCGTGTCTCCAAACCGGCAATATCATCTTCCAGGTCCTGAACCTCAAGGGGCAGTTCACCCCGTAATGTCCTGATCTTGTCTATTTCTGAATTTATGATCTGCAGTTTATACAAGGCTCTGAGTTTTTCCTCTATGGTGAGCTCAACAACATCGGCTGCCTGCTTTTTTTCTTCTGTCATACATTAATAAATATAGTGAATAGGATTGGACACTGTTTTGGAAAAATGGACTGCAAAATTATGGAATTTTTTTGTAAGTATTTCATAAAATAATTCAACTGTGTATTGTTCACTTTCATAGTGACCGATATCAGCAAGTACTATTTTACCTGCGGCTTTGAAAAAATCATGGTATTTCAGATCTGATGTGATCAAGATATCAGCTTCTGATTCAATGGCTTCAGCAATCAGAAAAGATCCGGAACCTCCACACAATGCCACTTTTTTTATGGGTCTGTTCAGCAGTGCACTGTGCCGGATTACCTGGCATTTAAAAGTGTCCCTGATAAACCGGAGGAATATTCCTTCATCTGTCGGAATTTCCAGTTCGCCTGTCATTCCTGACCCGGCAAACGGATATTTGTTTTCCAGCGGGTATATGTCGTATGCCACTTCTTCATAAGGATGGACTTCAAGCATGGCTTTGATGATCCCTGACTGATTTGCAGCGGGGAAAACGGTTTCAATACGGATCTCTTTTTCCTGATGTATTTTGCCTTTCTCACCGACATAAGGATTGGTGTTGTCCGAGCCGCGAAAGGTTCCGAATCCTTCCGAGTTGTAGCTGCAAAGATCGTAAGAGCCTATCTTTCCGGCTCCGGAATCAAACATTGCCTGTCTGACCTGATCTGCATGTGAGACCGGGACAAAAACCACGAGTTTTTTCAGGGCATCGGTAAGAGGAGAAAGGATCTGAACATGATTTAGATGAAGTTTCTGGCAGAGTTTGCTGTTCACACCGCCAACAATGTTGTCTATATTTGTATGAACACTGTACAGGGCAATATTGTTCCGGATTGCTTTTGTAACGATCCTTGCAACAGGATTTTTCTCATTGATGTTTTTGAGTGGTTTGAAAATTACAGGATGATGTGAAACGATCACATCCGCACCAAGGTCAATGGCTTCGTCAATTGTGTCAGAAACGACATCAATGCAAAGCAGAGCAGCGTGCACTTCCATGTGTTCATCTCCAACCAGCAGACCTGCATTGTCGTAATCTTCCTGGTATTCGAGAGGAGCGTGCGCTTCAATTGCCGCAATCAGTTCTGACAGTCTCATAGATTTGAAAGACTTCTAATTACAATGGTTTGTGATACAAAGACCCTTCCATGAAAAAGATCACATGGATTCCTTCAGCCCCAAAAGCAATTTTTTGATCTCGGTCAGCGATTGTATTACTTCGAAATTGTGGTAAGCGTCGTCTTTGTTTTCTTTTAGCTTTTTTTTAGCGCCGTTCAGGGTCATTCCCCTTTCTTTTACCAGGTGGTGGATCAGCTTGATATTTTCAATATCCTGCATTGTGAAAAAACGATTGCCTTTCTTGTTTTTTTTGGGTTTGATAATATCGAATTCCTTTTCCCAAAAACGAATAAGTGAGGTATTCACATTAAAGATTTGTGCCACCTCACCTATTGAATAATACAGCTTTTCAATTTTCCTTTCTTTATAGGGCATTTTGCGTGTAGAAATTGATTTTCACAGAGAAACAATTTCGAAGGGTGTTTACAAAATTAATCAAATGACTGACCTGGTCGCATTGAAAGTTCGATCATGCGGTCATACTCTTCAGCCGAGAGATCGTTAAAGAAATAGTTGATGGGATTGACCTTTTTTTGGTTTCGGATGACCTCATAATGCAGGTGCGGTGCAGTTGAAAGACCCGTGTTGCCCACATATCCGATGACATCACCGCGTTTGACCTTCTGACCTTTTCTGACATTAAATCCATCCAGGTGTGCATAGATTGTCAGATAACCGTAGCTGTGATTTAAAGTAATGCAGTTCCCATATCCTCTGTTGGAAGTTTCCACCTGCTCAACCGTAGCATCTCCTGTTGCGTAGATCTCCGTACCGGTAGGTGCTGTGAAATCAATTCCGTAATGAAATTTAACGATTTTATAGATGGGATGAATTCTGTAGCCCCATCCGGATGCCGTTCTCGTCAGGTCCTTATTGGAAATGGGTTGTATGGCAGGTATTGCAGCAAGCATTTTTTCTTTGCTCAGAGCCATTTCCACAAGATCGTCATAGGAGTCCGACTGGATCGAGGTTTTACGAAGCAGAATGTCAAGCCGCTTGGCAGTTTCAATGACGATTTCAGAGTTCTCAAGGGATTCAAGCTCCCTGTATAGATTGGAACCACCGAATCCAGCTTCCCTTACAGAATAATTGAGTGGTTCAGCTTCAAAAATTGTCCTGTAGATATTGTCGTCACGTTCCTGCATTTCACCGAGAACAACTTCAAGATTATCCAGATGTCTGTTGAATAGTTCGAGAGTCAGGTTCATTTCACTGATCTGTCTTTTTAATCCCTTTTCCTTTGGTGAATCAATCACGAATGAAAAAAGCAGGTAGCCTCCTCCCATGAAAATCAGAAAGGTAGCAATATAAGCAAAAGTATGCAACAATTTCTGCTTCAGGTTTTTTTCAACCTTAGTATATTCCAGGGATTCAGGATTAAACTTGTATTTGGATCTGACCATTTGTGAGATATTGTAAGTTAGTAATTCCCGTAGTTTGCCCGTAAGATAATTTCGTTATATTCATCCAGACTGAGGTTGTGTTCAAAATAGGATATCGGATTGATCGCCTTATTTTCATAACGCACTTCATAATGGAGATGAGGCCCAGTTGATCTGCCAGAACTTCCCAGTTTACCTATAAGTTGTCCCCGTTCTACTTGATCTCCGGTTTTTACCAGCAACTCCTGTAAGTGGGCATAACGTGTGCTGTAACCAAATGAATGATCAATAATGATCTCATTACCATAACCTGTACGAGAAATCCGGGATAAAGTTACAACGCCGTCGGCAGTGGCGTAAACATTCACGCCAGACGGAGCGACAAAATCAATGCCTGAGTGAACCTGTTCGTTGGCATGATTAAAAGGGTCAGTTCGTGTTCCGAAATATGAACTGATATACAGCACATCCATTTTTGAAACGGGTTGCATGGCAGGCAGGCGTTTCAATCTGTCTGCATGCTCAATGGCTTTGTTGTAAATGGTATGAAATGAATTGCTCTGGATTTGCAGCTGAACATCCAGTTTTTCAATTTGTTTTTCAAGCTGATGACCGATACCGGAAAGGAAAATACCGGTGCCCTCCTGGGATGAACCGCCGGTACCTCCATACCGGATGGAAAGCGGCAATGTGTCAAGTTGTAGAATGATACGATACAGATTATCATCGGCAAAATAGGTTGATTCCAGAACGGATTCGTAGGTCTCTGACTGATCCAACAGCCTGGTAAATTCGTTTGCAAGCAAGGTTGCCTTCTTTTCAAGCTTGCAGGCTTCAGGGGAATACAAATGAAAATTGAGCAGGTAACCACTGAAAGCGATAAGAACAATAGCAATGAAAACTATGATCAAAATGCGCCTGGCAAGATATCCTCCGTCATGCCTGATTTCGTCAAATGTGAGCGTAACCGGATTGTAATAATATTTTTTCTTCCTAAGAATCAAGCAAATGCAACTAATTAATTATTAATCGAGTACGTGGACAACAAATCTAAATGAAAAAAACTAATTTTACAAATCATTTCTATTAAGAAATGTTAGATTTCTAACACAAATTAATCAAATTTTCAATTTCGTTCAAATGGATTCAGAAGCAATTCGTCAAAAATTCCTTGATTTTTTCCGTTCCCGTTCCCACGAAATCGTTCCATCGGCATCCATGATCATTAAGGATGATCCGACACTAATGTTCACAAATGCCGGAATGAACCAATTCAAGGAGATTTTTCTGGATAATGCTCCTGTAAGATATACGCGGATTGCAAACACACAAAAATGTCTTCGTGTTTCCGGAAAACACAATGACCTTGAAGAGGTAGGGCATGACGGATACCATCATACTATGTTCGAAATGCTTGGAAACTGGTCCTTTGGAGATTATTTCAAAAAAGAGGCAATCGCCTGGGCATGGGATTTTCTGGTGGATGAAATGAAAATTCCCCGTGAGAGACTTTACGCAACTGTTTTTGAAGGTAACATTGGAGAAAACCTTGAAATGGACCGGGAATCGTACTCCATATGGGAACAATTTCTCCCGGGGGATCATATCCTTACCGGTTCCAAAAAGGATAATTTCTGGGAAATGGGTGATACCGGACCATGCGGACCTTGTTCAGAGATTCATGTTGACCTTAGAACGGACGATGAAAGCGTAAGAATGAAGGGAAGTGAACTTGTTAATACGGGTGATCCGCGTGTTATAGAGATATGGAACCTGGTCTTTATTCAGTATAACCGCAGGACAGATGGAGGGCTTTCTTTGCTGCCAAAAAAACATATTGACACAGGCATGGGATTTGAAAGGCTGTGCATGGTAGTGCAGCAAAAATGTTCCAATTATGATACTGATCTGTTTCAGCCCATCATCCGGGAGATTTCGGACATTACAGGTATTGGTTACGGAATTTCTGAAGTGAGCGATACAGCCATGCGAGTGATTGCCGATCACATCCGGGCAATTTCATTTGCCATTGCGGATGGATTGCTCCCTTCAAATACAAAGGCAGGTTATGTAATCAGGCGTATACTACGCAGAGCAGTTAGGTACAGCTTCAGTTTTTTAGGTCAGAAAAGGCCCATCTTGTATAAACTTGTTGAAGCCTTCATATCCACTCTGGGTAAATCATTCCCTGAACTGAGCGCACAAAATCAGTTGATCGAGAGGGTCGTTTATGAGGAAGAGCTTTCCTTTCTCCGAACACTTGAAAGCGGTGTCCGGTTGCTGGACCAGATCGTGGCTGAAGCGGGAGAAAAACAGAAGGGGATGATAAGCGGTAAAGCAGCTTTTGAGCTCTATGATACTTATGGATTTCCGCTGGACCTGACGGAATTGATGCTGAAAGAACAGGGCATGGAAATCAATCATCAGGAATTTGATCAGGAAATGGAAAAGCAGCGGGAGAGATCAAAATCAGCCTCTTCCGTCGAATCCGGAGACTGGATGATCGTGCGCGATGAAAGGGGAGTGGAGGATTTTGTAGGCTATGACCAGACCAGTACACATGTGAAAATAAACCGCTACCGGAAAGTAACCGCCCGAAAAAAACAGGTATATCATATTGTATTTAACGTTACTCCGTTTTATGCTGAAAGCGGGGGACAGATAGGGGATACGGGTTATATCGACGATGGAAGGGAAAAGATAAGGATACTGGATACTTTTAAAGAACACGGACTGATCATTCATGTGGTTGAAAAGCTGCCCGAAGATCTTTCGGGGACATTTACGGCACTGGTGAATGATGAATTGCGGTGGGACACTGCAAAAAATCACACGGCAACACACTTGCTACATCATGCATTGCGCAGTGTTTTGGGTAAGCATGTGGAACAGAAGGGCTCTCTGGTAAGCCCTGACTATCTCAGATTTGATTTTTCACATTTTCAGAAACTTACTGACGAAGAAATGAATCGGGTGGAAATGATGGTTAACCATATGATCAGGTCAGGAATTGAGCGACATGAGATGCGTTCCGTTCCGGTCGAGAAAGCCCGGGAAATGGGAGCAATGGCGTTATTTGGAGAAAAATACGGAGACAAAGTCAGGGTCATACAGTTTGGTGATTCGGTGGAACTGTGCGGTGGCATTCATGTTGAATCAACCTCACAGATCGGTATGTTCAAGATCATTTCCGAAGGTTCAGTTGCTGCCGGGATCCGAAGAATAGAGGCTGTTACCGGAAGGAAGGCTGAAGAATATTACCGGGAGCTTGAAAACAAGTTCAGACGAATTGAGGATTTGCTCAATAAACCCCAGGATGTTGTCAGGGCGGTATCGAATATCATTCATGAAAAGGCATTGCTGGAAAGACAGATGGGAGATTTCATAAAAATACAGGTCGAAAGCTTTAAAAAACAACTCACTCAAAACCTTGAGAAGCATGGTGAAGTCAACATTATAACAGGCAACCTTGAAAATTCAGTTGTCGATGCAGGTATTATACGCGATGTCGCATATCAGATGAGAAAAGAGACGGACAATCTGTTTCTGGTGATCGGCGCCGTTATTGGCAATAAGCCCCACCTGGCAGTCATGATATCCGATAATCTGGTAAAGGACAGGAACCTGAATGCCGGAGAAATCATCAGAACTGCTGCCAGGGAATTCAAAGGAGAAGGAGGCGGTCAGTCCTTTTTTGCGACAGCAGGAGGCAAGGAGCCGGATAAAATAGACAAAGCAATAAGAAAAGCGGTTGAATTCGTTTTTGCAGCAAAAGGGAAAAAAGATTCTGAACAGTGAACGTCAGATGGCAAAGAGCAGACAAAATGCAGCTTGAGGATTAATGATTGCCGCTTATTTCAATCCCGGAAGATCTCAGAAGACTTCTCATGATCTTGGCATCAATTGCTATTCCCGTACCATTGAAAGACGCTTTATAAACTTCACCGGACAATTGCTTGATCTGTTTTTCCCAGGCAATTAACACTTGAATGGGATCAACTCCCGAAACATCAAATTTACCAAGGGCCTGCTCGAGCATTTTAATATTGTTTTTACTGATCTCAAGCATTTTTTCGTAGGATTTGTATTTCCGGTCCAGTTGATAACCCAGAATACCAAGCACTTCCCCTTTATTAAGATCGATTAACGGACTTCCGGAATTTCCCCAGATCATCGATCCGTCAAATTGTATGTAGCGTTTATGATCACGGTAAACGAAAGTGGATACGATCCCTGATTTTATGGTTAGGTTCGGTGAATCATACTGAAATCCTATTGCGGCAACAGGGTTTCCGATGTCCAAATGACGGTTTTTGGATAAAATCAGGGGCGGTACACTGTCAAAGGTCAGATCAGCGATTGAAATCACTGCAAATCCTGTGATTTCTTCGTCATAGGTCGTTATGATACGTTCGGTAAGGTCGTGCATTGAAAGACGTTCGAATGCCGAAGTGGTAAATCCGTCTTCCCTTACAAATTTGATTTCCACGAATTCGACCTTCTGAAGCTTATTTACGAGATCATTGGTGAAAATGTAGGAACCTGCCTTAAAACCTGTCAGGGTTATGATTTCAATGTTGTTTCCGTTAAAAAACCTTATGGAACAAACTGAAGGATAACAATTTGCCCATGCTTTTGTGTAAGGTTTCACCATGACTGAAAACCGGGGTTGAATTTAAATACAAAAAAAGTAAAAATTTGGCTCAATTAAAACCTGATTGTTATTTTATTTGATTGTACCTTGAAGAATCTGCATCATTATGGTAAAAAAAACCAGGGACTTTTGGTGGTCCCTGGTTTTACAACCCTAAAGATTAAACCTAAAATTTACGAAAACCCTGAGAAATTTATTAACCCTAACTAACTAATAAAACCCT
>JAFGPB010000063.1 GCA_016926205.1 Bacteroidales bacterium
CATTAGAAAAATAACTAAAAATATCGATTAAATTTAGAGATTTAATGTATCTATTAAGCCATAGTTGTATTTTAACATCAATGCTTACCTTTAACTTAATTTCTTCTAGGTATGATTCTAATCCATCAGGATCATATTTAACTGCAAGATCAATAATTCTCATTATTTGGTTGTAATTTTCATGACCCTCTATATTTTTTAATTCTTGAATTTTTTTATTAATAATTTTTTTGTTTAATGAATAGTTTCTAAGTGATAAGATCTGTGCAATTATGCTTTCATCAAATGATTCTATATTCGCCCAAACCCATTCTTGATCTATTAAATTGTAGTATCCATCAATCGTCAAAAAAAGTTTGTATTTATGAGAAGAAAATTCTAAGATTTTATCCATAATGGGATTATGAACATTCAAGGAGATCATTTTTTTTCTCCTTTTTATAGTCTGGGGTGAAAAATTTTTTAATCCCACTTCTACTATTCTATTGAATGAATCCAAAAGTTCAGTGACAAATAAATACTTCTTATCCTGGTTAATTGGTAATAATAGATCCAGATGTTGATCCAGTAAAGAATATACAACATTATATTTAAGCTTTTCACCTGTTAAGAAAATCTCAGATTCTTCCCAGAGATTTCTTATGCAAATCAACCAGAAGGGGTGGGAAATATTGACAGGAAACTTTAAGAATCTCTTAATAATCGATGGATTATTTATTTCAGTAAGTTCTGCATACTCGGAGGGATCATCTAAATATAAATCATCGAAGAAAAATTTAACATCATTAATTAGTTTAGTGATGTTATGTTTTTCATTTATGTTGTTAATAATAACATTGCATATTAACTCAAAAGATTCATCGTGTGTAATTACATCTATTATGCTTTTTTGCAAATCGGTATCAAATGATTCAAATTTATTACCCAAATAATGTAAAAAATCTTTTGGATATATGCCAAGAGTGAAGAATTTAAACTGAAAATTATAATCTGATATTAAGAAAAGTTCTTCAACTACTCTTTCCGGAATGTAGGTACTTAAATTAAATTCAGTATTTTCTTCAATATTTTTTTCTAATACTTTAGATAAAAGATTTTTAACCCTTGCATAATTATTTATTGAGTCTATCTTCCCAATTTTATCTAAATAGTGATGCCATATTTCATATTTTTGTTTCTCGTCAAGATAGGTAAGGATTTTTCTCAATTTTTCACCACCAAAGTGATGAAAGGAATTTATTATATAGTCTAAGGGAACCTTCCACTCATATGGGAATATATTGATAAAGAAAAATTCGATCTGAAATTCAATAGAGCATGCTTCAAAAAGCATTAGTTTAATAAATTCTGGAAATATAAAATTACTATGATAATACGATTTAATTGACAAAAGCAGGTTTGCAGCCTTTTCAAATTGTATTGGACTATCTATTATTCCAATTTTATTAATTTCAATGCTGAATAAATTTTTTTGCTCGGTTATTGTAAGAAATGGTAATATAATTAATTTATTAGATATTGTATCAATATTACTATCTTTGGTAATGAATAATCTCCTAACTGTTTTTGCTTGAAATTGTTCTCTTTTTTTATTAGATGGAACAGGTTCAAAAAAAACCAAGTCACCAATATTTATTTCTCCATCAACTGTACTAGAGTGAAAATAGCAATCTAAAAATCCAGGTCGTATTATGAATCCAAATCCTCTATCTTTAAAGAACACTTTTATTTTTCCAATCTCCATACGAATATATTTAGTTATTTTGAAACAACGTATATAATTAAAAAAGTCATAGCAACGTTAAGATTGTCGAAGAAAAAATTATAGTATATTCGCTTTAAAGTGTATATCGGGTTAAATGATTCTTATTATCAGTTAAAGTTATAGATTTTTTAAAAAGATTCAACTTTTTGTATAAATAAATTACAGAGCTAAGCAACTTTTTTAAATGCAGAGCAGAAAATATCCACAAATAAAGATGTTACAAGTCAATACATTGCACCTCATGAATGATCCCTAGGATGGCCGTTTCATGTACCTTTCAATTTCCCCTGCACTCCTCATCCGTGTCCGTCTGAGGTTGTGACCGGAATAGGCTATGCAGTAGTTAGTGTCGCCGGAGCGTTGATCTGTGAGGAAGCGTACACAGGAACCTTCGCTATTTGAATAATGTGGACTGGTTAACATCTTTGCGGGTGAACCTATAGCCGGCTTGCCAGGAATAGTCCGGAATCACCGGCCGGATTTGCTCCGGAACGGGTGAATTTGAGAAACTCACTGATGATGAAGTAATGGAAATTGAATCCAGGTTCCGGGAGGTTCTTGAAATGTACGATGCCATCGGATAATATTGTTTATATTTGTCCGATAAAAACGAATAAAAAAACCATGGAAGAAACATTGTACAGATACAATCCCTGGTGGGAGGGTAAATCCGGATCCTCCCTGTTCAACAGGCCCGGATACATGGATACACTGATTGAAGCTTTTGGGAACAATAGGCTCATACTGATAACAGGGTTACGCCGGGTCGGAAAAACTTCTTTGATGAAGCTGACCATACAGCATTTAATGGATCATTCAGCCATTGACCCCAAAAAAATCCTCTATGTCAGCATGGACGACTACAACCTGAAGGACCTCACCATTCTGAACATCATTGATGGATTCCGGAAAATGCACAATATCAGGTTTGCTGAAAAGATTTATGTTTTTCTTGATGAAGTGGTTTATCAGCAGGATTATGAAATTCAGTTGAAAAACCTGTACGATTCGCAGAATGTGAAGGTTTTTGCATCCTCATCCTCTGCATCTTTATTGAAAGAACGGAAGCATTTCATTACCGGCAGGAACAGGATCATCGAAGTTCTTCCACTCGATTTTGATGAATATCTGCTTTTTAAAGGTATTGGTATTTCCAGGTCGGACAGCCATATCAGGGAAAATGAATTTGAGAATTTTCTGAGGACCGGCGGCATGCCGGAATATGTTATTTCGGGGGAGCCTTCCTATATCAATGAGCTGGTCGATGACATCATCATGAAGGATATCGCTGCCATACACAACATCAGACAGCCCGGTCTCCTGAAAGATTTTTTTTTACTCCTGATGGAGCGGTCGGGGAAACAGGTCAGCCTGAACAAGATCGCATCGATCATCGGAATTTCGGTCGATACGGCCTCCAGGTACTTTGATATGTTTGAAAGGGCATATTTGATATACCCGGTCACCCGACACGGGAAAACAAATGAGCGCCTGCTTTCGCCAAAAAAGATCTATGCCCCGGATACCGGTATCCGGACCTGCTTCACCGGATTCCGCGATAAGGGAAGCCTTTTTGAAAACTATGTCTATTTGAGGCTCAAAAAATACCATCCTGAATATATCCGGCAGGATCAGGCAGAGCTTGATTTCATGCTGGATAACGGATACGTCGTTGAAGCCAAATATCACAACGAGCCGCTCACCGAAAAACAGCAAAAACTATTTGAGAAGTTCGATGAAGCTTTCCGGAAGATCGTCAGGAATTACGACGACCTTAAAGCTTTGTCATTCAAATAGCTTGTACAGAAACAACCTGTTAATGTAACTTTATATTCCACATTCAAACCGGCAGCCTGAACTTCATCACCACTTCGCCGGTTTCCTTGTCGATGCTGATGCTCTGGTTCTCCATCCCCAGTTCCTTGCCGGTGGACATTTTGAACATGCCGGCGAGGAACTGCATGCCGTGATTCATCACCTGTTCCATCTCTGCGGCGGCAATACGGGTTTGTTCCGGTACGGATTCCGGCACTTTCTCCGCCGGACTCGTTTCCGTGCCTGCATCACCCGGCAGATCCGGCTCACCCTGCGCGACGGCTTCCATTGACATCTGATCTTCTGCCGCAAATTCTTCCGGCATTTCCTCTTCCAGCGGTGCTTCCCTTCGTTCGGTACCCGAAATAAACTCTTCCAGTTGCTGAATGAACTGCGAGCGGCCTTTGGTGCTGAAATCCACCATGTCGCGGGCGGCATCCTTCCCGAGCACGCCGTCGAAGAGGCTTTGCTTGACCAGCAGCCCTGAGGCAATCTGCTGCTCTATGGAATCTTTCGTGATGAAGTTGAAGATGGTGAGCTTGTTGCTTTTCTGTCCCAGCCGGTCGATGCGTCCGATGCGCTGGTTTTTCCTGGCCGGGTTCCACGGCAGCTCGAAGTTGATCAGAATATCGGCCACCTGGAGGTTCAGTCCCGAGCCGCCGGCCTCGGTGGAGAGGAAGACCTTGTACTGATCGTTGTCTTCGAATTTCCGGATCAGATCGCCCCTGGATTTCACAGGGATCATACCGTTCAGCTCCACGAAGCCGATGTTGTTCTCCCGGAGCATCCTCCCGATCAGCTTATGCACCTTTACCCACTCGCTGAAGATAATGATCTTCCGCCGGGTGTTTTTGATGTCGAGTTTTTCGAGCAGCACATATTTCAGCTCCTCCAGCTTGGGCGATTCGTTGGTTTCCCCGTCGATCAGGAAGGTCGAGTCGCATACCATCCGCATATTGGCCAGCAGCAGTTGCATACGCTGCATATCATAGGGCGTCAGGTATCTTTTTCGCAATATCTGTGCAAGCCCCCGGGCATAGGAGGCATGGTAATCGGCCTGCAGGGGAGATAATTGAACCGGGATATCCACCTGCTGCACATTCGGCAGCTGATCGATCACTTTGCTTTTTTCCCGTCTGATCAGGATACTTCCCAGCTTTTCATTCAGGCTTTTCAGGTTGTAATACCCGTTTATCTTGTTGTATCTCACCGGATCGAAGAGGCAGTGCTGGTATGAGAATTCCCAGAGCGGTCCGAGGAAATGAGGGTCGAGTATGCCCATGATGGAGAAAATATCGATCAGGCGGTTCTCAATGGGTGTGCCGGTGATCACCAGCTTATGTTTCACCTCGAGTCTTTTGAGTGATCCGGCGGTTTTGGTTTCGTAGTTCTTGGCGCGCTGGGCCTCGTCCAGGATCAGGAAATCAAACCCGGCCCTGTTGATCGGCCTTTGGTCGCGCATCACCATCTCGTAGTTGACAATGAAGAAATACTGCCGGTCATCTTCATACTGTTCAGCCCGTTCATGAGGGAAACCCTGTACCACCAGAGCCCGTTCGTCCGAGAATTTTTCGATCTCCTTTTTCCATTGTTCTTTCAGGGAGGCCGGGCAAACCACCAGTGTTTTCCTGAAACCAAAGACCTTTTTTTTCAGGATGGCCGTGCCGATGGCCTGAACGGTTTTGCCCAGTCCCATCTCATCGGCAATAATGGCAGCCTTGCGGAAAAGGGCAAAAGCAATGCCTTCCTTCTGGTACGGGAAGAGTTCGATTTTCAGTTTACTGAAATCCGGCCGGTGTCTTTTCTCCAGTTCCTTCAGCATGTGATCGTCGAAGGCTTGCTCCATCTTTTCCTGCACTTCAGGCCGCACCCGTATCTTTTTATTCCCGGAAATGACTTTCATGAAGGGAAGCAGGCCAAGGGCTTCCCTGTCTTCAATGAAGGTGTTTCTTTTGAAGTATCGCGAGATCAGCAGCTTTTCTTCCAGCGGCAGCTCATGGGGATAATACCAGCTTATCCTGTAATCGTTCAGGGGATCGCAATATATCTCGATGAAAGGGAAGGTTTTGGAGAGCCGGTTGTAGAGAGATGTGTCCTGTTTCAGTTGATTGAAGGCATACATGATGTGTTTGGTGGTTCCCAGCTTGTTGATCCTTGAATCCATGCTGTTGCTGTAACCGGTCTCGCTTTCGAAATCACGCAGAAAAACTGTGTATTTCACCCCTTTCTCATTGGTAAGGATGTGATCGCCGTAGATATTGTCCGCCCATTGAATGCGGTATTCCGCACTTTCGGCTTTTTGCCTTCTCTCCTTGAGCACCCGGCGGATCATTCCCCTGCGGGTATATTTCTTGTGCTCCTGATGCGTGCCGGGATCGAGCAGGTGCAACTCGCTCTCCACCTGCAGAAGGCAGGCGTATGCATGGCTGTCCCATTCCTGTGGCTGATTTTTTACGACAGGAGTGATGTTCCCGTTCTCGGGGTCGATCATCAACTGGTATTCTGCCGGCTCCTGACCATTCTCGGTGGTCATGAGGAGCTCATACATCGACTGGGATTGCGAAAGGATCTGGCAGGCGCCGTTATGGAACAGTATTTCGCCCATGGCCAGCTCTTTCCTGTCCAGTGTTTCCTTCAGCTTTGCGATTTGTGTTTCTATTGCCTGTTCGGTCTTCATGTGGTCAATATGCCGGTATATACCGGATAAAATTAAAAAACTCCGTTTGGGGACAGGGGAAAAGTTTTGAAGACATATTCACAATGGCGGCGTGGGTTCTGAGCTTTTCATTATTTCCACATATCTCAGCCCCGCCCGGGGCTTGGAAGCCCACATCAGACGGATGAATGTAGCGCTCACAAATCCATCGACAGAAAATCCCTCAGCCGGATATGCCTGATCCCTTCCACACTTTCCCACTGAACAGTGTCCATCGATACGACATATTTGGGGTAGTTGTCCTTTATCAGCAGAAGGTTACCGAATTCCCTCTCCCTTACCTGCTGACCGGAAATCAGATAGGCCACCTGGACATATATCCTTTCCTGGTTTCGCTGACAGACAAAGTCAATCTCTTTGTTTCCGGAAGCGCCTGTAAATACCTGGAATCCGTTGGCGCGCAGATGCAGCAGCACTGCATTCTCAATGATCTTGCCGATATCTTCCGGCCTGAATCCTGAGATCATGTTCCTCAGACCCACATCCCCGAAATAATACTTTTCTCCGATTTCAAAGACTTTTTTCCCCTGGATGTCGGACCTCGGTACCTTGATCAGGAAAAAGGCATCCGTCAGATACGAAAGGTAATCCAGGACAAGATTGGGCGGCATGTTGACGCCCTGCGATCTCAAATAATCACTGATTTTTTTGGCTGACAGCAGGGAGCCGGTATTCCCCGCAGCGAATACCACCAGGTTTTCAAGGAACCGGATATTGCGGATGCCATACCTGCTGACGACATCCTTGTACAAAATGGTCGAATAGATGCCCTTCAGGTATTCCCGCACGGTTTCATCCTGCAGGGGGATGTTGATCAGGAAAGGCAATCCTCCGTATTTCAAGAAGCTGTTCAGGGAGTCGCCGGTGTTTTCAATCCGGTGGAATTCCAGAAACTCACTGTATGAAAGGCTTCCGATGTGGATTTCCATGATTCTTCCGCTCAACATTCCGGCGACATCTTTCGACAGCATGGATGCATTGCTTCCCGTGCACCAGATATCCCACTTTCTCCGGGCATGAAGATAACGCAGTGCCGTTATGAAATCTTCAATTTCCTGGACTTCATCAATGAACAGAAAGTTTTTGTCAGGGCTGACCTTATCTTCCAGATAATGCAAAAGATCAGAATCATTTCTAATGAACCTGAAATCGGGAAGTTCTTTGCTGATAAATAATATGTTCGATCCAGGGATGTTTTTCATCAGATGGTTCATGAGTTGGAACAGCATATAGCTTTTTCCCACTCTTCTTTGCCCGGTGAAGACTTTGATGATGTCCTTCCCGAGATAGATCAGGGATTTCTCAAGATACCCGGGCCGGTTGATGACCAGTTCCGGGATAAAATCGGATGCATTCATTTAGGTATAGCTAAAACTTTCAGCAAAAATACAAAAAGTTTTAGGTATGACTAAAATAATCTCAAAATTCCCGGATATTCAGGGGCTATGAAAATTCGAAGTCATAGCATATACCATCCCTTTCTTCATTGCGTCTTTGCCCATTCTTTGCGAACATTGTGTTTAAAAGTCCGGCTTCCGGGAGCGGGGTAGGATTTTTACGTTGTCAAAAGATCATGGATGGCGGAGCGAGGGGGAGGCAGTTGCGGAGCTATCGCCGGAGCAGATTATCCACATGGTCTTTCAACCTGGGAACATCCTTTTTTATGATACCCCAGATCACTGCATCATCAATCACATCATACCCGTGAATTACCCAATTCCTCAGATCAACTATCCTTCTTGCATGAGGTATCGGGATGTCCGGATCAATCTTCAGTATCCTGTTGGTAGCTTCACCGATGATTTCAAGTTCCCGCTCTATGCCACGCCTCAGCAGCTTGTTTACCTTGTATTCGTTATAATTTTTTATGCCCTCCAGATAAGAGATTATTGAATCTGAAGATTCCTTGATGTCGTGCAGGTACTTTGAGATTTCACGCTGCATAAAGCAATTGCTTCGTTTCCTCGATGCTTTCGATAAAAAAGGGATTCGAAAGTGAGTTCTCGGTCAGCAGGTCGATTTTGCGGCCGAACAACTCTTCAAGTCTGTAATGCAGCTCAAAGTAGTTATCGGTATATTGTTCAATGGGAATATCCTTGAATGAGATCAGGAAATCCAGATCGCTTTCTTCGCTGAAATCTTCAGTGCAGGCAGATCCGAAAATATACATGGTCTTTACATCATATCTCATGCAAAGTTTCCGGATTTCAACTATTTTATCTCTGATTATCTTATTCACAATACCGGTATTATTGACCTTTATCTAACCACTAAGGCATCAAGACACTAAGATTCACAAAGATACGAAAATAATTATTGGCTTTGATTTCATTTGGTTATACTGACCTCCTGGGATATCCAGGAAGGTTTCGCTGGCGAGGTGGTCGTATCTTGATCCGGATTACTGTTAAAATAATGTAGGCTGGCTGACATCTTTACAGGTGAACCGGGCCGGTTTTCCGGGGATGGTTCTGATGTCCGGATTCCTTTTCAGCCAGGCGGTCATTTTCCTGGGTTCCCAGTCCAGCTTCAGGGCCAGGATGATCTCGCGGGAGGTGTAGGCGCCTTTGCCCAGCAGATGGAGTATGGCCTGTTCCATGGCCTGTTCTCCGGTTCCATATGACGGGTGTGGTTCGGTGACAGTACTTCCGGACGCCTGTTCAAACAGATCTGCAGGCTTCCTTGTCTTCAGGTCGACGATATCACCATCCATATTCACGGGCGCCGCTCCCAGCTCCAGGAGCCGGTGGTTGGCATTTTTTTCTCCCGGACCGGGGATACGCACAAAGATCTTCCTTTTCCTTTTCAGCCCATCCAGTACACCTTCCCATGTCCCTCCGCTGAAATCTGATTCGGCGACATAGATCTCATCCACCAGTCCGTAGATGTAGGTGTTTCGTTCCATGGCAAAGCCCACATCCCATCCGGCTTTCGGGAAGAATGTGCTCATGACCAGCACATCACCGTTGACGATGGGCTCGTAGTACTTTGTAAACCCTGACCGGAAGGTGGGGATGCCCTGGGGCAGGACGATGATGCTTTTGCCGTTTGCCTCAAGGGTGCTGTCGAGGGCCTGCCTGTCCACTCCTTTGGCAAAGCCGCTGACCACCACCCTGGATCGTGCAGCACAGCTTTTGGCCATGCTTCCGGTAAATGCCATGGCCGCCTTGCCGGCCTTCCGCGAGCCCACGATGGCCACGGCCTCCTCCTGCAATAATCCTTTCCGCCCTCGGGTATAAATAAGGGACGGGCTGGTTTTGGTCTTCAGGTTCTCTTTCAGCGTGGCCGGGTACTCAGACGAGATCAACGGGATCACATCGAAGCCCTCGTTCTGCAGCTGCTCGGCGATAAACGCCAGACGGGGCAGGTCGGTCTTGACATTTTCGAGGTCGGCAAGCTTAGGGGCAGTTCATGGTCTTCTTTGGAGTTGTAAAGCAATATGACGAATGCCTCTGTTCCGTCCTGTCCTGCCCTGCCGATCTCCTGGTAGTAATGAATGGGTGACTGGGGTATCTGTGTATGGATGATGAAGCGGATGTCGGGCTTGTCGATGCCCATTCCCAGGGCATTGGTGGCTACAACGCAGTCGTACTGATTGCAGTTAAAATCCGATTCTATCCTTTTCCTGCTGGCGGCATCCAGCCTCCCGCTGTATGCTGCTGCACTGAAACCAAGAAACTGCAGCCAGCCGGCATAGACATCGGTATCGGTCTGCGTTCCTGTATAAATGATCCCCGGTTTGGAAAGCTTTGGAAGATATTCCGCCAGCCAGTGATATTTCTCATCCTCGCTTTTTACATGAACCACCGACAGGCGTATATTCGTTCTCAGCAACCGGCCGCGGACAGGTATCATGCCGGACCCCACCTGTTCGAGGATGTCCGCCTCAACCCGGGGGGTAGCGGTAGCGGTGGTTGCCAGGACGGGGAAGTTCCTGGGCAGCAGTTTCACCAGATTCACAATGCGGCGGTAGTTCGGCCGGAAACTTTGTCCCCACATCGAGATGCAATGGGCTTCATCGATCACCACCATGGCGATTGTCATTTCCCTGGCCGCACTGATCCATGCCGCATTCTCCATCCGTTCGGGAGCAATGTAAAGAATGTCCAGCCTGTTTGCCTGTGCCTGTTCAATAATGTCCTCGTTCTCCTCCTTCTCCTGGTTTGAATTGATGGCAGCGGCGCGGATTTCTTTTTCCTGCATGCTGCGCACCTGGTCGCGCATCAGGGCGATAAGCGGGGAAAATACGATGGTGATCCCTTCAAGTTGTGTGGCCGGAAACTGGTAACACAACGATTTGCCAAAGCCTGTCTTTTCGATCAGCAGGACGCGCTGGCCTGACAACAGCCTTTCGATCACCTGCCACTGCAGATCGAAGAACTGCCGGAAACTGAACAGGCGCCGGAGCTCTATTTCGGCCTGCTGTCGCGTCATCGGTCCGGATTATGAATTACAGGATCAGAAAACGATACAGAGGCCTCCGGAACTCTTGTCATTTTACAAGCATTTTCGGTGTATCCGATCAATTTCTTTTAACTCTCCGGTGAAGGAACAATTATCAATGATATGACCAAAGTTTCATCTTTCCGGGAAAACCCATCTCAAACGGCAGCGGGTAGTGTTTATAAAACCATAGACAGAAAATCCCTCAGCCGGATGTGCCTGATCCCTTCTGCACCATCTCCC
>JAFGPB010000064.1 GCA_016926205.1 Bacteroidales bacterium
AGTGAACTCCTGCACTTCATCAACTATAAACTCACAATATTTGTTCATTGACTGACCGGCCAGGATGTACACTCCTTCTGACAGCGGCTCGCTTCCTATAAATTCCAATAGTTCACCCTGAGTGGTCCATGCAGTGTCAGTCAGATAGGTTTTGTCTCCGAAGTAATTCACCAGATAACAGACAGTGTCGGGGAAATTGCGAATATGAGCAACAATCCGGTATCCTCCATCAGCGCGGGCGGGAAAAGCAAGAAAAAAAAACGTCATCAACAGAAATGCAGCATAACAACGCCTTATCAGGCCGGAAGCTGTCGGGCCGGCAAATGGCATACACCCATGTTTTTTTTCGCTGATACCTTCACCCTGATGAAAATTCCCCAACGCATCCATCGTACTCAGTTTTTCATTGTAAAACTGTCTTTCTGCATCACTCTTTAATTCTATTCACTTTTTCCGTTTTCGCGATATTTTGCCCCCACTTGATCCCATGGCACCTGACTGACTGAAAACAACCCTGAAAATTCACACATCATGACCTCATATGGCGATTATCCCTCTTATCCAATCCTGCTGATCTTAAGCAGCCGTTCCATATCCAGGATTTCCAGTCTTTTTCCCTCGCAGTGGATGATATTCTCACGTGTCCACTGGGCCAGTGTGTGCATGACATTTTCCTTTGAACATCCTGCAAATTCAGCAATTTCCTTTCGGGTAAGGTGCACCCTGAAAGACTGGGATTTATAAACATTATCAGAAAGATAGATAAGAATGTCGGCCACCCTTCCCTTGACGTTCTTGTTCGCCAGGCTGATGTAGTTGAGAATTGCCGTATCGAACATCTCCATGGCCTTTTCGAATAGCATCAAAGTATATTTCGCGTTTTCAAGCAAAAGATCCCGGAGTATGGCCTGGTCGATCAAACAAATATCGCAGTAATCGATTGCCGATATTGAAAAAAGATTTCTCTTGCGATAGAACATGTTCGCTCCACCCAGAATCTTCGGTGCCGACACAATGCTGAGTATGAGATTCCTGTTGTGTCCATCATCAAAGTTGAACTTCACAATCCCTTTGTTGAGAAGTGCAATATGGGTGGTTGTGTCTCCCTGCTTGAATATGGTCTCCCCTGGCCTGAATTGCAGCTGGTATATGTTCTTCTCAAGGGTGCTGATCTGCTTTTCATTCAGAAAGAGCGCCGATTGCTTGATGAACAGACATTGCTGGCACCAGGTGAGATCTTTCTGTATTACACGCTCCTTCATCTGAAACACTGGCTTAAATCACCTAAAAAGATGAAATATTCCACCCTTTTGTATTGACCATTCGCAGTCATATTATCACTACTCAGGTTCCAATAGCCATAACTTCGCAAATGTAACAAATCGCTGCTTTTTATTAAGCACCATCAACTTTGAAATCTGAATCAGACAATCATTATGGGAGCACTTTATGATCTTTTACAGGAAGACTACCGGTTCCGGGAAGGGATGAAGGCTTGCATCAATTGCGGAACCTGCACTGCCATATGCCCTGCCGCATCATTTTACAACTATGAACCGAGGTCAATAATGGCTTGTGTCCAGCAAAGGGATGACAAGTGTATTGCAGAATTACTGAGAGGTGAAGAGATATGGTATTGCGCGGAATGTATGTCATGCAAAACCCGATGCCCGAGAGGTAATGCACCGGGACTTGTCATTACGGCATTGCGCTCACTTTCACAGCGGACGGGCATGTTCACCTGTTCGGAAAAAGGAAGGCAGCAACTGGCGATCAAACGAATGATCGGCGAGACAATACTGAGTCATGGGTACTGCGTTTACGCTGAGCATGTGGATACCGTGAAATTTCCTGAACAGGGGCCTGTCTGGGACTGGATTCGGGCACATCTGCCTGAAGTTATGGAAAGACTTGGAGCCAACTTTCAAAAGGAAGGAGCGGGTAATCTGCGAAAAATCGACGATAATACCCTCAAGGAATTATCTGCAATATTCAAAACTACCGGAGCACTGGATCTTTTCGATACCATTGAGAAAGCTTCAGCCGAAAAAGCAAAAGAGATGGGTGTTGAATTCACAGGTCACGGAACCACCGACGGTTACTTCACGAAGGTATTCACGGAAAACAATCAAACCCATACCAGAGAATGAAGAAAGAAGGTAAAAGAATGGTCTGGCCGGCATATCAGAAAAACATCGCTGATGACCATTACTATTATTCCAGGAGCTGCATCAGACAAAACTTCTATCCTGGGACAGAGCATACATTTCTCAGAATACTCGGTCAGTTGAACAAGGATATCTGCGATGATCCCAGACATACAACATGTACCGGGATCGGCTATCACACTGATGTGGTTCCCTTCGAGACAGCCATGACCGTAATCGCCAGGCACTTCGCACTGATGACCGGGCTCGGATATGAAAACATGATCACATCATGCATCACATCTTTTGGATTATACAGCGAAGTGCTTGAAACATGGAAGGAATTTCCCGAATCGGAGGAAAAGACAAGGGAATACCTCAGAAAAGCAACAGGGAGAGAGTTCAACATACCCAAAGATCTTTCCCACGCAAGCGACATCATCTATAAATTCCGCAAAGAGATATCAGCATTGGGCACCCACCGTCTGACCGACATCCATACGGGAAGAAAACTCAGAGCTGTCGAGCATATTGGTTGTCATTACTCCAAGATGTTTCCCAGCCGGGGTGTAGGTGGTGCTGAATTCCCCTGCGTATTGTCCGGATTGATCGAGGAATTTGGGGGGGAAGTGGTCGATTATCCGGAAAGAAGACTTTGCTGCGGATTTGGATTCAGGCAGTATTTCATCAAGGCGAACCGGGGGTTTTCAGTGGCTTGCTCGAAAAAGAAATTCGAGTCGATGGCTCCTTATGAGCCCGAACTGATACTTACCAACTGTCCCGGTTGTTTTTATTTCCTGGACCGTTGGCAATATGTCATCTCCGAGATGGAAGGTGTTCTGTACGGTATGAGAAATCAGGGTATTCCCGTGCTCACCTATGAGGAGCTGGCAGGTTTGGTGCTGGGTTACGATCCGTGGGATATGGGAATGCAGATGCATCAGATCCCTGTCGAACCCCTTCTGGACAAAATGGGCATCTCCTATGATCCGGAAGCCAAATATAAAGGATTGAAAGGGCTTGATCTTGGTGTACCGCTCCAACCCAGACAGCTGGCCATATGAAAAAGAAAGTGGTTGTTATCGGTGCGGGGGTCGCCGGTATCGAAGCGGCAGCGCACCTGGCTTTAATGGGGTATGATGTGACCATACTGGAAAAGGGGGAGCGCATCGGCGGCCATGTTCTCCAATGGGATCGCCTCTTCCCAACCCAGAGGCCTGCCTCTGAAATCCAGGATTACCTCAATCAACAGATAAGGAATCCCAATATCCGTTTGATCGCACAGACCTGCTTAATAAAGAACGAACGTAACAATGAACAATTCAATCTGGAGCTCAGCGACGGAAATGTATTGACGGCGGATGCCATACTCGTTTCCACCGGATTCGACCTCTTTGATGCCCGCATAAAAGAGGAATACGGTTACGGAATATACGACAATGTGATCACTTCCTGCGACCTGGAAGCCCTCTTCTCTTCAGAAAAACCCATTACCAATGCACAGGGGGAGCCTCCCTCGAGGGTGGGATTCATACATTGTGTCGGATCACGTGATGAAAAGGTGGGAAACACCTATTGTTCACAGGTTTGTTGCGTCACCGCAGTCAAGCAAGCTATTGAGGTTCGGGAGAAACTGCCGAGATCGGAGGTCTTCTGCTTCTATATGGACATGCGCATGTTCGGGTTGCGCTTCGAAGAGCTGTACAAAGAATCACAGGAAAAATGGGGAGTTAATTTTATTCGCGGAAGACTGTCGGAAGCATCGGAGAACCTCGACGGTTCGATACTTATCAAGGTCGAGGATACACTGGCCGGAAGGCCGCTCAAGATGAGAGTGGGCCTCCTGGTACTGATGGTAGGATTTGTACCCTCAAAAGGAACACTCACCATTGGCAAACTGCTTGGGCTGGATTTCACTCCGGACGGATTCCTGAAACCTGCAGATGAATACATTGATGGCAATTCCTCGAACATCCCGGGGATTTATCTGTCCGGAACATGCAAGGCACCCAAGACCATACCGGATACCCTGACTGATGGCAGGGCTGCCGCCCTGGCCATTTCAGAATACCTTGCCAGCACATCATGAGAAGCAATATTTCGGATTCAAGGTTAAGACCAATTTCATGACACCTGAAACCTTCTGACCAACACAAAATAATATGCCGGATTGGGGATACCAGATACACAAGGACCGCCAGATCGACTTTGACAGGAACGACCGCCGGCTCGCCCAGTATATCCGAAAATACGAGCCTACATTCAAACTATGCATTTCATGCGGGGCCTGTACAGCCACTTGCAGCACCGGCAACCTGACCGAGTTTTATAATATCCGAAGGCTGAACATCCTGTTGATGAGGGGCGAGATTGACGAGATTTGGAGCCAGATTTCCAAATGCATGTTCTGTGGTAAATGCGAACTTGTATGCCCACGTGGGGTAAGCACCCGGAAGGTGATCCTACTGATGAAGGAAGGCATTCAAAAAATCAAGGAAAATGAGCAGATTTGATCCTTTTGTGCTGCCTTTTGCCATTGGGTTGTATACCGTTCTGATCATATTCATAGCGAAGGGTTTCGACTGGATCAAGCACCTGCCTGCCGACGACCGCAGGAAGCTGGGACGGGGCATCATTTCATTGAAAATCTTTCCGGTTCTTGGAGAGATTTTTTCCGAGAGCCTCCTTCACCGCAGAATTTTCAGAAAAAATCCTTTACTGGGTTATATGCATATGAGCCTGGCATTCGGATGGTTTCTTCTGGTCGTAATCGGCACCATCGAGTCAAAGATTTTCAGCCGTGATATCGTGAACAATCCATGGGATCCCATCTTTCTCAAGTTCTTTGAGCACCATACAGCCCAGCACAGGTATCACGGCATCTTCGGATTCACAATGGATTTCCTGTTGGCTTTCGTCCTCACAGGAGTGATGCTGGCGTGGATCAAGAGGATAAGTTCACGGCTTTTCGGGATCAGAAAACCAACCCGGCAAATTTTTTTCGACAAGATCGCCCTCGGAACACTGTGGGTGATCTTTCCACTCCGTCTGATCGCAGAAAGCCTTACCGCTGCGGAATACCAAAACGGCGGATTTCTGACCAACAATCTGGGCGGATTCATTGACCGGTTTCTGCCGGCGGCCGAAATGGAATACACCTTCTGGTGGCTCTATTCTTTTTCGGTAGGGGTCTTTTTCGTGACCCTGCCCTACTCCAGGTACATGCACATTCCCACCGAGACCATCCTGATC
>JAFGPB010000065.1 GCA_016926205.1 Bacteroidales bacterium
CCTTCAGTTTCAATATCATGATTATTATTTTATATCCCTGTTTGTTCCCCTGGCCTTTCTTATCATTGCCGCAATGGCAGCGTTGCGGACCGGATCTGAAAAAATATTCAGGTCCCCGGTATTCCGTATCATTTTATGGGTATTTTTAATTTTTAATATTTTTCATGCCCGTCATGAAATGAAGCTGCGCTATTTCGGTTGGAAGCGTGAAACCCCGGTTTATGAGGGCTATTTTGATATCCGGCCGGAACTGGAAAGCATCGGGATCCGGTCCACAGACCGTGTGATCAGCATACCCGACGTCACCAGCTGCTACACTTTATATATGATGAACCGGCAGGGGAACAACATTTCAGGGATCAATCAGTTTACAGGCGACCGCATCCGTATGTTTATCAGTCTGGGAGCCCGCTATCTGTTCGTGAACGATACCGCCCTGCTTGATGAACCATGCTTGCAGGAATTTCTAAAAGTAAAAGTCGGGTCTGTTCATGATATTTCAATTTTCAATCTGGATTCAACTGATTGCATAGAAACAGATATTCCTGATGGAATGCTGCAGGATGCGATCCAGGACCTGACAAAGCAGCGGTAAAATAATGAAATGGATTGTGCAACACCGGAGACTTTTCGAGATCATCCTGATTTTGATCCTGTGTTCCTTTCCTCTCTTTTACAGACTTGATGCTTTGCCTATACGGCAATGGGATGAAGCAAGAAATGCCATTTCGGCCCTCGAAATACTGCAGAATAAAAAAATACTTTTTCATACTGTTCACCGCAGTAATTCTCCTATATCCTTATATAAATATTTTACAAAAAGTCAAAAGGAAGGATGAACATAAATGGGATGCCGAGATATATTCTGTCAGTCATGTATTACGCGAATATACAGACGAAACATCACATAATGAATTGCCATCACCCATTGTATTTGAAGGATATCATGCACATCTCATGTTTTATACCGAAATACTTGAAATAAAAAAGAATATCAATATATCTTTTAAGGAAATAAAGGACGTTCAATCCGGAGATACCATCTTATTATCGCAGGAATACATCATGGATGAACAGGAAAAATTGTACGTCTGTGAAGTTCTGGAAACATGAAACCATGCAAAACTTGTCTGTCTAGAGGACCGAACCAATCAATAAAAGCTGATATTACAACCTCTCTTCTATGATAAACCTGGGCCTGCGTTTGACTTCCCTGTAAATTTTTCCGAGGTATTCTCCAAGAATGCCGATGCATAATATCTGTATGCCGCCCAGAAAATAAAAAGGCAGTACCGTTGAAAACCATCCCGCTACGGTCCGTCCGTTCAGATAAGCCAGTAATGCATAAACCATCAAAACGAGGCAAATGATAAACACGGCAAATCCGATGAAGGTGATGATCCGCAGCGGTACGATGCTGAATGAGGTTATGCCGTCCAGCGCCAGGGAAATCATCCTTCGCAGGGGATATTTCGTTTTTCCGGCCTTTCGCTCTTTACGCTGATAATATACAACAGCCGTATTGAATCCCATCAGGGGAAATATGCCCCTAAGAAACAGGTTGACTTCCTGAAAGTTCTTCAGTTCCTCGTTAACACGCCTGCTGGTCAGCCGAAAATCCGCATGATCGAACAAAACATTCACTCCAAGCAGGTTCAGCAACCTGTAAAAAGCCATGGCGGAAATACGTTTGAACATGCTGTCATGTGACCGTCTGGACCTCACTCCATATACGATTTCGTTGCCCTGACCGAATTTTCTGATCATTTCAGGAATCACACCGATATCATCCTGCAGATCGGCATCGACAGAAACCAGGCAGTCAGACATCGCACTGAACTCACACAATCCCGCCAGCAATGCATATTGGTGCCCCTTGTTCGCTGCAAGTCTGATTGCTTTTACCCTTTTATGCTCTGTAACAATTTTTTTAATGATCGCCCATGACCTGTCTTTGCTGTGATCGTCGACGACAACTATATAACTTTTGTCTGAAAGCAGCTGGTCATGGATATTCTGAACCAGAAAATGATGGAGGATTGCCAAATTTTGTCCGATAATCTCTTCCTCATTATAACAGGGAACAATAATGCCAAGAACGGGTTTAAAATCCATATCCGGTTCCATGACTCATTTTGAAATCGGTTGTGCAAATGAGATCACATCTTCCGCACTAATCTCCTTATCGCACAATATAATCAACCGTTCAAGCACATTCCTGAATTCTCGGACATTGCCGGTCCAGTGAATTTTTTGCAGTTCGGCGATGGCATCTTTGGTGATTGTCATCCTTGGCCTGCCATATTCATTGCTGATCTGTTCAATGAAATACTCGGCCAGAAGCGGTATGTCTTCAATCCGTTCATTCAATGACGGCACATAGATAAGAATTACCGAAAGCCTGTGATACAAATCCTCACGGAAATTCTTCTGCGAAATCTCTTCGGCAAGATTTTTATTGGTCGCTGCGATCACGCGCACATCCACATCAATATCCTTGTCGCTTCCCACCCTGGATATCTTGTGTTCCTGCAACGCACGCAATACTTTGGCCTGGGCAGAAAGACTCATGTCTCCCACTTCATCGAGAAAAAGTGTTCCGCTGTGTGCCTGTTCGAATTTGCCTTTGCGTTGCTTGATGGCTGAGGTAAAGGCTCCTTTCTCGTGACCGAATAATTCACTCTCAATAAGTTCTGAAGGAATGGCAGCACAGTTTACTTCAACAAAAGGCATTTCAGAACGGCTGCTTTTCTCATGAAGCCATCGTGCGACCAGTTCCTTACCTGTTCCATTATCCCCCACGATCAAAACCCTGGCATCAGTAGGTGCAACACGATCGATCATTTCCTTGACCTTCAGAATTGCCGGCGATTCCCCGACGATATCATAGGTTTTGCTTATTCGACGCTTTAAAACCCGGGTTTCCGTAACCAGATCCTTTCTTTCCGTTGCGTTGCGCATGGTAACAAGCAGCCGGTTCAGATCAAGTGGTTTCTCAATGAAATCATATGCACCCTTTTTGATTGCCTCTACGGCAGTATCAATGTTACCATGTCCTGAAATCATGATCACAGGAACATCCGGCAGGTATGCATTTATTTTTTCCAGAACTTCAATACCATCCATTTCCGGCATTTTAATATCACACAGGACAATATCATAATTGTCCCTGTAAAAAAGTTCCAATCCCTCCGGACCGTTGGTTGCAACATCAACCTCATGCTTTTCATACTCCAGCACCTCACGCAATGTATTGCGTATGCCTTTTTCATCGTCGATGACCAGAATTTTAGCCATGAAACTACATATTAAGGTTCGATGCCCTGATGCCCTGGTTAATCAACTGATAAATGATTCCCTCCTTAAGGGCAAAATTCGATTGTATCAGATGTTTTACTTTCAGTTTCTGCAACATGAATTTGACCAGCAAGGTGGACAGAACGATCATTTCCAGCCGCATTGATTCCAGACCTTTCATCTGTTTTCTTTCCTTCATTGTTGAATTGATCAGCTTCTGGTAAAGATTCTCAAAATCCGATAGATCAATCTCAAACATTTCAGGAAACATTCCCTGTTCGGATTTAAAACCAGGATCATCTGCACGGATCATGGCGACCATGGTATCGAATGCACCTGAAGCCCCGATGAGGGTATCAATGCTGTAATTTCTGATCTCGTCAAAAAGACTGACAAGTTTTTCTTCGAGGTAATTTGAAATAAACTCAATCTCCTCAATGGTTATGGGATCCGAAGGTTTAAATTTTTCAAGTAAACGTGCAATTCCCAGCGGATAACTCTTCTTCCAGAATATTTCTTCGCGGTTTGCGATGATGAATTCATTGCTCCCCCCTCCGATATCCATAATCAAAACCGGTTTGTGGTCGAGACTTACCGCCTGCCTTACCCCATAATAGATGATCTCTGCCTCCCTTTCTCCGCTGATTACCTCAACATCAAGATTGAACCGTTCCCTGATGAGGCTGACAAACTGCTCCCCATTTCGGGCACTTCTTATTGCCGAGGTGGCAAAAGCATATATTCTGTCAGACTGGTATCCGGACACGATTGATAAATGCCTGTCAATCACATTTAGTCCGCGGGAGATGGCATCCGGACGGATCTCCTTTTTGTCGATTCCGCTTCTTCCCAGCTTCACAGGCAACTTGTTGCTGTAAAGAATTTTGTATTCCGCACCCGGACCGCTTTCAACGATCAGCAAATTAAAAGTATTGGTGCCGAGATCAATTACCGAAATGCGCATGTTTCACAAAGGCTGTTGCCCGGTTTAAAATTTGGATGCAGAAAAAAACAATACTAAAATACTGTTTTTTGCATATGTAAAAAACAATCCTGCAATTAAGCTTTATATCTGATCCACTTCCACAACTCCCCGTATGTAACTTTTTTCCCGTACATCAGAATGCCCGTCCGGTATATCTTTCCTGCCATCCATGTGGTCCCTGTAAATGTCAGGATGAGGATTGCCCCGGAAACAAGAACCTCGATAAAAGGTATGCCAAAAGGAATCCTTGCCATCATTACAATTGGTGAAGTGAACGGTATCATTGAAAAAATCACTGCAAGCTGGCCGGAGGGATTCATCGACGCATTGATCATTACGAACATACCAAGGATCAAAGGTATGGTAATGGGCAACATGAATTGTTGTGTATCCGTATCATTATCTGAGGCTGCTCCTATTGCAGCAAAAAGGGATCCGTACAGCAAATATCCGCCCAGAAAGTAGAATATAAAAGCGATGATCAAGTATGGCATATTTATTTGTCCCAGCTGCCTGATCATACCACTCATTACACCGGTAGCAGCATTGTTTTCCATACCTGTTTGTGACGGCACTTCATGTATTACGTTATTCTCCATGATGTTTGTCGGTGTATTCAGCTCTGTTGCTACCGTAGCCGGATTTGGCATCATAATCTGCTGTGCCACAGTAGTAATGCCAAATGTCAGAATGAGCCATACCAGAAACTGCGTCAGTCCGGTCAGTCCGATTCCGATTATCTTGCCCAGCATCAGCTGAAATGGTGTCACGGATGAAACAATGACTTCAACAATCCTGCTGGTTTTTTCTTCCAGTACACCCCTCATGATCTGGGCACCAAAGAAAAAGATGAAAAAGTAGATCAGGAAACCCACGACAAATCCCAGACCTCTTTTCAGATCAGTTGCATCTTCAACCATTTCCGGCCAGTTTTCCCAGCTTACACGATTGAGCGAAACACTGGTTTCCAGTGATTCTATCAAATCAGCCGGAATATTTCGCACAATAAGCTTGTTGTTGAAAAGGTGGTTTTCAAGTGATCCGGATATGTGCGACTCGACAGATACACTCGGAAGCTTGCGGTAATAGAATTCAACTACCGCCCGGTTGCCTGATGACACCAGACTTTGCGGCAAATACAATACCCCGTCATAATCCGTCGCCTCATAAGTCCTCAACATCTCCTCCAACCGCATGTTGGTCAGATAATCAAATTGCATATTCTCCCTGTCAGGAATGACATCCCTGAAGAATTGAAGGGAATCCGGCAATGGATCTCCGTAGGCGCTGGTTTCGACCACGGCGATTCTTGTTAGGCCCTGATCCTCCATTTGTGCGATCCATGTCGGTATGATCAAAAATGCAGCAAATAATACCGGGCCGAGTATTGTCATAATGACAAAGGACTTTTTACGGACCCGGGTAAGGTATTCCCGCGATATGATGAGACCTGTTTTATTCATGGCAGGCATTAGGATTGCTTTTTGTCCTGGGCTTCAATAACTTTAATGAATATTTCATTCATCCTGGGTATCACCTCATGAAATGAAGTAATCTCAATTTCAGGCAATATCTTTCTCAACAGGTCATTTCCGGTAAATCCCGGATTGACTCTAATTTTCAGATAGTGAACCGTTCCGGACACATTCTTTCCAACGATTTCGAAATTACCGTTCAGTTCATTCATGACTCCCATGGGATCCATCTTAAATCCCAATTCGTAAATATCGGACTTGTATGAGTGCCTGATCTCATGAATGTCACCTTCAAGGATGGTTTTTGATTTGTTGATCAGGGTGATGTGATCACACAATTCCTCGACAGAACCCATATCATGCGTGGAAAAAATAATTGTGGCTCCCTTCTTTTTCAGATCAAGGATCTCCCTTTTTATAAGTCTTGTATTGATGGGATCAAATCCACTGAAAGGTTCATCGAAAATCAGGAGCCTGGGATTATGGATTACTGTGGTAACAAATTGCACCTTCTGCTGCATTCCTTTTGAAAGTTCCTCAACCTTTTTATCCCACCAGGCCTGAATCTCAAATTTTTCAAACCAGTATTTCAGGCGTTGCATTGCATCATTTTTACTCATTCCCTTTAACCGGGCAAGATATAAGGACTGCTCACCAACCTTCATTTTTTTATACAGGCCTCTTTCTTCAGGAAGATAACCGATCTCAAAAATATCTTTTTGTGTCAGGGGGCGACCGGAATAATAAAGGTTCCCCGTATCAGGTGCGGTAATCATGTTGATAATTCTCAAGAGCGTTGTTTTACCTGCACCATTTGGCCCCAGTAAACCATAAACCGATCCTTCAGGGACATTTAGGGTTACTTTATCGAGGGCAAGATGGTTTGAGAATTTTTTTACGATATCACGGGCACTAAACAAATACATGACAACACAATAAACTTTATCTCTCAGGAAAATCAGTCCGCTGAAATTAGCGATTTATTCAAAATAATCTTTCATTCTGTTAAAAAAGCTTCTCTCTCGAGTATCCGGGGATGGTTTGAAATTTTCAGATTCATCAAGTTTTTCAAGAAGCCTTTTTTCTTCCCGTGAAAGGATTTTCGGAATCCATACATTGATGTTGACCAAAAGGTCGCCTTTACCATAACTGTTCACCTCAGGCAGTCCCTTCCCTCTCAGCCTCAATATCTTTCCGGGTTGCGTACCCTGTTCAATTTTTATTTTTACCTTGCCGTCGAGTGTGGGGATCTCTACCTGGGCTCCAAGGGCAGCCTGTGCGACTGAAACATAAAGGTTATAAAGCAGGTCATTGCCGTCACGAACGAGATCAGGATGCTCTTTTTCTTCTATGACAACGATCAGGTCACCGTTTACGCCTCCGCGCCGTGCGGCATTTCCCTTTCCGGATACATTCAGTTGCATCCCTTCAGCCACACCCTGAGGAATCTTGACGGAAATAACTTCTTCACCCCTCATCACACCTTCACCCGAACAGGTATTGCACTTTTTTGTAATGACCTGTCCTTCCCCGCTGCATGCCGGACAAGTCTGTGTGGTCGACATTTGCCCCAGGAAGGTATTGGTAATGCGGGTAACCTGACCGGAACCATGACATGTTGAACAGGTACTGAATGCACTTCCGTCCCGGGCTCCTGTACCTGCACAGTCTTTGCATGAGATATACTTGGAAACTTTAAGTTTCTTGTCGACACCTTTTTCTATTTCCTCCAGTGATAGTTTAACCTTTACACGCAGATTGGAGCCTTTGTTAACCTGACGGTAAGACCTCCCCCTGGTGGATCCGAATCCTCCAAAACCCCCGAAGCCCATGTCGCTGAAAATATCGCCGAAATGAGAGAATATATCCTCCATGGTCATACCTCCGCTAAAGCCACCGGCTGAACCACCCAGACCGGCATGCCCGAACTGGTCATACCGTGATTTTTTCTGAGGATCACCCAGTACTTCATAAGCTTCCGCAGCTTCCTTGAATTTTTCCTCAGCTTCCTTGTTACCCGGATTGCGATCCGGATGAAATTTCAATGCTTGCTTCCGATATGCCTTCTTGATCTCCTCAGCCGAAGCGCCCTTAGAAACCTCTAAAACCTCGTAGTAATCACGTTTTGTCATTTCTTCCCTGCTTTTGTCATGCAACTGAATGGTTCAGGAACATCTATTCACCTATAACCACTTTGGGATACCGGATGACCTTATCATGCAGCAGGTATCCTTTCTCAATCACATCTACAATTTTGCCTTTCAGCTGATCATCCTGAGCAGCGATTTTGGTCACCGCCTCGTGCAGATCCATATTAAACTCCTGGTGCATTGCTTCAATTTCCTTTATTCCATTCTGCTGTAAAAAATCCCTGAAACGGGAATAGATTATATTCATGCCTTCTTTTAAACCATCAAGTTCCTTTGCCTGATTTACGACTTTCATTCCGCGTTCCAGGTCATCCATGAAAGGAATGATCCTGATCAGCAAATCTTCGGATGCAGTTTTTATCATCTCCGTCTTTTCCTTTAACGTTCTTTTGCGGTAATTGTCAAACTCAGCAGAAAGCCGCAGATATTTATCATGCATATCATTGTATTTCTCTTCGCAGGACCTCAGTGATTCCTTTAACTTCATCTTTTCTTTGTCAACGGCGTGTGGCCTGACTTGCTTTGCAGTTTTCCGGACATCTTTCACCTTAAGTTCTTTTTGCTCTTTTTGTGTAACAGTTTTTGCCTTGTTTGTCATTTTCCTGATAAAAAAATTGTTTTACAAAGGTTCACGTGCAAAATGCAAAATGTCTGCCAATCTGTTTTAAGCGACAAATTGACAGGTCGTACTGCCGCAAACAACCGGCAAATTTACAAAACTTTACTTTTACTGGCCATACAATAATACAATAGTGAACTCATGTTAATTTCTTATCTTTGCAAACGGGTGTGGATCTGAAAAACCAACGATCGAAAGAATATTATGTTAAAACTAAAGAGATACAAATATTATTTTATTGCCGTAATTGTATTGATTATAGGCATCATCCTGATATTTAACAAGTTTGTCATTGCAGGACTGGTTATCCTTGGAATCGGCGCCCTGATTTTTTCCCTTTGGGAATTCCTTTTAAAGGACAGGGAAAGTAAAATTGATCTGCTGAAAGATGAAATTCAACGGATGAAAATTGAAAATCAGTCCCTGAGACAAGACATCAATGAACTTTCAAGCCGCAGGCTCAACATCACTGAAATCAATGATATTCTGGATCTGGGACTTATTGAGGTGGATACGAGTTTTAAACGGACTGTAAACAAAAGCTTTGATGTTACCGATAAGCAGGTTCAGTTTATAGGAGTACTGCATGTGGATTTTGTGGCAAAGTATGGTATAGATTTCAGGAAACTGCAATATAAAATTGACGAAGAAAGAAAAGAGATCAGCATAGCCAACGCAAATCCCCAGTTCCTCTCCTTTTCAAAAAGGAATTGTGTCTGGGAAATTGCTGAAATCCTGGAATACAATAAGCCTTTTATCGGGGCAAAACACTGGAAAACAAATCCCAGGCTCGATAAGCTGGCAACACAGATCAAGGAAGAGATCCGGACAAAAACCGAAAGGGAAACCGAGAACGGTCCGAAAGAACTTGACTGGGTCATATGGCCACTGCGGAAACATGTTGAAATGGCGCTTGAACTGATTCTTGGGATGAAAGGTTATAAGATCCGGCTGACCGAACTGGATGACGGCAACTACAAGCCGTTAAACGAATATGCAAAAGACGCCGGTGCTTTGGAGGGTTCTACTAAGCTTTGAAAGTGGAAATTGTAATTCAGTTAAAACTGCCTTCCGGTAAATCAATGATACTGGCATCGGAAAAAGTACATACAGCATCGATCAGATTGAACACCGGTAAGGATCATCAATCGTTTTTGGATTGAATCTAACAAATCATGAACAACCTCCCATTGCTCATTCTTTGAAAAAAATCTACTTAATAAAGAAACTCCCGGCTAATCTGTACGATTAATAATTGCAGCACTCCGGTGACCATAAGGCAGGGTACTTCCTTCCTCCTCCTTTACTTTTTTCCAGGCTCTGGCAATGATGATATCCTCCACATCATCTTTTTCGCATGACACCTCCACCACGTATTCTTCACCGGCATAAGTGGCGATATTCAGTTTTACAATTGCTTTACCCATATTCTAAAAGTTCTTCAGATAAAAATAATGATATCCGACAGATAATGGATATAATCCTTTGAATTCTTTTTGCCAAAGAAAAATCTCTTATTGTCCTGCCTCATTTCAAATAAATCCATGTATACAATGAAATTGCATAACTGACAAGTTTATATCTTTAGTAATGTTTCAGTAAAACAAAACTACAATCTGAAAGGATAACTTAACAGGAGTTTCAGTCTTTTTATTATTTCAGAGGGAATAATCTTCTTTTTATTGTTTTGGTCGGACATACTGAGACAAATTATCAAATATTCCAACATAAGATTTCTATTTTATAAATTTTATTATATATTTGACATCGCTATTATTAAGCATAAGTTGGAATATATGAATTTAACAACTCTTGAGAACTCTTCACTTTGGTGTACGGTTGCGCCAGCTAATACAACATGACGAATTCTACAATATGTTCCTCAAGGCCAGATAAATATAAGAATATTTATTTGGATCTTGTATTAACCTTCAACTTTGGCAACAATTATTAATTAAAAACGAAAAGCCTATGACGAAAACCTTAAAGATTAGTAAATTACAATTTTGTTTTTTGATCAGTTTATCAAAGACATTTTTAGCTTAGAAAAGAAAATGTAATTATTAAAACTATTAATTTATGAAAAGATACTTAAACCTATTTTGCTTAAGCTCAAAAGGAAAGGCAAAACAAATCTTACTGGCTGTTAAAGTCAGCATGTTATTTCTGATTTGCTCACTGAATCTTTCAGCTCAACAACTGACTGTCACCGGTAAGGTTTCTGACGCCACCACAGGTGAATCCATGCCGGGTGTCACCATTCAGATCGCCGGAACAACATCAGGTACCCTGACACAGGCAGACGGTACGTATTCGCTGACAGTTCCCTCTGCCAACCAGACATTGATTTTTAGTTTCGTGGGGTATGCCACACAGCAAATTGATGTTGCAGGGCGTACTGTTATTGATCTGGCCTTGCAGGAAGAAGTAACCGCACTTGAAGAAATTGTGGTTACCGGTTACTCAACTGAAAGAAAGAAAGATATTATTGGCGCTGTATCAGTTGTTAATACTGATGAGTTGTTGTCAACACCGTCTGGTAGTATTTCGGCCCAGCTTCAGGGAAGAGCAGCCGGTGTTACAGTCACCTCAACCGGTGAGGCCGGAGGTTCAGCAAGAGTCCGTGTCCGTGGTTTCGGAACCTTTACTGAATCCGAGCCATTGTATATCATTGACGGTGTACCCGGAGATATAAACCGCATTAACCCCAATGATGTTGCGTCCATACAGATTCTGAAAGATGCTGCATCTGCCGCAGTGTACGGTGCAAGGGCAGCTAACGGTGTTGTTATAGTGACAACAAAGACCGGAACGTCTGGCACTACAAAAGTCAATTTGGATGTGTACTACGGATGGCAATATCTGGGCAAAAAGTGGTACCCAGATGTTCTCAATGCACAGGAATATGGTGAACTTTACTGGGAATCGATGAGAGGTGCAGGACTTTCACCCGGAGATGCAGGATGGTACCACGCTCAGTATGGCACTGGTCCGGAACCTGTAATTCCTGAGTATATCCTTGTCACTGACAAAGGTGCAAGATACGGAGGGACGGAACTTGAATACCTCAGGACAACAGATCCTGCAACTTTTAATGAGCTGGTAGATCCAGCCAATTATGATCTGGCAACACATCAGATCGTGAAATCTGCTGATACTGACTGGGCAGAAGAAATGTTCCATTTGGCTCCAATACAGAACTATCAGGTCACTGTATCAGGAGGTGTTGGCAAAAATAATTACCTGGTTAGTGTAAATTATTTTGATCAAAGCAGTATTGTATCAGATATGACTTATTTCAAACGTTATACGGCAAGGGCGAATTCCACTCTGTCTCCTTTTGACCGTTTGAGAATTGGTGAAAATGTCCAGGTAAGATATTCAAAACAGCGAAATCTTGATTACGTTGATAATGCCTGGTGGTTTCATCCATTGATTCCGTTGTATGATATTGCTGGCAATATGGCCAGTTCGGCAGCCCCGGCAACAGTTCAGACAGGAGGAACCACAGGAATGAACCCGGTTGTGGGTCCGGAAAAAGAATATATGGATTACACAGAAAATATAGGAGTGTTCGGAAATGTATTTGCGGATGTGGATATTCTCAAGGACCTTACGGTTAGATCTTCTTACGGCTTTGATTTGAATTACAGAACCGTAAAGAATTTCTTCCCGATATACTACGAAAACTCCGAGAACCAGCAGCCTTATCCTGACCGACTTCTTTACACCAACGCAATGGCGACAAGCTGGGTATGGACCAATACGGCCACATACAGTAAGACCCTGGGCAATCATGTGATAAGGGTTTTGGTTGGTACTGAGGCAACAAACAATTTGGCAAAACGTTTCAACATGGAAAGATACGGCTATACGGCAGATCTTCAGCAGTTTGAAGAATTCATAGTATTGCAGGCTGGAACAGGGGCACAGAGCAACGACGGGGTATACATAAAAAGTACATTGTTCTCTCTATTTGGAAGACTTGATTATACCTTCGCCGATAAGTACATATTCAATGCAACCGTAAGAAGGGATGGATCTTCGAAATTCGGTAAGAACAACCGTTATGGAGTGTTTCCTTCCACAGCTATCGGCTGGCGTATTTCAGAAGAACCTTTCATGCAGAATCTTACATGGCTTACAGATCTGAAACTTAGAGCATCCAGGGGAGTCATCGGTAACGAGGCCGGCTTGACAGAGACCAACCAGTACTCAATGTTTCAGGGTAGTGATTTCTACAATTATGGTATCAGTGGAGGTCAAAATACAGTCTCGCCTAATTATATTTTGTCTGCTGTTGGGAATCCTAATGCGAAATGGGAAAAGACAGTAACCACCAATATTGGTCTGGATGCAACGTTTTTGCAGGGAAGATTAAGTTTCAGTGCAGAATACTATCTCCGTGAGACTATAGATCTGTTGGTACAGAATCAGGCACCCACAACCGGAACAATAGCTACTCAACCTTCTATTAATGCCGGTGAGATGTTAAACAAAGGCTTAGACATCAGCGCTTCTTACCGGGGAGTAGCTTTTGGCGAACTTGGTTATGAGGTATCTGCCAATTTCACCAAATATAAGAATGAGGTAATAAAAGTCCTTGATAATCCATTGTCTTCAATAATAGTTGCTGGCTCAGGACAGGCGATCAATTACAGCCGTACCATAAAAGGGTATCCTATCGCTCATTTCTACGGTTTTAAAATTGATGGATTCTTCGAGTCACAGGCAGAAGTTGATGCATATGAGGCTGCATATACAACATGGGTTACCCCGAGGGTTGGAGGTTGGAGAATGAAGGATATCAGCGGCCCTAATGGTGTTCCCGATAATGTAGTCAATGATTATGACCGTACAATCATTGGTTCACCCCACCCGGATTGGCAGGCAAACTTTTCATTGTCATTGAACTATAAGAATTTTGACTTGTTTGCCACAGCATTTTGGAGTCAGGGAGGAGATCTCTGGAACGGACTGCGTTTGAATGCAGATTTCTGGACGGGGATACGCAACAAAAGCACCAGGATGTTGACTGAATCCTGGACACCGGATAACCCAGATGCCAAATTACCCGCTCTGGACATATCGGATAATACTTCGGTAATATATTCATCGGATTATTTTATTGAAGATGCGACTTATTTCCGAATAAGAACCATACAGCTTGGATATACTGTACCTGCTTCTTTGTCCAACAGGTTGCGAATAGACAGACTCAGGATATACGGACAGGTCCAGAATCCTTTCACATGGTGTAAAGAGTTTTCAGGTATGGATCCCGATGCCGGTTTCGCTGCAGATGCAAGCGGTGAAGGTATTGCAGCCGATTTGTCCATAGGTACTGTCGGAGGGACTGTTCCAACACCTCAGCAGTTTTTATTTGGTGTTAACTTCACTTTTTAATTATATTGATGCAAAATAACAATAATATGAAAAAGATAACTTTATTAATATGCGCAATTGGCGCTTTATGGACATTCAATTCTTGTCAAGAGGAATTTTTGGAAGTACCTCCTTATGGAGTGTACTCACAGGATCAGCTTGTCACGAAGGAGGCCATTAACAATATTCTGATAGGTTGTTATTCAGGACTTAATGGTGAATGCAATTTGCACTTTGATTTAATGGCCGGCCCTACAAATATGGTACATGCCAGTATTCACGCCGGGGATATGATGAAGGGCGGCCCTTCAAAAACCGACCTTTCACAATGGCAGGAATTCAATGAATGGAAGGTTACTGCCGGTAATAGATTTCTTATACGTTATTGGCAAAAAATGTGGGAGTGTATTTACCGCTGCAACTTTCTACTTAACCAGATAGAAGAGGCAACGGATGAATTGACAGCAGCAGAAAAAGCTCAGATCATTGCGGAAGCTCGTTTTCTCAGGGCTCACTATTACTTTAGATTGAAAGTGAGCTGGAATAATATCCCCTGGATTGATGAGACGACGGATGACGTGCGTGTACCCAATACAGTGGATAATGACGGTACTACTTACGTGAACATCTGGCCTCAGATTGCTGCCGATTTTGATCATGCAAGAAAAACGCTGCCTGCCTTGCAGAACGATTGGGGTAGACCCAATAAATGGGCTGCTGACGCTTATTATGCCAAGGTGCAGATTTTCAGGGCAAGCTTTGGTGAGTATCCCGCTGGCTATAGCGAAGCCCTTACTATACTCAACGACATCATGGCGAACGGCGTTAACCATCATGGTGTGAAATATGGACTGCAACCCAATTATTACTGGAATTTCAGCGCTGTTTACGATAACAGCGAAGAATCTGTTTTTGCCATCCAGACAACTGTAAGTGACGGTATTAATTCAACTATGCCGGTATTTGGCAAAAATCCTAAAGCCAATCCTGAGATCAAAGTACTCGGTCTAATAGCTGCCGATGGTCCGGGTTGGGGTAACGGTTGGGGCTTTTATCAACCTGCACAGTATTTTGTTGATATGTTCCGTACCACAGCCACCGGATTACCATTCCTTGATATGTATGACACCTATTCAACGAGTGTAACAAGCGATTTAGGAATCCTGTCGACAGAACCTTTTACACCTTATGCTGGTGAACTTGACCCCCGTTTGGACTGGATCGTGGGCAGAAGAGGAATTCCATGCTTGGATTATGGAATTATGCCGGGACAACGCTGGATACGAGGTCCACAGGTCGGAGGACCCTATATTTGCAAGAAGTGGAACATCAAAGACAGTGAGGCAGGTATATATACATATGACAGGGTTAATCTTGCCAACGCTATTAATATTTGCATTATACGCTATGCTGATATATTATTGTGGGCTGCTGAATGTGAAGCACAAGTTGGATCATTGGACAATGCACGTGATCTGGTGAATCAGGTACGCAATAGAATGGTTCAGAATTCCGACAGTCCCGATAACTGGGTAAAACTGGACGACGGGGTGACCGATGCAGCAAACTATGTGATTGGATTGTATCCCAATGATGGGTCGGCTGAAGATGCATTTACAAGCAAAGATGACGCTTTGACGGCCATATTGCATGAAAGGGCACTTGAACTGGCACTTGAAGGTCACAGGTTCTTTGACATCATCCGGTTTGGCAAGGATGAAGAAATATTTCCGGAATGGGCAGCCGTGATGGATGAAGCATTACCCGGTCAGCAAATAGCAACTTATACGTACACGCGTGTACCAGATATGTGGTGCCCTATCCCGACAACGGCAATAGACAACAGTTTGAAGGATGGGATTCCTACATTAACCCAGAATCCGGGATATTAATAATTGATGGTATGAGTTCGTCAATTATTTTATAATGTAACTTGTTAAGGGGTGGGTAATTTTATCTGCCCCTTATCTTTATCTATAAAAGGGATGGATAAAAATTGGGAATCCATCAACCAATTTTAATTGAAGAAATGTGTATTAATAAAATCATTCTTAAAAGAGTGCAAATATGAAACGAAATGAATTTCTCAAGACACTTGGCATAGCATCTGCAACTGTTGTTGGTGGCAGCTCTATTGCATCTGCCGTAAATGACAGTTCAAATAATAAAAATGTTCATGCTTTTCAAGCTTCCGGAAAAACAAAGCAGAATGCTGATAAAATAAAACTGGGCGTTTCAACTTACAGTTATCAGCACGCGATCTATATCGGTGATATGACTACCGAGGATTGTCTGGCTGAAATGCATTCCATTGGTGCAGAGACTGTCCAGATCATCGATGGCATCACCGTCCCCAATTTCCCGAACCCGCCTGAAAGCTGGGTAGAAAAGTGGTTTGGATGGATGGACAAATACAAACTTACCCCTTCATTGATGGATACCTTCCTGGATGTTTATTATGGCTGGAGACATAAGCCGATGACCCTGCAGGAACAAATCGATCAAATGGTAAGAGACATGAAGCTTGCAAAAAGGCTTGGCTTTAAACTAATAAGACCAACCTCTTCTGCAGTCTCGGCACCATTGGGTGAATGGCTTGATGCAATAGTGCCTTATGCCGAAGAAATTGATGTTAAAATATGTCCTGAACTTCATTCTCCGATTCCCCTTAAGGGAGAATTTGTGGACAGGATCATGAATGTCATTACCAAAACCGGCACCAAACATATAGGATTTACACTGGATATGGGAGACCTGCCCATTGAAACACCAGGAGGAGCAGGTTCACAGCAGGGAGGAGCAGCAGCTTACGGAGCAACTCCACCGCCACAGGGTGCCCAGCCACAGGGAGCACCCATGCAAAGGGTTGAAAATGATCCTGAGGATATAAGGCCTCTTATTCCTTATATTTATAATACCCATGGCAAATTTTATGACATGGCTGATGCAAGGACCACAGAAACCTATTCTAAGGCGTTTAAAGTACTGGTGGAGGGAGGATACGAAGGTGCCATTGACAGTGAATATGAGGGTCAGCGGCGCTGGCAGAACCAATGGTGTGTTCCCATTGATGAAGTGTATCAGGTGCGTATGCACCATGTAATGATGAGAAAACTTCTTGGCAGGGCCTGAACTGCTTTGACAGATAATGAAATTTGTTAAATAACCATTAAATTTTAAAGATATGTACGAAAACTATATGCTCTTATCAAGAGGATTCAACAATGTCCGTGAGAACAACCAGATCATAGGATTTCAGATACAG
>JAFGPB010000066.1 GCA_016926205.1 Bacteroidales bacterium
ACCGCCCCGTTCGACCGCTCCGGCATCTCTCCTGATTCAGCTGCAAAGATAAACGGTAAATCCACAATACAAAAGCGCAAAATTCCGTGAATTTGTAGGAGAAAGCCATGAAAATAAAATGTGCAATCCTCTGTTCTCTTAACGGAAGCCAAACATCTTACTGTTTTTGGGTAGCCTCCCGAAATCATCGATTGGGCCGTTCAGCATCAGCTGTCTGTTGCGGATAATTATAATTAACTATTTATATGAGAGGGGGCCACTTTAGGGGCTTATAAAAAGGTGACTACGAATGCTCTTACCCAAGTAAATTACAATAAATCCAAAGTTGTCGGACTTCTGAAACCTAACAAAAAAGCTTTTCAGCAAGTTGAAGTTATATGATGGACAAATTAGGTGTGAACATTTCCATGACAAACAGCACAGAACTTCATTCGATAGGCATCTGAAAGAAATTGCTTTTCTTCTCTGTTTTTATGTGTACAATTTGTTATTTTATCCTATATTTGTAATAGGATATATAGGATTCTAATTTTGAACTAAACGAAATGGCTATGAAAAGACAAACAAAACGGTTCATAATTATGTACTTGTTGATATCAGTTGCATCCATCAGCATGGTTTTAACCCAGCCGTCTTACAGGATCGTTGAATCCCGTAGCAAATTCGCCATACACGGTACATCATCTTTGCATGACTGGACTATGGAGGCTGAGAATTTTGCGTGCAACCTGGTATTTGACCTTGATGATATGGAAGTGCAGAATATCGCTGATGTTCATTTTTCTGTTGCTGTAAAGGATATTAGAAGTGAGAGCAATCTGATGGACAATAAAGCGCATGATGCATTACAGGCAAACCGGTCACCTTTCATAACATTCAGACAGGCTGAGCTGCAATCGTTAAACTCATCGAACGGCCAGATTTCCGGCCAGATCTCCGGTTTTTTAACGATTGCTGGTAAAACAAATCAGGTGGTTGTACGCTTCACAGGACATGTCCTGGATGAAAATCGTATTTCAGTTTTTGGTACGTTGTCCCTTAACATGTCCGATTACAATATTGAGCCGCCAACTGCCATGCTTGGTGTTTTAAAAACCTATGATTCCGTGACCCTGGAATATTCATTTGAGTTCAATCCTGTTCTTACATCAGACAAATAAGTTACAGACTCCGGATAAGATATTCTAAAATGTACAATTCATTCACGAAATAAGAAACCTGAAATTATGCATTCAATCAAGTGCGAAAAACACACTATAATCCAACGCAGAACATATAGTACGAAGCAACGAAGCGAAACATGCAACCAAAAATATAAAAACATGAAAAAATCTATTGGAATCCAAGCATTTATTCTTGGATTTTTATTCCTTATGATCACATCCTTGTCCGCACAACAATTTGAGCTTCCCCAGATTTCCACAGAGGACTTTCATAAAACAGGCGTATCTGTCGGGGGAGACTTTGCCATCCAGTATCAGATGCTTGAACATTATGCTGACAGCGCTTTGATACCTCTGGGTACAGGATTCAATCTGCCTACAGCGAATTTCAGCATCATTGCGGATCTGGCAGAAGGTATCAGGGTAAACGTGGAGACCTACCTGTCTTCCCGCCATCATAATGAAACATGGGTAAAGGGTGGGTACCTGCTGATCGATGAATTGCCATTTATTCATTCAGAAGGTATTAAACGTGCAATGGATTTATTAACTGTAAAGGTGGGCAACATGGAACTTGATTATGGCGATGCACATTACAGACGTACGGATAATGGACGTGCTACAACAAATCCTTTTGTGGGCAATTACATCATGGATGCTTTTACAACAGCTCCAGCAATCGAGATCATGTTCAGGAGAAGCGGGTGGCTTTTCATGGGTGCCGTGACAACGGGAAGTTTGCGCCAAGACCTGGTACGGTACAGTGATGGAAGTTATACATCCTATGATGCGCATAAAGAACTGGGAGTGTACTGGAAGGCTGGCATTGATAAACAGTTGCATGATGAACTCAGAACCAGACTGACCGTATCCGGCTATCATATGCCTGCAAGAAATCATAACAACTCGCTTTATGGAGGCGACCGCACGGGTTCAAGGTATTATCTTGTGATGAAGCGGGTGACTGACAGTTCGTCCGATACGGATATAAAAAGCGGACATACAACAGGAAGATGGTCCCCGAGTACTGCAAACAAAACCAATTCCCTGATGGTAAATCTGTTCACCCTGTTTAAAGGTTTTGAGTTCTTTGGCACTTATGAAATTGCATCAGGTAACTATGCTTCGGGAGACGAGTTTAGATTCAGCCAGATCGGTGTTGAGGGATTGCTAAGGTTTGGTGGACAGGAGCAATTTTATGCCGGAGCCCGTTACAACCTGGTAAAGGGAAATCCCATCGCGGCATCCGATCATGACAGATACGTAAACCGCATTCAGATTGGAGGGGGATGTTTTATGCTGAAATCCACTGTATTGAAATTTGAATATGTTAAACAGAATTATCGGGATTTTATAACTGACTACGGTGAAGATGCAGGTTTTAATGGCATGATGATCGAAGCTGCCATTTCTTTTTAACCGATATGAAATTGGGTACGCTCGTATATATGCTGCTGTTGCTTATGAACGGTACACAAAAATGTCCCGATCCGGAAGATCATGATTACGAATACCATCTGCAGGGAATACGCATTGAAGGAGCCACCAACATAAACAATTTTGAGTTTATGTATGAGAGTCCGCTGCCTGTCAGTTTTGCCACGGAACATACAGACTGTTACAGCAAACCTGATACCTGCCTGATGGATTTCAGCATTCCCGTACAATCTTTCAGGAGCAGCATCCCTGCCATGCGAAATGATTTCCTTGCACTTCTGAAAGCCTCGGAATATCCAGAGATCGTTGTAGCAGTTCAAAAAAGTAGTTTCGATTGCATTGCTGGCGGAACGTTTATAGATCAGCTGGATATGATCATAACCCTCGCAGGCACGAAAAAGGCTCTTCATGCTGACTATTCAATCCTTACAGGACCGGAAAACAGGATCACTGTGAGCGGTGAAACCAAATTCCTGTTGACCGATTTCCAGCTTGAACCTCCTGAAAAAGCAATGGGTCTGGTCCGTGTTCTGAACGAAGTATTTATTAAATTTGACATTGTCATTTCCACTGCAGGAATTGATTCAAATCAAGCTTTACATTGAAATTCAGTACCAGAACCAGATACGGGATAAGGACAATGCTTGAAATTGCCCTTGCCAGGACCGAAACCGGTATTCTGCAAAAGGATATTGCAGTGAACCAGGATATTTCGGTTAAATACCTCGATCACATCATCATTGCTCTGAAAGTCGCCGGACTGATAGCCAACATCAGGGGCAAAAAGAGTGGTTACAGACTGAGCAGGGATCCGTCCCTGATCACCATGTACGATATCCATAATGCATTTGAACACGGAATTTGCGTGATCGACTGCATTGATCATCACATCATCTGCGAAAGGGAAGACGCATGTGCAACAAGAGATTTCTGGCAGGGTCTGAATGATCAGATTGTTGCGTATTTTAAAAGTTTTACACTTAAGGATCTGATTGAAAGACATCTGAAGTTCTCAAAGGATCTGCAAATGCAATCCCGGAAGGACCAGAAGATTATAGGAGCTCATGGCTGATCGTTAATAAGCTGAGTGGGAGGGTAGGGGTTTATGCTAGGCAGTAAAAATAAAGGGTATTGTCCGGATCGCCTGGCTCACCAGGGTTTTTCAAAACTTTTTTTGTCCGGAGATTTATCAACATTGATGAAGTAAGACTTATGTTTCCGGGACAGCATCAATGGATCTTTGTGAAACAGTTTGTATAGCAATGAGATTGGAAAGAGAATAAAGAAGAATAACACGGCCAACAGGACATTGGGAAGTATATACCCCAGCAGGTCTGCCAGTTTCATCCACATCCATTCGATTTTCCTGCTCAGCCACGCAGAAAGTATTCCTGTTAAACCGATAATAAGTGATACATATACAGCCCACTGCCAGGAGAATACAAGGTACAGGACTAAAAATCCCATGGAAATGATCAGTATTGTCGATTTTGATGTGTCTTTGTTCATATCTGCCATTAGAAAATTGTGTATATAAATGGTGCGATGGCGCTGCCTGCGCTGAAAACGATCAGCAATCCCAGTATCAACAGGATAATGATAACCGGTATTAACCAGTATTTCTTGCGCTCCTTCATAAAGAGCCAGAGGTCTTTTAGCAATTCGAACATGATTTCCTTTTTGAATTTTTATTCATGGTTTTCAGCCAATATTCTTATCAATTCTTTTGGGTTTACTTGTACTCTCAATCCTTTTCAAATTCTTTCTTCCATTTTTCCCTGTTTTCCCAGTCGGGCTGATCCGTCTTCTTAAGGAAAAAATCATTGACAACAAGATAATCCATCTCAGTACGCATGAAGCATGCGTAAGCATCTTCAGGTGAACAAACAACAGGTTCACCCCGAACGTTGAAACTTGTATTGACAAGAACACCATAACCTGTTTTTTTCCTGAAAGCTTCAATGAGCTGCCAGAACTTCGGATTTGTTTCCCGGTGAACGGTTTGTATCCTCGCGGAAAAATCCAGGTGGGTGACCGACGGTATATCGCTTCTCTGATGGTACAATTTACTCCACAGATCCTGATCATGATAATTTTCCGGAAGCTTTTTTCTTCGTTCCGGATTGACATAAGCAATGAACAGCATGTAAGGTGAGGCACATTGAAGATCAAAGAATTCTTTTGAATATTCAATCAGCACTGCAGGTGCAAAAGGTCTGAAACCCTCCCTGTATTTTATTTTGATATTCAGCTTTTTCTGCATTTCCGGATTTCTGGCATCTCCCAGTATACTGCGGTTGCCTAAAGCCCGGGGGCCATATTCCATCCGTCCCTGAAACCACCCTACGACATTGCCTTCATTGATGCAGTCCGCAGTTTCACTGCACAATGCATCAAAATCCTCAATTTTTTTATAGACAGCTTTATGTTTTCGGAAGGCAAGGACTGCTTCCTTATCGGAATAATCCGGTCCAAGAAAGGCTCCCTGCATGGCATCTGTATTGTATCTTACAATCCGCTTTTCATCAAAGTACATATGATATGCAATCTGGGCTGCTCCTACTGCACCTCCCGCATCTCCGGCTGCAGGCTGGACGTATATATCGGAGAACAAGTCTTCGCGCATCAGTTTTCCGTTTGCCACACAATTCAAAGCTACACCACCTGCCATACACAGATGATCGGCTCCGGTGAGTCTCTTTGCTTCCCGGGCCATATTCATTATAATCTCTTCTGTAACAGACTGAATTGCGCAGGCCAGATTGCAGTGCTTCTGTTCAATGTTAACGTCAGGCCTGATGGCAGGAAATCCAAAGAGCTTTTCCCATTTTTTTTCATGTACCATTCTCAGTCCGGTAGCATAATTGAAGTAAGACTGGTTGAGCCATATTGAACCATCCTCTTTTACGGACACCAGGTTTTCTTTGATCAATCTGATGAACTCTTGGGTTTGACCGGAATCCGGATTGCCATAAGGAGCCAGGCCCATCAGTTTATATTCACCTGAGTTGACACGGAAGCCCAGATAATAGGTAAAGGCTGAATACAGAAGCCCCACTGAATGAGGGAACCGCATTTCTCTGAGCATGGTGATCCTGTTGTCCCTTCCATGACAAATGGATGCTGTTGCCCATTCTCCGACGCCGTCTATCGTTAATATGACAGCTTCCTGAAAGGGAGAGGGATAAAAAGCGCTGGCAGCATGCGATATATGATGTTCCGGAAACAGCAGTAAAAGCTTTTTCCTGTCATAATTCTGAATTTGGGACAGTCCTTCATGCAAAGATTTTTTCAGAAACATCTTTTCTTTAGTCCAGACGGGCATGGCTTTCAGAAATGAAGCAAGTCCCCTTGGAGCAAATGCATAATAGGTCTCCAGCAATCTTTCAAATTTGAGCAATGGTTTGTCATAAAATACCACAGCGTCAAGCTCGTCAATGCTGCACCCTGAGTATTCAAGACAGAACCGGATCGCATGTGCCGGAAATTCAGAGGTAAATTTTTTCCTTGTGAATCTTTCTTCCTGGGCAGCGGCGACAATGCTGCCGTCAATCAGGATAGCTGCTGCGGAATCATGGTAATATGCTGAAATTCCCAGTATTTTTCTCATCACATCACATGGCGAGGATTACATTGCCCTGCAAAAACAAACCTGAAGTTTGTATCAACGGCTAAAGATAAGGTAAATCAATGAATTCACAATGATTGACGATGTAAGGATCCGTTTTCTTCTTACTTCTCCATTGCCTTCTTTTTCAATTCCACCGGCATTTTTTCAATGGCATACCTTAGGGCAGTCCTTAGCATTGCAAACTTGTTTCGAATCACAGAATCAAAGACCGCTTTTCCGGATTTTTACCACTCATCCCTGCTGTTCAGCAAAAGGCTCTCACTCAGCTCGACCAGATTGATAAATTCCGAACGGTATCCGTCCTCATCCGGACCCCTGGATGCCCTGGCCATGTCAAGCACCTGCTCTGCATCCATGCTTCCGGCGAATTCAGAGTCACTTAGCAGCATCCCAAAACCTGCTACTGCAGCAGAAAATCTGAAATTGTCAGATGTTTTTTCCTGACCAGGTATTCTGTTGGGGATGACTTCCCTTAACAAAATGCTTGTATCGCTGTCGGGCTTTTTATAACGGAATTGAATCGTTGCAATCTCATGGTTGTTGACAGCATCGGGATTGACATCCGATTGCTGGTATCTCAGGATGCGTTCCGGATCATTGCCATCAGTTGCAGGTACGATCTCATACAAAGCAGTAACAGAATGACCGGCTCCCAGCTCTCCTGCATCTTTTTGATCATCATCGAAATCCTCCTCATTCATCAGACGGTTTTCATAGCCTATCAATCTGTATTCCCTCACATAAGCGGGATTAAACTCGATCTGTATCTTTACATCTTTTGCAATGGTATACAGAGTGCTGGTGAATTCGTTGATAAACACTTTTTTGGCCTCCATCAGATTATCTATGTAAGAGTAATTGCCATTTCCCATATCGGCAATGATCTCCATTTTATCATCTTTATAATTGCCCATCCCAAAACCGGCCACCGAAATAAATATACCTTTGTTGCGGTAGGACTCGACCATTCTTTCCATTTCGGCATTGCTGGACGGACCTACGTTGAAATCACCGTCAGTGGCAAGTATAATGCGGTTGTTGCCGTCCCCGATGAAGTGTTTTTCTGCCACCTCATAGGCAAGTTTCAATCCTGCAGCCCCGGCTGTCGATCCTCCTGCATGCAGCCGCTCAAGGGCAGCAGTAATCCTTTCTTTCTGATCACCGGGAGTCGAAGGAAGGACCAGTCCGGAATTTCCTGCATACACCACAATTGCTACACGGTCAATTGCGCGCAGCTGACCGACCAGCAATTTCATGGCGTTCTTCAGCAGGGGGAGTTTGTTAGGAGCGTCCATGGAACCGGAGACATCGATAAGAAAGACCAGGTTTGAGGGAGGTACCTCATCGTTACTCATTTTTTCACCCTGCAATCCGATATGCAGCAATAAATTGTCCTGATTCCAGGGACATTCACCCAACTCATAGATGATGGAAAATGGGTGGCCGTTCCTGGGCTGTGGATAATCATAGTCAAAATAATTGATCATCTCTTCAATACGGACGGCATCCCGTACGGGCCGCTGACCCTGATAGATGAAGCGCCTGACATTGCTGTACGAAGCAGCATCCACATCAATGGAAAATGTTGACAGGGGCTCACGCAGCGGGCTTTTAAAACCGTTCTCGTGAATGGTTGAATAGCCCTCAGTATTGAATTCCGTTGAAGAATGGTATCTGGAGACAGGAAAAAAGGGTTGACAAGATGGAGTTACGGGCTTCACGGAAACCGTACCTGCGAAATCAGCTTTCTTTTCATTTGCATAACCTGCCACGACAACTTCTTTCAGTGCAACGGCATCTTCTGTAAGCACCACCCTGAGGTAATCCGGATGGCCGGCCCTGATTTCACTTGTGACATATCCTGCACAGCTGAAAACCAGGATGGCTTTTGAATCTTTTATATTCACAGTGAATAAGCCATTCGCATCTGAGAGTGTGCTTTCTGAGCTGCCTTTGACCTGTATTGTAACTCCGGGAAGGGGATTGCCATAAATATCAGTCACAATCCCGTTTATCATAAAGTTCATTGAGGAAGAAGAGGTCAATAATATCAATCCGATAAGCATTGCTATTGTTTTCATAATTGTAAAGATTTGGTGAAACACATTTTTACAAATAAGGTGCAGTCAGCATCCGTTTTCCATAAAATCCTGGTGATTCTTTGTCATTTATGTGACAGGGTCAGTTTCTGGGCAGGAATTCCAGGGCATATATCTCTTTAAGGGAATTCACTGATAAGAGCAAAAAAATGAAGTCCTCTTATTTCGTAAGTCTTTTTATAGTCTTAATTTTGATATGGTCAGAAACATTTTTAGGTTGTGGATTAAGCAGTTGTTTTGAAATCAAATTCAGAAAACGTTCAGGATTTATCCGGTGATGAGAATTTGATCCTTGCTTACCGGAAGGAAGGGGATCCCGGAATACTGGGCATACTATATAAAAAGTATATGCATATGGTTTATGGTGTGGGCATGAAATACCTTAAGAACAGGGAAGAAAGTCAGGATCTTGTGATGCAGGTCTTTGAGGTGCTGGTAAAGGATGTTATGCGGTTTGAAATCAGGAATTTTAAAAGCTGGTTGTATGCGATAACAAAGAATCAGTGTCTGATGCGGCTGAGAGGTATAAAAAAGATCAGAAACAGTCAGGACATGTTTTTACCGGAAGAATTTATGGAATCAACGGCAATTGTGCACCCTGTAGATGAAACGGAGGATGATGCGATGCTGACAAAACTGGCTTTATGCATGGAAAAGCTGAATGAGATGCAACGAACATGTATTGAGCAGTTTTATTATCAGCAGAAATGCTATAAGGTAATTGCCGCGGAAATGAAGGTCAATGAAAACAAGGTTAAAAGTTACATTCAAAACGGGAAACGGAATTTAAAAATCTGTTTGGAAAATTATAAGGAATTGGCAAAAAATGGCTAAACTGTTTTTGACATATCAGCGTATTATGGACTACCTGAAAGGTCTTCTTTCGAACAACCAACGCCATGAACTTGAAAAGGAAGTGATGCGTGATGCATTTGAGGAAGAGGCATTCGAGGGATTAAACCTGTTGACATCTGATGAACTTGAAGCAGATATGAATTTGATGGAAGGCAGGCTGGCAGACAGAATAAGAAAGACGGAGAAACCTATTTTACATCCCTATTTACGTATTGCTGCATCACTTGTACTGTTTGCAGGTCTGGGAAGCGTATTGTATTTTTTGTTGATGAACAGGCCGGAGGAGTTGAAATTTAGGGAAATCGCCCAGGAGCAGTCTGTTGAACGGTCAGTTGAAGAAGACAAAAATGAAGCCCTTCCTTCTCCTGAACCTCCTGTGGTGGAACAGGAACCTCACATGAACATTCCGGTGCAACCTTTGGAGAATACAAATGTTGCCAAAGCAGAAAACCCGGATGAATTTCAGGCTGCAAATCAGGAAAGCGAGGAGAAACCCAAAGAAATACTGTATGAGCCATCTGCGGCAAAGATCCCTAAAACAACAGAGGTTTATGAAGCCCGGGAACCGGATGAAGTGAAAGAAATGCGTTCAACAGAAATGGCCGGGAGCAGGGAACAGGATGCGGTAAATAAGCCTCCAGCTGCAACTTTTATGAATGTGGAAGACAAAAGACTGGAAACTGCTGCTGTTCCGGAATCCTTTCCTTCCAGCGTTTTGACGGCAAGGATGGTAGATCAGGAAGGAAATGCATTTCCCGGTGTCGCCATTCTTGAAACAGCAACAGGCAACAAGACCATTACGGATCAGGATGGAAAGTTTTCTCTGGAGATGTTTGATCCAGATTCATCACTAGCTTTACGTTATCTGGGATTCAGAGAAATCAAAATAACCGGCGATGAAATTCCCGGCTACAACTTCATGATGCAGGAAGCTGTACTCACACTGGAAGAGATGGTATTAGTCAGTTATCAGGCCAGTGAAAAAGCTGATATTACAGGTAAGGTCTCGGCAACCATATTTGATAAAAGATCGAAAACTGTTAAATCTGTCATTGAACTAACCGGACCTGTTCCTCCGGGTGGTTCTTTACGGGCCTATAAAAAGCTTGTGGAAACCAGTCTTGATCATGAAAAACTCAATGATCTTCCGGGGAAATACAGAATAGTGGTTACCCTGTCCGTTCAACAGGATGGACAGGTCACCTCAATCAATATCCATAAAGACATTCCCACACCAATTGCTGAAGAATACAAGCGCTGTATAGCTGAGATCCAGCCCTGGCAAGCTGCTTCGGAAGGGGGGATTCCGGTTGAAGCCCGGGTTGAGATCCGTTTTGATCTGAACGTTAAGTAACTTTGAAAAAAACAAAATCCCGGGTTGTACCACGGGATTAGTTTTTTTTCCGGTGATGACCTCCCCCCGAAAAACAGGACACTTCTAAATTAGAGAACCTCGGGCAATTTTCGTAATATTAACATGGAGAAAATTGCAATGA